>NZ_JBWJZD010000035.1:0-69658 GCF_056429065.1 Bradyrhizobium sp. USDA3010
ATGGCGGGCGTGGTGTTCGCGGCTGAAGGTGATGGGGTTGGCTTTGCAACCGAATCCTACGCCGCATCAGCGCTTTACACCACGCTCGCCAGCCTCTCAGGCGCCTCTGACGAATAAGACGGGCTAAATCCGTGCCGTCGAATGGAGCGCGTTTCTCCAGAGGGCAAATGCGACGAAGCCTGCCAGCAGCAAAAAGCCGCCACCGGCCGCGATCAGAAAGTGCGCGAACGTCATCTTGGAAATCCCAATTGAGAAGCATCCTGCGGCGCGACACGCACCGCAGCCTGGCAATCGATGCACTTCACAAATTGATTTGCCCCGCCGGCCCCGCCGGACAGCCCGAAAGGTGGCTGGCACTGCGCTCTGCCCACCCTTCGATTTCAGAGAGATTGTTCAGCCACCCGGCTGTCGCCTCTCATCGTGCGGTTCGTCACGCCGCTCAACTGTCAGGAGGATAATCGATAAAACTTTATCGACAATCGAAACTAAAAATTAAGGTTACCGACGCGGGGGCGGGGCCCCCGGCGAGGGCTGATCGCCCCCCGGCGGCCGCGGCTCCCAGCAAAATATCGAAAACAACCCCATGCAAAGCAGCCCGCAGCCACCGCTCCAGCCTGGGTGGCGGTCAATTGGAGCAACATCCTCCGGACCAAGGTTCGGGGGGCATGTCACGTTTCGACGCGCTACCTTGTCCTAGCTTCTGCAATGGCAGCAGCAGAGGACACCATGCATCATATCGGAACCGGAGGCGATCGCAGCCTGATCGCGATCGTCTATCATAGCGCCTACGGCCACACCCGGCGTCAGGCGGAGGCCGTCAGGTCCGGCGTTCGGGATGTCGATGGCGCGGAGGCGCTGCTGGTGCCGGTCGAGAGCGCGGAACAGTACTGGGATAGACTGATGAGTGCGGAAGCTTTTATCTTCGGCACGCCCACCTATATGGGCGCCGCCTCCGCGGCCTTCAAAGCCTTTCAGGAATCGACCTCAAGTGCAGTGATGTCCAAAGGGTATCGGTGGAAGGACAAGCTCGCGGCCGGCTTCACCAATTCGGGGGCCCACGCCGGCGACAAGCTCTCCACATTGATCCAGCTTGCATTGTTCGCTGCCCAGCATGGGATGCATTGGGTCAATCTCGACCTGCCGCCGGGGAACAACTCCGCGTCGGGATCGGAAGCCGATCCGAACAGGCTGGGGTTCTGGCTGGGAGCCGGCGCGCAGTCGAACACCGATGAGGGTGCGGACACCGCGCCGCCGGAATCCGATCTCGCAACCGCCCGTCACCTGGGACAGCGCGTGGCGAAAGCAGCACTTCAGTTTGCACGCGGCCGCGACGCGGCCGCAGCGACCGTTCGGGCGACGGCATGAAGGATGCAGCCGAAGCATCGGCGGCCGACATCTTCGCCGATCTGCGGCCGCGCCTGATCCGGCTGGCGTATCGGATGCTGGGCTCGGTCGCCGACGCGGAGGACGTCGTTCACGACGCCTGGCTGCGTTGGCTCGCCGCCGATCGCGATCAGGTGCGCGATCCCAAGGCCCTGTTGCACACCATCGTCACCCGATTATCCCTGAACGAATTGAAATCCGCACGACGCCGGCGAGTGGCCTATGTCGGACGTGGCTCCCCGAGCCCTTCTTCGACCCCGAAGACGAGGAAGCGGCCGACGATCTGACCCTGCCGCTGATGATTGCGCTGGAACGCCTGTCGCCCCTGGAACGGGCGGCTTTTCTGCTGCATGACGTGTTCGGATTGGGGTTCGATGCCGTATCCGAGACGATCGGGCGCGAGGCTGCGACCTGCCGCAAGCTTGCCAGCCGCGCCCGCGCGCATATCCACGATGCCAAGCCGCGATTCGTCGTCGGGAATGAAGAAGGCCTGCGGCTCGCAAATGCTTTCTTCGCGGCGACGCGGACCGGCGACCTTGCCGCGCTGCGCGCCATGCTCGCCAAAGATGTCGTGGTCTATGCGGATGGCGGCGGCCGGGTCCCGGCACCGACAGAGCCTCTGATCGGGCATGATGCCGCGATGGAGCGTTTCGCGGGGCTCGCCCGCCTGTTCGCCGTGCATCCCTCACGATTGATCCGCTACGCCATCATCAACGGACTGCCGGGCTTCATCACGATCGAGAACGGTATTGTTCAAACGACGGCCTTGCATGTCGAAAATGAGCGAGTCGTTGCAATCTATGTGACCCGCAATCCCGACAAGCTGCGCAACGTGCCCGATGTGGCGGGATTGCGGAATTGATGATGCTTCATGCTCCACGCGTCTCCGCTCAGCGCGCCCGATAGCGATAGACGAGATCGCGCGGCTCGTCCCGCGGCGCTGACGGATCGAGCTCGCCGCCCAATCGCTTCGCCACCGCGGCGGACATCGCATTGTCAGGCGACATGTAGCTGACCAGCGAAGACAGCTTCAGCGTCGCAAAAGCCCAGTCGCGCAATGCCAGCGCCGCTTCCGTGGCGTAGCCGCATCCCTCATAACCGTCATAGAGCAGCCAGCCGAGCTCCTTTTCCGGAAACAGCGGCCCGTGATTGATGCCGACCTGGCCGACGCACTGCTTTGAAGCTGCGAGCTCGATCATCAGCGCGCCATGGCCGAACAAACGCCAGCACGCCAGGTCGTGACAAAACATCCCCCACGCCGCGCGGGTATCGAACGGACCGCCCATGCCGGTGGACCGGGGCTAAGCCAGGAACGCCAGATAGGCGGGAAAGTCGTCGAACAGTTGCGGACGGAGTGTCAGGCGAGCGGTCGAGATCGTTGGAATGTCAGGGGTCAATGGCTGGTCTCTCGGAGGCGGCGCGTCGTCGCGGCCTCTTCAGGCGGCGCGGACCGGCTCTGCGGCCAACCAGCTTCTCCCGGTCTGGCGTAGCCGGATGCGAACGTGTGCCTCGTTGCTGTTTGATACGTGAATCAAGAAACTGGCTGCTGCGCCGCGGCGCCCGCTAATCTTTCTTTCCAAGAAAGCGCTTGTTTGCAAACGCCTTTCGGGAGCCGGACTTGAAATGGCGCTCCAACTCACGAGTCGGCAGGGCGAAGGGTGGCGGAGAGGGAGGGATTCGAACCCCCGATAGGCTTGCACCTATGCCGCATTTCGAGTGCGGTGCATTCAACCACTCTGCCACCTCTCCGATGGCCCGGGTGATTTGCGCCACCCGCGGTCGGGGCGTGTTCTAGGCGAGGATGGCGGGCCAGACAAGGCGCTGCAATAATATTTCCGTCACCGGCGCCTCGCGCCATCGAAGCACCGGGATGACGCAAGAAACTGCGCGGAAACAAAGCGCTAGCGGGACCGGTCGGGTTCGATCGGCGCGTGGGCGAAGCAAAAGCAGCAGGAGCGGCCCATGGAGCATGTGACGATTCGAGCCAATGGCGCGGCGTTCCACGTCGCGCGGACCGGGAGCGGCAGGCCGCTGCTGCTGTTGCACGGCTGGCCGGAATTCTGGCTGACCTGGAAGCCGGTGATGGCGCGCCTCGCCGACCGCTACACCCTGATCGCGCCCGACCTGCGCGGCTTCGGCGACAGCGACAAGCCGCAAGGAACACTCCAAGGCGCATTTGGCCCCGATCAGCATACCGACGACATGCTGGCGCTGCTGGACGCGCTCGGGATCGACAAGGCCGGCGTGGTCGGTCACGACGTCGGCGGCGCCGTGATGCAGCCGCTCGCGCGCAAGGCGCCCGAGCGCATCGCCGGGCTGTTCTTCTTCGATTTCGTCTATCCCGGTATCGGGGCGCGGATGGCCGCGCCGGACCGGCTGAACCGCATCTGGTACCAGTCGTTCCACCAGATGGAGATGGCGCCCGCGCTGGTCGGCGCCAGCCGCGAGACCTGCCGCACTTACATCGGCCATTTCCTGCACAACTGGACGCATCGCAAGGCCGCATTCGACGACGTGATCGAGGATTTCGCCGACAACTTCTACAAGCCCGGCAATCTCGCCGGCGGCTTCGCGCATTATCGCGCGTCGCATGCAGGGCGCGTGAAGATGATGCAGGGCGAAGCGCCCGCGCTGCCGCCGATCGCGGTGCCGACCTGCGTCCGCTGGGCCGAGCACGACCCGTTGTTTCCCTATGCCTGGACCGACCGGCTGGGCGAGACCTTCTCCAATCTGGACCTGAAGATGTTTCCCGATGTCGGGCACTTCCCGCATCGCGAGGATCCCGACCGCGCCGCCGCCGAGATCGCCGGCTTCTTCGCGCGGATCAATTGGAAGTAGAAAGTGGTGGGACCGCCAGGACGCGACAAAAACTGGCGGTCCCGTGCCGCTTCTCAATATTGCTGGCCGGGAAGTGCGGCTTCGCCGGTCGGCGGGAGCGACACGGTCCACGGTAGCGGCCGGCGCTGGATCAGCAACGCGAACCCGATCTTAACCTAACCGATCAACCTTACCGGGCGATCGGCCAGCCCAAGAGCGGCTCAGGCGTCGGCCTTCCTGGCTTTCTTGGCCTTTTTCTCGCCGTTTTCGTCCTCGGCGTCCTTGTCCTTTTTCTCGGCCTTCTTGTCGCCCTTGCCGTTGTCTTTCTTGCGATTGGTGTAGCGGGCATTGCCGAGCCCGGTTCCGATCGTCAGCACGCCCCAGCGCGCGACATCCTGCATGAACGGAACTTCGGCCAGTCCCTGCGCCACGCCGTCATTATGCATCACGATCGCAGTGTCATGATTGCCGATCTGCGGGATCGCCTCGACCAGGCTCGCCGGCAGGTTGAATTTGCTGCTCTCCCAATTGCCCGGCAGATTCTGCGCGCCCTTCTCGATCGAGCCGTCCTCGTTGATGACGCCGGGACAGGCGATGCCGATGAACGGCGCGAGCTTGAGGTTCTCCTTCTCGGCGGCGGCAATCAGATCTTTCAGCATCTTCACCAGCCGCTTCACCGCGCCTTCACGCGTCGGCTCGTCATCGGCGTGGCGCCACAGCTCCGATTTCCAGACCGTGGCCTTGGAAAGATCGGGCGCCTTCTTCCAGCGCGTCTCGACGACGCCGCAGCGGATATTGGTGCCGCCGATATCGACGGCGAGCACGCCGTCGTGGGCCTCGAAAATCCACGACGGCGCCAGATGCAGCGTGCCGATCAGCCCGGCATCATCGGGATGAAAGCGGATCGGCAGCATGTCGACCTTGAAATCCTCCGACTTCAGGATGATGTCGGCGCGCGCGATGGCGAGCTCGCCGAGCCTGGAGTCGCGAAAGCCGCCGCCGACCACGATGCGCTCGGTCTTGGCCCAGGCCTTGGTGCCGAGGAAGCGCCGCGTCACATAGGCGAGCTCCTGCGCAAACTCCTCGATCGCGCTGTGCACGACCGCGGAGGCCTCGGTGTCCTCGCCGACCAGCAACTCGTCGAGCTTCTTCTTGCTGATCTGGTCCGAGGGCTCGTCGCCGAACGGATCCTCCTCCGATTTGCGCAGCGGCTTGCGCCAGCGGTCGAGGATCTTGCGGAAGGCGCCCTTGGAGGCGCGATCGCCGAGAAAACCCTCGTCGTCCTTCAGCTCGATGTTGAAGCTGTCGATGTCGACGGATGGCAGCCGCGCAGCGCCGTGGTGCGCGATTCCCGTGGTTAGTCCAGTGTCTTCGGCCATTCGTCCTGCCCGCTTGACGTTCCCACCACCAACGGCTGGAAACTCATATGGTTGCTTCCCGTGCAGCGTGCTTAAGCCGCCATTCAATGAACGAAATTACCGGCGAACCTGGCCTTGCCGACCGTGAGCGGATGCGGCGGGCGTTCTGCGGGTGCTGGCCCGGCCACCCCAAGCCGTCCGACGGCGCCCGGGCGCAGGCTTGAGCCGCCAATCCAGGCCAAAATCACGCCAAACCCTTCATTTTTGGCCGGTTTTTGCCCTGCTTTACCTTGACTCCGCGGCGCCAGCAGCTATAAGTCCGCCCATCCGGCGCGGAGTTTTCTCGCGCCGATTGTTTTTGTGCGATCCAGTTTGGGAATTCATTCCCTTCGCGCGAAACACATAACCCATAGCGACTGAACAAAAAGCCGACCCGGGCTAACCGTCCGAGGCCGGAACCGAACACGAAGGAATCAAACGATGTTCGCAGTCATCAAAACCGGCGGCCGGCAGTACCGTGTCGTTCCGAATGATGTACTCGAGATTGGCAAGATCGCCGGCGATGTCGGCACGATCGTGCAGCTAGGCGAAGTTCTGGTGCTCGGCGGTGACACGCCGGTGCTGGGAACGCCCAACGTGGCAGGCGCCACCGTTGCGGCCGAAGTGCTGCAGCACAAGCGCGGCGCCAAGGTGATCGCGTTCAAGAAGCGTCGCCGCAAGAATTCACGCCGCAAGCGCGGCTATCGCGACGAGCTCACGGTGCTTCGCATCACCGAGATCCTCGCCGACAACGCCAAGCCGACCGTCGGCCCGCGGCCGAAGAAGGAAAAGGTCGCAGCGCCCGCCGATGGCGAGGACGCAGCACCCAAGGCGGGCAAGAAGAAGGCGCCCGCAAAGGCGCCGGCCGCGAAAAAGGCTCCGGCCAAGAAGGCCGCGGCCAAGGCTTAAGAAGAAGTGATCGTCGCGCTTTCAGATTTGATGCGTGACAAAACGTGAAATGATTCCGTCAAGGAATTGATCTAGAGATCAAAGCGAAGTCGGAGACGAGCTATGGCTCATAAAAAAGCAGGCGGTTCATCGCGCAACGGACGTGATTCCAAGGGCAAGCGCCTTGGCATCAAGGCGTTCGGTGGCGAGCGCGTGATCCCCGGAAACATCATCGCGCGTCAGCGCGGCACCACCTGGCATCCTGGCCTTAATGTCGGCATGGGCACCGATCATACTCTCTTCGCCAAGGTCGAGGGTCATGTCGAGTTCCGTGCCAAAGCCAATGGCCGCACATTCATCTCGGTTATTCCGATGGCAGAGGCGGCCGAGTAGACGGTGGACATACATGAGTCCGCCGGGTCCTGTTGAACCGGCGGAGCAGCACAAGGGCTCCAAGGGGAGGCGGGATGACCGGCCTCCCCTTTTTGTTGCGCGCGTTCGACTTCGACCGCGCGCAACGTTCCAAGCGTTGCGTACCGATTGTCGCATCACAGGAGCTCGACATGTTGCAGGACATCCCGACGCCGACCTTGCGCGAGGCAAGAGCTTGCGTCCTCGAGACCGAACGGCTGACATTGCGCAAGCCGACGCTCGCGGACGTAAAAGCCATCGCACGCCTCGCCAATGACCGCCGCATCGCGGAGAACACCCGCCGCCTGCCGCATCCCTATACCCAGGACGACGCCATCGACTTCGTGCGCGCGCTCGGCGCCGGCGGACGCGAAACCGTCTTCCTGATCGAGAACAATCACACGCCGATCGGCATGGTCGGCATCGACTGGCGCGAGGAGACCGCGTCCGAACTCGGCTACTGGCTCGGCGTCGACCATTGGGGCCAGGGTTTCGGCACCGAGGCCGCGCGCGCGGTGATCGACTACTTCTTCGAGGAATTCGATCTCGACCAGCTGATCGCCGGCGCCCGCGTCGTCAACCCGTCGTCGCGCAACATCCTCGAGAAGTGCGGCTTCCAGTGGAGCGGCGTCGAGCTGCACCGCTTCGAGGCGCTGGGCTCATCGAGCCCGGTCGACGCCTTCCGGCTGTCGCGCGGCGTCTGGGCTTCGCTGAAGAGCTGGAACAACTCGACCCGGCGGGAGAGCTAAGGCTCGATCCACAACAACGGTCGTCGTCCCTGCGAACGCAGGGACGACAGCTGTTATGCGGGTGCGCCTTTGCCCACCCTGCACAGTCACGCCGGCGGATTGATCGCGGAATCCGTGCGTCCGAGCTGCTGCTCGCGCACGAAGATGTAGAGGCCGGCCGCGATGATGATCGCGGCGCCGATGATCGTGGCCCAGGACGGCACGTCGCCGAACACAACGAAGCCGAAGATCACCGCCCAGACGATCATCGAATACTGGTACGGCACCACCACGCTCGCCGGCGCGAGTTTCAGCGACCGGTTCACGCACAGCAGCGCCGCGACCGAGATGATGCCGGCGGTGAAGAACAGCACGAGGCTGCCGGGGGTCGGCGTCACCCAGCCGATCGGCGAGAGCACGAGGCCCAGGATGAACGTGCCGCCGAATTGCGACGTCGCCAGCACGATATCGGGCGTCGCACGCAGCGAGCGCGTGATCAGCATCAACACCGCAAACGACAGGCTGCCGCCGAGCGCGATCATCGCCGGCCAGCTGATGGTCTGCGCCGATGGCCGCAGCGCGATCAACACCCCGCAAAAGCCGATCAGGATCGCGGTCCAGCGCCGCCAGCCGATATGCTCGCCGAGCACGAGGCCCGACATCGCGGTGACGAAGATCGGTCCGGCCAAATAGTAGGTGATGACGTCGGCGAGCGGCAGATAGACGGTCGCCAGGAAGAACGCCGCGACCTCCAGCGTCGACAGCGTGACGCGCAGCAATTGCAGCCACGGCCGCTCCAGATGCAGGAAATCCGCACGCCGCTGCCACACGATCGGTAGCAGCACGAGCAGCGCCGCGCAGGCGCGCAGCCACAGCAATTGCCCGACCGAATAGGTGGCGACGATGAATTTGCCCATCGCATCGCCGAACGAGAACATGAAGATCGACAGCAGCATCAGTCCGATGCCGGCGAGCCGCGCCGATCGATCGTCGTAGGAGGACAGTTTTGCGAACAGGCTCATTGTTCTCTTGTTGTCGCCGCCTCTGAGTCGGGCCGGTCCTGTCGCCGGTTTTACCGACGTCGTTGCGCAGGACAACCCCGGCAGCTGCAGATCGAACCAATTGTCGCAGTGCGGCGCCTGCGCTACCGGTAGGACAGCCATTCAAGAAGCAGAGCAGGAAACGCCGCATGAGCGAATTCGACCCCACCCAGCATCGCATGGTCCCCGCGCAGCGGTGGTTCGAGGATTTCGTGCTCGGCGAGCGCTTCGTGATTCCGAGCCGGACCCAGACCTCGGCCGTGTTCGCGGCGTTCCAGACCGCCAGCGGCGACACCCATCCGATCCACTACGACGTCGAATATTGCCGCACGCGGGGTATGCCGGACCTGCTTGCGCATGGCTTCCAGACCCTGGTGCACACCGCACCCGGCGCCGGGCTGTTTCCCTATGTCGTGGAGGAATCGCTGGTCGGCTTCCTGGAACAATCGAGCAAGTTCCTGAAACCGGTCTATGCCGGCGATACCATCTACCCCGCGCTGGAGGTGATCGAGCTCGCGCCGGGCCGGACCACGGGCGTCGTGACGCTGCGCTCGACCGTGCACAACCAGCGCCGCGATCTGGTGCTGGAGGGGATGCAGAAATTCCTGGTGCGGCGCCGGCCCAGCTAGCGGGAGGGTCGTAAAAAGGCCCGAAAATTAAGGCTTTTCGCCGAAGTCAGGGCCTTTGCGGGTTGCCGCCGCGGCCCCCCTGCCCTAACTAGTACGGATCATGAAATTCCTCGATGAAGCCAAGGTCTATATTCGCTCCGGCGACGGCGGCAACGGCTGCGTCGCGTTCCGGCGCGAGAAGTTCATCGAGTTCGG
This sequence comes from Bradyrhizobium sp. USDA3010, assembly GCF_056429065.1. Classification (NCBI taxonomy): domain Bacteria; kingdom Pseudomonadati; phylum Pseudomonadota; class Alphaproteobacteria; order Hyphomicrobiales; family Nitrobacteraceae; genus Bradyrhizobium; species Bradyrhizobium sp. USDA3010. The sequence goes on from NZ_JBWJZD010000035.1 coordinate 9,489, forward strand.
CGGTCCCTCCGGCGGCAATGGCGGCCGCGGCGGCGACGTCATCATCGAGGCCGTCGACAGATTGAACACGCTGATCGACTACCGCTACCAGCAGCACTTCAAGGCGCCAAAAGGCACCAACGGCATGGGCAAGGATCGCCATGGCGCCAACGGCAAGTCGATCGTGCTGAAAGTGCCCGTCGGCACCCAGGTGTTCGACGAGGACCGCGAGACGCTGCTGCACGATTTCACCGAGCTCGGCGAGAAATTCGTGCTGGCCGAAGGCGGCAATGGCGGCTTCGGCAATGCGCATTTCAAGTCTTCCACCAACCGCACGCCGCGCAACGCCAATCCCGGCGCGCCGGGCGAGGAGCGCTGGATCTGGCTGCGGCTGAAGCTGATCGCCGATGCCGGCCTGGTCGGCCTGCCCAACGCCGGCAAATCGACCTTTCTGTCCGTGGTCAGCGCGGCGCGACCGAAGATCGCCGACTATCCCTTCACCACCTTGCATCCGCAGCTCGGCGTCGTGAATTACGGCGGCCGCGAATTCGTGCTCGCCGACATTCCCGGCCTGATCGAAGGCGCCCATGAGGGTGCAGGTCTCGGCGACCGCTTCCTCGGCCATGTCGAGCGCTGCCGCGTGCTGCTGCATCTGGTCGATGCGACCTGCGAGCATGCCGGCAAGGCCTACAAGACGGTGCGCACCGAGCTCGAGGCCTATGAGGGCCAGCTCGCCGACAAGATCGAGATCGTCGGGTTGAACAAGATCGACGCGGTCACACCAGACGAGTTGAAGAAGCAGAAGGATCGCCTCAAGCGGGCGGCGAGGAAGACGCCGCTGCTGATCTCGGGCGTGACCGGCGCAGGCGTGCAGGACGCGCTGCGCGCGCTGGTCGAGGTGATCGGCGAGGCGCCGGTGTCGAACAAGGCCAAGGCTCAGTCGGAACCGTGGGCGACGCCGCTGCCGCAGGGTTGAACGGCACAAGCCGAGCAACACTTGGACTTTCCAAGCCACATCGTGGCGTCTCTTGCTTCCACCTTCCTGCCAGACCAAACCCATGAAACGCCCCGCGCTCAAGAACTTTCGCCGCATCGTCGTCAAGGTTGGCTCGTCGCTATTGGTCGACTCGCAGGCCGGCGAGGTGCGCGCGTCCTGGCTCGCCGCGCTGGTCGACGACATCGCAAAACTCCACAAGCGAGGCTGCGAGGTCATGGTGGTGTCGTCGGGCTCGATCGCGCTCGGCCGCAGCCGCCTGAAGCTGCCGCGCGGCCCGCTGAAGCTCGAGGAGAGCCAGGCTGCCGCAGCGGTCGGCCAGATCGCGCTGGCGCGGATCTGGTCGGAGGTGCTCGGCCATCACGGCATCGGCGCCGGGCAGATCCTCGTGACGTTGCAGGATACCGAGGAGCGCCGCCGCTATCTCAACGCGCGCTCGACCATCGCCAAGCTGCTGGAATGGGGCGCGGTGCCTGTCATCAACGAGAACGACACGGTCGCCACCACCGAGATCCGCTACGGCGACAATGATCGCCTCGCCGCCCGCGTCGCCACCATGGCGAGCGCGGATCTGTTGATCCTGTTGTCCGATATCGACGGCCTCTACACCGCGCCGCCCGCGATCGATCCCGATGCGAAGCTGATCCCGGTGGTCGAAAGCATCACCTCGGAGATCGAGGGGATGGCCGGCTCGGCCGGCTCCGAACTGTCGCGCGGCGGCATGACCACCAAGATCGAGGCCGCGAAGATCGCGACCACCGCCGGCACCCACATGCTGATCGCCTCCGGCAAGATCGAGCATCCCTTGCAGGCGATCGCCGACGGCGGCCGCTGCACCTGGTTCCTGACCCCGGCCAATCCCGTCACCGCGCGAAAGCGCTGGATCGCGGGCTCGCTCGAGCCGAAGGGCACGCTGACGATCGATGCCGGTGCGGTGGCGGCGCTGCGTGCCGGCAAGAGCCTGCTGCCGGCCGGCGTCGTCCGGGTCGACGGCCAGTTCGCCCGCGGCGACGCCGTGGTGGTGCGCGGCCCTGACACCCATGAGATCGGCCGCGGCCTGGTCGCCTACGACGCCGAGAATGCCGAGAAGATCAAGGGCCGCTCCTCGCCGGACGTGATGGCGATTCTCGGCATCAGCGGCCGCTCGGAGATGATCCACCGCGACGACCTTGTGATCGGCCCGGCCGGCGCGATCCCGGCCAAATAGGCCCAAATAGCCGGCTGGGCCGACGGCCCGGGGCGCGGCCGCCCACCTGCCATACCGGTTCCGTGCCTCGCCACCCCTCAATTGCCATGCTAGAACATGGCCTTAATCCAAAGCTGGGACTTCCATGAGCGCGCCCCTGAAGGCGATCGACGGCAACGCCGATCTCGCCGTCCTGATGACCGACCTCGCCGCCAAGGCGCGCGCTGCCGCGCGCGTGCTGGCGCTGGCGCCGCCGGAGCAGAAGAACCGGGCGCTCGCCGCGATCGAAGCCGCGATCCGCGCCAACGCGCCGGCCATTCTCGCCGCCAATGCCGAGGATGTCGCCGAGGCGCGCGCTGCCGGCATGACCGCTGCCTTCGTCGACCGCCTGACACTGACGCCGGCGCGCGTCGCCGGCATGGCCGATGGCGTTGCCACCGTGCGCGAGATTGTTGATCCGGTCGGCGCCGTCACCGAGAGCTGGCAGCGACCCAACGGTATGACCATCGAGCGCGTCCGCGTGCCGCTCGGCGTGATCGGCGTGATCTTCGAGAGCCGCCCCAACGTCGCCGCCGACGCTGGCGTGCTGTGCCTGAAATCCGGCAACGCCGTGATGCTGCGCGGTGGCTCCGACAGCTTCCGATCCTGCCGCGCGATCCATGATTGTCTGGTGCAGGGCCTGCGTGAAGCCGGTCTGCCTGAGGCCGCGATCACCTTGGTGCCGACCCGTGACCGCACGGCAGTCGGCCTGATGCTGACGGGATTGAACGGCGGCATCGACGTGATCGTGCCGCGCGGCGGCAAGAGCCTGGTCGCACGCGTCGAGGCGGAGGCACGCGTTCCGGTGTTCGCGCATCTAGAGGGCGTCAACCACATCTATGTGGATGCCAGCGCCAGACTCGATATGGCCAAGGAGGTCGTGCTGAATGCCAAGATGCGCCGTCCCGGTGTTTGCGGCGCCGTCGAGACCTTGCTGATCGATCGCAACGCTGCCGCGACGAAGCTGAAACCGCTGGTCGAGTTGTTGATCGATGCCGGTTGCGAGGTGCGCGGCGACGACATCGTGCAAGGCGCCGACGCCAGGGTGAAGCCCGCATCCGACGAGGACTGGAACACCGAATATGAGGACGCGATCATCTCGGCGAAGATCGTCGGCAGTCTCGATGAAGCGATTGCGCATATTCAAAATCACGGCTCGCATCACACCGATGCGATCGTGACTGAGGATGCCGCTGCCGCGCAGAGATTTCTCAACGAGGTCGATTCGGCGATCGTGCTGCATAACGCCTCGACCCAGTTCGCCGACGGCGGCGAGTTCGGCTTCGGCGCCGAGATCGGAATTGCCACCGGCAAATTCCACGCCCGCGGGCCGGTCGGCGCCGAGCAGCTGACGAGCTTCAAGTACCGCGTCCACGGCACCGGGCAGACCCGGCCGTGATCATTGTCGCACGCGCACGGTAGACCCTTGCAACAAGCTTCCACCGTGCCGTTATCCCCAGCCCAGGCGCTTCCGTTCTATACCAACGGCATGCGCATCGGGCTGCTCGGCGGCTCGTTCAATCCGCCGCACGCCGCGCATCGCGCCATCAGCCAGTTCGCTCTCAAGCGTTTGCAGCTCGACCGCGTATGGTGGCTGCTGACGCCGGGCAATCCGCTGAAGAACCATGACGGCCTGCATGCGCTCAACGAGCGCGCTGCGGCTGCGCGTCGCGTTGCCGACGATCCGCGCATCGACATCAGCTGTCTCGAAGCTGTCATCGGTGTCCGCTACACTGTCGACACGATCATCCACTTGCGCCGCCGTGTCTCCGGCGTGCACTTCGTCTGGATCATGGGCGCTGACAATCTCGCGCAATTTCATCGCTGGAAAGATTGGCGGCGCATCGCGTCCGATGTGCCGATTGCCGTGATCGACCGTCCGCCCCAGAGTTTCCGCGCCCTTGCCGCACCGGCGGCGCAGGCGCTCATGCGCTATCGCTTGCCCGAAAATCAGGCGACACGGCTGGCCGATCAGCAGGCGCCGGCCTGGGTCTTCCTGACAGGAATGAAATCCAATCTGTCTTCGACCGGACTACGGAACCCGGACGGGAGCTGGAGAACGGCGTGAGGCGCAAAAGGGTTACTGGAATATTGAAACCATTAACCCCACATGCGTAATATGGCGCGTGGGGCCGAGGATTCGGCACCCGCGATACAGTGAAAGGAATGGTCCCTGGCCACATCTGTATTGTCAAAGTCTGTTTTACCCAAGGTTCCCAAGACTTCAGGTCCCAAGACTGCGCGTAAAACATCGACGAAAACCGCGGCCTTGCAGGCGCAACCGGATGCCGACAAGCCGGATGCCAACAAGACGCTGAGCCTGATCCTCTCCCGCCTCGACGACATGAAAGCGGAAGAGACGGTCACCATCGACCTTCGCGGCAAATCCGCATATTCCGACTACATGATCGTCACCACCGGCCGGGTTAACCGGCACGTTGGCGCGATCGCGGAAAATGTGACGAAGAGCCTCAAGGAAAACGGGGTCAAGAACATCCATGTCGAGGGCCTGCCCAATTGCGACTGGGTGCTGATCGATTCCGGCGAGGTGATCGTGCACGTGTTCCGGCCTGAGGTGCGCGAGTTCTACAACCTCGAGCGGTTGTGGACTCAGAACCCGGCGGTCGCGGCGGTCTAAGGCGTATCGAAGCCGATGCGAATCGGCTGCAGCGCATATAGCTTGCACGCGCGCTTCCAGCGCGCGAGCCGTGAATTTGACGTGTTTTCTGCGGCAAACCGGCTTCCACTTTGCCGGAAAACGCTCTTATGCGCCTTGTCGTGATCTGCATCGGCCGCCTGAAACAGGGCCCTGAACGGGAGCTCGCCGAGCGTTACCGCGAGCGCTTCGAGGATATCGGCCGCAAGCTCGGCTTTCGCGGCCTCGACATCCATGAGATTGCGGAGAGCCGCGCGCGCGATACGGCCGCGCGCATCGCCGAGGAGGCCGCGGCGATCGCGGCGCTGCTGCCGGAAAAGCACATGCTGGTCGCGCTCGACGAACGCGGCAAGAGCATCGACAGCGCAAGCTTTGCGCAGCAGCTCGGCCGCTGGCGCGACGAGGGGGCAGCACATACTGTCTTCGTGATCGGCGGCGCGGACGGACTTTCGCCTGAATTGCAGCGCAAGGCTTCGTTGCGTATTGCATTCGGCTCCGCGACCTGGCCGCACCAAATGGTCCGCGTCATGCTTCTGGAACAGATTTATCGGGCCGCGACCATTTTGGCCGGCCACCCCTACCATCGCGTCTGAGGCGCGGTGACGGACAGTCGAAAGCGCTGAACGCACGCGAATGCAGCACAAGCGGGACACAGCTTCGGATTCGCATCTCGGCAGCGCGCGCCGCCGCTGGTTGCCTGCATCCCTGCCTCTGTCGATCGCTATGCTCGCCGCGTATCCGCTGACTGCGGCGCACGCGCAGGCGACACCACCCGCGCAACAGTCCACCCCGCCGGCACAGCAGGCCGCAACAGCGGAGACGTCGCCCGACGCCATCAAGCAGCGCGAGCAAGAGCTCGAGGCCGCGCGCGAACAGCAGCGCAAGGCCACCGAGTTGCAGGAGAAGTTGAAGGCCGACATCGCGGCGATCGGCCAGGATCGCAGCAAGCTCAACCAGCAGCTGATCGACATTGCCGGCCAGGTGCGCGGCGTCGAGACGCGGATCGCCGACGCCGAGGCACGCCTGCAGCCGCTCGACGGCCGCGAGCGCGACATCCGCGGCTCGCTCGATTCACGCCGCTCCGAAGTGATCGAGGTGCTGGCCGCGTTGCAGCGCGCCGGACGGCGCACGCCGCCGGCGCTGCTGGTGCGGCCCGAGGACGCGCTGCAATCGCTGCGCACTGCGATGCTGCTCGGCGCGGTGGTGCCGGAATTGCGCGTGCACGCCGAGAAGCTTGCGTCCGATCTCGGCGAGTTGGTCGCGCTGCGCAAGACCATCTCGACCGAGCGCGATGCGCTGGCGGCCGACCGCGACAAACTGAGGGAAGACCAGACCCGCCTCGCGGCGCTGGTCGACGAACGGCAGCGCCAGCAAAGCGCAGCCGAAAAGGACATGGAAGCCGAAGGCGCCCGCGCCATCGCGCTGTCGAAGCAGGCCGCCGATCTGCAGAGCCTGATCGCCAAGATGGAGCAGGATCTCAAGAGCGCGGCCAAGGCCGCCGCCACGGCCAGCCTCCAGGGGGCCCCGGCGACCGTTAACGGCAAGCCCAATCTGGGGGCGCTCAAGGACCCCGCCCGCATGAGCCCGGCGGTCGCCTTCGCCTCGGCCAAAGGCCTGTTCTCCTATCCCGTGAATGGCACCAAGATTCGCGAATTTGGCGGTTCCGACGGCGCAGGGGGCGTACAAAAGGGCATTTCTTTGGCCGCCAAACCGGGCGCACAGGTCACAACCCCGTGTGACGGCTGGGTTGTTTACGCCGGTCCTTTCCGCAGCTACGGACAACTCTTGATCCTCAATGCCGGGGGCGGGTATCATGTCCTGATCGCCGGGATGGAGCGTATTTCGGTAAACATCGGCCAGTTTGTGCTAACGGGGGAGCCGGTTGCGACCATGGGGTCGACGTCCCAGGTTGCATCCATTCTCGCGACCAATGCGAGCCAGCCAGTGCTCTATGTCGAGTTCCGGAAAGACGGCACTCCAATCGATCCAGGTCCATGGTGGGCCGCAAATGAAGGCGAAAAGGTTCGCGGATGATGCGCAAGACTTCGGTAATTCTCCTTAGCGCCGCCACCGGCGCGGCCCTGACGCTTTTCGTCACGCAGCCCCGCGCTGTGCTGATGGGATCGAGCGCGCGCGCCGCGACGTCGGACACCTACCGCCAGCTCAATCTGTTCGGCGACGTGTTCGAACGGGTGCGCAGCGACTATGTCGAGAAGCCGGATGACAGCAAGCTCGTCGAGTCCGCGATCTCGGGCATGCTGTCCGGCCTCGATCCGCACTCGAGCTACATGGATGCCAAGAGCTTCCGCGACATGCAGGTGCAGACCCGCGGCGAGTTCGGCGGCCTCGGCATCGAGGTCACGATGGAAGACGGCCTGATCAAGGTCGTTTCGCCGATCGACGACACCCCGGCCTCGAAGGCCGGCATCATGGCCAACGACATCATCACCAATCTCGACGACGAAGCCGTGCAGGGCCTGACGCTGAACCAGGCCGTCGAGAAGATGCGCGGTCCGGTCAACACCAAGATCAAGCTCAAGATCATCCGCAAGGGCCAGGACAATCCGATCGACGTCACGCTGGTGCGCGACAACATCCGCGTCCGCTCGGTACGTGCGCGCGTCGAGGCCGACGACATCGCCTATATCCGCATCACCACCTTCAACGAGCAGACCACCGAAGGCCTGAAGAAGGAAGTCTCCAACCTGCAGAGCCAGATCGGCGACAAGCTGAAGGGCTACATCATCGATCTCAGAAACAACCCCGGCGGCCTGCTCGAAGAAGCCGTCACCGTGTCCGACTCCTTCCTGGAGCGCGGCGAGATCGTCTCGACCCGCGGGCGCAATGCCGAGGAAACCCAGCGCCGCGCCGCGCACCCGGGCGACCTGACCAAGGGCAAGCCGGTCATCGTGCTGATCAACGGCGGCTCGGCATCGGCCTCCGAAATCGTCGCCGGCGCGCTGCAGGACCACAAGCGTGCGACGCTGGTCGGTACCCGCTCGTTCGGCAAGGGTTCGGTGCAGACCATCATCCCGCTCGGCTCGGGCAACGGCGCGCTGCGCCTCACCACCGCGCGCTATTACACGCCGTCGGGCAAGTCGATCCAGGCCAAGGGCATCGTGCCCGACATCGAGGTGCTGCAGGACGTGCCGGAGGAGCTGAAGGCGCGCACCGACACCAAGGGCGAGGCCTCGCTGCGCGGCCATCTGAAGAACGACGGCGACGAGAAGACCGGCTCGCAGTCCTACGTCCCTCCGGACGCCAAGGACGACAAGGCGCTGAAGATGGCGGACGACCTGCTGCACGGCATCAAGTCGACCTCGAGCGCGACGCCGGCACCGGCAGCGCCCGGCGACAAGGCCGCGGTCGACAAGCCCGGCAACAAGGCCGCGAACTGATCCCATCCAATGGTTTAGGCGAACAGGGCGGCCCTCGGGCCGCCCTTTCTGCTTCTGCCGTCCACCGCCAGCCGTGCTTTGACGGGGAGGCCGGCGCGCGGGAATGCACCGCATCGTGCTATCGTTCGCGCTGTTGATTCGGGGAGGGTCATGGCAGAAGCGGCCGACGAACTGAGCACGCCGCTTGGGCAGAACACCGTGGGCAAGACGCGCCGTGTCCGCTTGCCATTCACGGCGATGCAGGCGCTCGCCGTGCTGCTGGGCCTCGTGCTGGTCGGCTTCGCCGGCGTCGCGCTGTTCAACGACAATCCGCTCGGCGGCGAACCGATTGCCCGCATCACGCTCCGCAATCCCCCGCCCGCAGCCGCCGACGATAAACACGCCCCGGCCGAACCGGTGGTCAAATCCGCCACCAAGACGCCGGCCGCAGCCGGCGATGCCAAGAACGACGCCAGGACCGTCACCATTATCGACGGCTCCAGCGGCAAGCGCCAGGACGTGGTGATCGGCGCCGGTGATCCGGCCGAAAAGACGACGGATGGCGACGCGCCGCCGCTCGCGATGACCGGGATCGACCCGCGCCTGCTGGAAAAATCGCGCTATGGCATGATCCCGGTGGTTGCCGACGGCCTGAAGCCGTTCACGGTCTATGCGGCCGAAGCTGACCGCGCCAAGGCAGCCCGGATGCCCGTGGTCGCCATCGTGGTCGCCGGCCTCGGCGTCGGCGCCGCCAAGACCACTGACGCCATCATGAAGCTGCCGCCGGCCGTGACGCTGGCCTTCACGCCCTACGGCGCCGACCCCGGCAAGCTCGCGGAACGCGCCCGGACGCAGCGCCACGAGATCCTGCTGCAGATCCCGATGGAGCCGTTCGACTATCCCGACAACGATCCGGGCCCGCAGACCCTGCTGACCACATTGAGCAGCGAGCAGAATCTCGACCGTCTCTATTGGCACCTCAGCCGCCTGCAGGGATATGCCGGGATCGCCAATTTCATGGGAGCCCGGTTCGTCGCGACCGATCCCGTGATGCAGCCCATCGTGCGCGAGGCGGCCAAGCGCGGCCTGAGCTTTTTCGACGACGGTTCCACCCCGCGCAGCGTCGCGCAGAGCCTCTCGGCCGGCCAATCGTTGCCGTTCGCCAAGGCCGATTTCGCCATCGACGTGGTGCCGACATCGGCGGAAATCGACCGCGCGCTGGTCAAGCTGGAAACGATCGCCAAGGAACGCGGCACGGCCGTGGGCGTCGCCTCGGCGCTGCCGGTCTCGATCGAGCGGCTCGGCGCCTGGCTCAAGACACTGGACTCCAAGGGCATCATGCTTGTGCCATTGACAACGGCGATGCTGAAATCAAAATCGGGCTAGAGATCAATCTGTTGGTGCAACCTAAGACCTTGCCGGGGGGCCGGGTCGGGCGGCGCCAGGAACTGTGCGAGGTAGCGGCGGCATGGCACGTTATGAAGACCTGCCCTATCGAACCTGCGTCGGCATCATGCTGCTGAATACGGCGGGACTGGTCTTCATCGGACGCCGCGCCGGCGGCATCGAGCATGTCGACGACGCACACGTCTGGCAGATGCCGCAAGGCGGCGTCGATCCCGGCGAGGATACGTTTCAGGCCGCACGGCGCGAGCTCTATGAAGAGACCAGCATCAAGTCGGTGGAGAAGCTCGGCGAGGTCTCGGACTGGCTGATCTACGATATCCCGCGCACGGTCGCAGGCCGCGCCTGGAAGGGTCGCTACCGCGGCCAGCGGCAAAAGTGGTTCGCATTGCGCTTCACCGGCGACGAGAACGAGATCAACGTCGCCCACCCCGGCGGCGGCCATAAGGCCGAGTTCATCACCTGGCGCTGGGAGCCGATGAAGAATCTGCCGGAGCTGATTGTGCCGTTCAAGCGTCCGGTCTATGAGCGCGTCGTGAAGGAATTCGCCGGTCTGGCGGCCAAATAGACGGCCATATGATCGGCCAGACAAACGCGCGGCGCACCGGTCGAGATGTCATCAGATAAGCCCTATCGCCCCAATGTGGGCATCGCGCTGTTCAACGGCGGCGGACGCGTGCTGATCGGCCACCGGATCAAGGACGACGGTCCGGAGATCGTGCTGCCCGGGCTCGAATGGCAAATGCCACAAGGCGGCATCGACGCCGGCGAGGACCCGCGCCAGGCCGTGATGCGCGAATTGTGGGAAGAGACCGGGGCGGTCAACGCCGACTATCTCGGTGAGACCGACTGGATGACCTACGAATTCCCGGCCTATGACGGGCCGGCATCACATCGGCTGGCCAAATTCCGCGGCCAGCGGCAGAAATGGTTTGCGCTGCGCTTCACCGGGCGCGACGAGGAGATCGATCCATTGACGCCGCGCAACGGCCAACCCGCCGAGTTCGATCAATGGCGCTGGGAGCGTCTCGATCGCGTCGCCGATCTGGTGGTGCCGTTCCGCCGCGAGGTCTATCGCGCGGTCGCGATCCGGTTCGCGGAATTCGCCGGCTGATCCTGCGGCGGAAGGCGCCGTGCATCACCCGGCGTCATGCCGTAGGTCGCGCGGAACACGCGGTAGAAGATCGCGATGCTGTCGAAGCCGCATGAGAACGCGATCTCGTCGATGCCGCGCTCCGGCATCGCTGAGAGAAGCCGCCTCGCCTCCTTCAACCTCGCCGCCGTCAGCGTTCGCGTGAACGAGAGACCGGTCGGCTCGAACAGCGCATGCAATTGCCGGAGCGAAATGCCGAGCTCGGTGGCGACCGCGGCCGGCGTGAGCGACGCCCGATGCAGATCACGCAGCAGGATTTCGCGCGCGGCATGAAGGTAGCCCGCATGCAGCGCGGCACGGATCTCATCCTGGCGTGGCCGCAAGCGTCCGCGCGCAAGCAGCGCCAGCCGCGCCATATGCGTGACCTCGCCGGCGAACTGCCCGGCTTGCGCCGGATCGCGCGTCACGGAGCGGAACATGGCGCCGACAAGCCGGGTCAGGCTCGCATCACGCGCCAGCGCGACCAGCGGCACGTCCTCGATCCGCGCACCAAGCACGAGCTCGTCGGTGACGGGAATCTTGAGGCTGAAGAAGCGAAAGCCGTCGGTCCGTTCGGGCGTCGACGCAAACGGAAGATTGGAATGGCCGAACACCATATCTCCGTTGCCGACCCATTGGATGCGATCGCGGCCGATATTCATGTGGCCGGGGCCGCGCACCTGCCAGCCGAGATGCAGGCTGTTGCTCGGAACACGTCCGATGTCGGATGACGTCCGGCTGACGCGGTAGGACGACGCCGACATTTCCGCGAGCACGGCGCCGCCGACCGGCGTCGCAGAAAACCGTCCATGGAAATCGGGCCGTCTGTCGCGCTCGATCGTGACCCCGAACAGGTTTTTGCCGCGCACGTCGCACCAATGCTCAAAGCGGTCCTGCGGGCGGAGAGCATCGGTCGAGAAAGTCAGCACAGTATCTTGTCCGTTGTTCCGGGGGTAAAATCGCGATGCAATCGCGTCAACTCGTCATCGCGCCGCAGCTTGTCATTGGTGCACGATCCCGGCTGTAAGCTGCTTCACATTTCCCGGATCATGCTCTAGTTCGGGCCGACCGTGAACGGACCGACCGCGATGACATGGCAATCGCTGTCGCGCTTGGCGCACTCCGCGAGCGCGGCATTGACCGCACTCTGCTCGTTCTCCGCCTTCAATCCCAGTCCCGGCCGCCCCTGCGTCCCGACCGCAACCGCATTCCAGCCTGCCGTCGCATCGACAAGCTTCCGCGCGACGTCGCTCCGCTCGCCCGGCGTGATGACCGAGCTGTCCGCGGCCTTGAAGAAGCCTGTCACGCGCAACGTGGCCGGAATGGGCACCACGAAGACATCGTCAACGGCGACGATCGTGCAGGGCACGCCGGCGACCGCGCCGCAGGCCTGCAAATTGCGCCGCGCCGATTCCTCGAGCGAATCGATGCCCGAATTGAAGAAGTAGTGACCGCCCGGACCGAGCGCGATGGTTCGCGTCTTGCGCCCCGGCACAAACAGACTATCGAGCCGGGCCCTGGCTGCCTCGCGCAGCAGCGGCACGTCCTTGGTGGCGTACGGCTTCTCGATCAGCGCATCACGCTTGACCCATGGCAAGGGCGGCACCGGCGGCTGGCCATGGGCATACACGATCGTGTTGCCGACGGCGTACAGTTCGCATTTGCGCGGCGAGCTCGCATTGTCGGCGCGCTTCTGGCACAGATCGAGCGCTGCGGTCTTCGCCGCGTCCTCACTGGGCTGCGCCAGGCTCCAGCCGACGAAGCCGTTGATGTTGAGGGCGACCGCCTTGGAATCGCCCGCGGGCAAATACTCGGTCGCGAGTATGTTGCGGGTGCGGTCGCTGACGAAGGGAACGATGTCGGTGGCGAGCTTGTCACCCGCTGTGATCGAAGGCGGTGATGGCGGTGATACGGGTGCTGCCAACGTCGGCGCGGATTTCGCCGGGGCAGACGGCGCCGCGGGTACCGGCGGCGACGGTGCGACCAATGGTGCCGGTGAACCCGAGACCAGCGGCGCAGACGCCGGCGTGGAACTGGCCGCCGCTACGGGCTTCGTCGCCGACGTCTCCAGCTTGGTGTAATAAAGGAAGCCGCCGACACCGATCGCGGCCAGCAGCACCACGGTGATGGCAGCGGGCCACATCCAGGCCGGTGCGCCCGCAGCTGCGGCCTTGATCGGCTTCTTGATCTGCGGCGTCGCGTAGCTGCCGTCCTCGCGCCGCATCGCCACCATGTAGGCGTGCACGGGGGTCGGGATGTTCTTCACTTCCTGTGCGCCGATATCGGCGAATTGCACCGACAGCTTGTTGACGACCTGCTCGTGCACGGCGCGCGACACGCAGATGCCGCCGACCTCGGCGAGGCCCTCGAGCCTTGCCGCGATATTGACGCCATCACCCAGCAGATCGCCGTCGCGCTCGACCACATCGCCGATGGTGATGCCGATCCGGAACGACATCTGCCGGCTCGGCGGATAGGCCATGTTGCGCGTGCGCAGGCTTTCCTGGATGTCGATCGCGCAACGCACGGCTTCGACGGCGCTGGGAAATTCCGCGAGCACCGCATCGCCCGCGGTGTTGAAGATGCGGCCGCCGCATTTGGCAATGAAATCGTCGGTGACCTGACGATAGGAGGCGAGCCGCCGCAGCGTCTCTTCCTCATCCTCGGCAACCAATCGACTATAGCCTGCAATATCGGCCGCAAAGATCGCTGCGATCTTGCGCTTCATGAGTACCAGCCCCGGAACCCAAATATGCCGCGCAGAATGCCGCCAGACGCTTCCGGGCGCAACAAGCATTCACCGCCCGCCGGGGTACGGCGAGCGTTGAATGCTTCAAGTCCTGGCAGACGATGACTGGAAGAGTGTGAGCGATTTCACAAAGGGGCCGGCTCACTCGACGCTATGGCGCGATCACTGGTCGGCAATCGCGCCTTAGTGCATAGCCGTCGCGTTGAGCTCGTGCTGGATGCTCTTGAAGTGGTCGAGCCGCTCGATCGCGTGGTCGAGCTCGGAGCCCTCCTTCTCGGAGAGCTTCTCCTGCATCTCGTTGATCGTCTCGGCGAACTTCGCCCGATCGAGCTCCGCAATCGCGGTCGCGACGTCGGCGAGCACGGTGAGGCCCTTGTCCGACACCTCGGCAAGGCCGCCGAGCACGATCACCTTCTCGCGCTTGCCGGCAGTCGTGATCGTCAGGATACCCGGGCGAACCGTGGCGACGACGGGAGCGTGTCCGGCGAGCACACCGAAATCACCCTCCACACCGGGAACGTCAACCTGATCGACCTCGCCGGAGAAGGCGAGCTTTTCGGGAGAGACGAGATCGAAGTGGAAGGTGGCCATGGTCTTTCCGTTCTTTGCGCTGTCACCCGCGGGCTCGACCCGCGGGTCCATCAGTCAAAATGCTTCTCGTTCGATGGATCGCCGGATCACGTCCGGCGATGACGATATCCCAAAGCTTAGGCCGCTTCGGCGGCGAGCTTCTTGCCCTTCTCGACGGCTTCTTCGATGGTGCCGACCATGTAGAACGCCGCTTCCGGCAGATGGTCGTACTTGCCCTGGCACAGATCGCGGAAGCCCTTGATGGTGTCGGCGAGGTCGACGAACTTGCCCGGCGAGCCGGTGAAGACTTCGGCGACGTGGAACGGCTGCGACAGGAAGCGCTCGACCTTGCGGGCGCGGGCGACCGTCAGCTTGTCCTCTTCCGACAGTTCGTCCATGCCGAGAATGGCGATGATGTCCTGCAGCGACTTGTAGCGCTGCAGAATCTGCTGGACCATACGCGCGGTGTTGTAGTGCTCCTCGCCAACGACGAGCGCAGACAGCATGCGCGAGGTCGAGTCGAGCGGGTCCACCGCCGGATAGATGCCCTTTTCCGAGATCGCGCGCGACAACACCGTGGTGGCGTCCAAATGCGCGAACGAGGTGGCGGGCGCCGGGTCGGTCAAGTCGTCGGCCGGCACGTAGATCGCCTGCACCGAGGTGATCGAACCCTTCTGGGTGGTGGTGATGCGCTCCTGCAGCGCGCCCATGTCGGTCGCGAGCGTCGGCTGATAACCCACCGCCGAAGGAATACGGCCGAGCAGCGCCGACACTTCCGAACCCGCCTGGGTGAAGCGGAAGATGTTGTCGACGAAGAACAGCACGTCCTGGCCTTGGTCGCGGAAGTGCTCGGCGACCGTCAGACCGGTCAGACCGACGCGGGCGCGGGCCCCCGGCGGTTCGTTCATCTGGCCGAACACCAGCGCGCACTTCGACTTCACGCTCGGATCCGGATTGTGCGGATCGGCGTTGACCTTCGATTCGATGAACTCGTGATAGAGGTCGTTGCCTTCACGGGTCCGCTCGCCGACGCCGGCGAACACGGAGTAACCACCGTGCGCCTTCGCGACGTTGTTGATCAGTTCCTGAATCAGCACCGTCTTGCCGACGCCGGCGCCGCCGAACAGGCCGATCTTGCCGCCCTTGGCGTACGGAGCGAGAAGATCGACGACCTTGATGCCGGTGACGAGGATTTCCGCCTCGGTCGACTGGTCGGTATAGCTCGGCGCTTCCTGGTGGATGGCGCGCAGGCCTTCGGACTTGATCGGACCGGCTTCGTCGATCGGCTCGCCGATGACGTTGATGATGCGGCCGAGCGTACCTTCGCCGACCGGTACCCGGATCGGCTCGCCGGTGTCGGTGACTTCCTGGCCGCGCACCAGACCTTCGGTGATATCCATCGCGATGGTGCGGACGGTCGATTCACCGAGATGCTGTGCGACTTCGAGCACTAGGCGGTTGCCGCCGTTCTTGGTCTCGAGCGCATTCAGAATCGCCGGAAGGTGGCCTTCGAACTGCACGTCGACCACGGCGCCCGTGACCTGGGTAACGCGACCGATCTGGTTGGCTGCTGTAGCCATGGACTGTTCTCCTTCGAAAATCTGCCTTAGACCGCCTCAGCGCCGGAGATGATCTCGATCAACTCCTTCGTGATCTGGGCCTGACGGGTTCGGTTGTAAATCAGGGTTTGCTTACGGATCATCTCGCCGGCATTGCGCGTCGCGCTGTCCATCGCGCTCATCTGCGCGCCATAGAACGAGGCGTTGTTCTCCAGCAGCGCACGGAAGACCTGCACCGCGAGGTTGCGCGGCAGCAGGCTGCCGAGAATCTGGTCCTCTTCCGGCTCGTATTCGTACGAGGTCGCGGGAGCCACGCTGGCCGCGGGCGCAGCCACTTCGAGCGGGATGATCTGCTGCGCGGTCGGGATCTGCGCGATCACCGACTGGAAGCGCGAATAGAACAGCGTGCAGACATCGAACTCGCCGGCCTCGAACCGCGCCAGCACCTTGTTGGCGATGTCCTCGGCGTTGACGAAACCGATCTGCCGCACCGAACGCAGGTCGAGGTGCTCGACAATCCGCTTCTCGAACGTCCGCCGCAGCTGCTCGTAGCCCTTGCGGCCGACGCAGAAGAATTTGACTTCCTTGCCTTGCGCGAGCAGCGCGTTCGCCCGCTCGCGCGCCAGACGCACGATCGCGGAGTTGAAAGCGCCGGACAGGCCGCGCTCGCCGGTGCAGACCAGAAGCAGGTGCACCTGATCGTTGCCGGTGCCCGCGAGCAGCGCCGGCGCACCGGGTGAGCCGTTGGTCGCAGCGGCGATGTTGGAAATCACCGCGTCCATCTTGGTGGCATAGGGCCGCGCCGCCTCGGCGGCGTTCTGCGCGCGGCGCAGCTTCGAGGCTGCGACCATCTGCATGGCCTTGGTGATCTTCTGCGTCGCCTTGGTCGAGGCGATGCGGACCCGCATGTCTTTCAGTGACGCCATTCTTCGTCCACCCCGGCAATCCGACCGCAACGGTCAGATCGCAAGCCTCTCTGTTCCCATCGCCCGGCCGACGGCCAGGCGATGCCCTTGTGCGAAGGTCTTCCTACGCAAACGTCTTGTTACGCAAACGTCTTGGCGAAGCCCTCGACCACCGTCTTGAGCTTGGCTGCGGTGTCGTCGGACAGATCGCGGCTGGTGCGGATCGCGTCGAGGATCTCGACGTTCTTGCCGCGCAGCAGCGAGAGTAGGCCGTCCTCGAACGCCTTCACCTTGTTGAGCGGCAGCGGATCGAGGTAGCCGTTGGTGCCGGCCCAGATCACGCAGACCTGCTCTTCCATCTTCAGCGGCGAGAACTGCGGCTGCTTCAGGAGTTCGGTCAGGCGCGAGCCGCGGTTGAGCAGGCGCTGGGTCGAGGCATCGAGGTCGGAGCCGAACTGCGCGAACGCCGCCATCTCGCGGTACTGCGCGAGCTCGCCCTTGATCTTGCCGGCGACCTTCTTGGTTGCCTTGGTCTGCGCCGACGAACCGACGCGCGACACCGACAGACCGACGTTCACGGCCGGACGGATACCCTGGAAGAACAGGTCGGTTTCCAGGAAGATCTGGCCGTCGGTGATCGAAATCACGTTGGTCGGAATGTAGGCCGACACGTCGTTGGCCTGGGTTTCGATGACCGGCAGCGCCGTCAGCGAGCCCAAACCATGCTCCTTGTTGAGCTTGGCGGCGCGCTCGAGCAGGCGGGAATGCAGATAGAACACGTCGCCCGGATAGGCTTCGCGGCCCGGCGGGCGGCGCAGCAGCAGCGACATCTGGCGATAGGCGACGGCCTGCTTGGACAGATCGTCATAGATGATCACGGCGTGCATGCCGTTGTCGCGGAAGTACTCGCCCATGGTGCAGGCGGTGAACGGCGCGATGTACTGCATCGGTGCCGGATCGGACGCGGTGGCCGCGACGATGATCGAGTATTCCAGCGCGCCCTGCTCTTCGAGCACCTTGACGAACTGCGCGACGGTGGAGCGCTTCTGGCCGATCGCGACGTAGACGCAATACAGCTTGAGGTTCTCGTCCGGCTGAGCGTTGAGCGGCTTCTGGTTCAGGATGGTGTCGAGCGCGATCGCGGTCTTGCCGGTCTGACGGTCGCCGATGATCAGCTCGCGCTGGCCGCGGCCGATCGGAATCAGCGCATCGATCGCCTTCAGGCCGGTGGCCATCGGCTCGTTCACCGACTTGCGCGGAATGATGCCGGGCGCCTTGACGTCGACGCGCTTGCGTTCGGTGGCCTGGATCGGGCCCTTGCCGTCGATCGGGTTGCCGAGCGCGTCGACGACGCGGCCGAGCAGGCCCTTGCCGATCGGCGCGTCCACGATCGCGCGGGTGCGCTTGACGGTCTGGCCTTCCTTGATCTCGCGGTCGGCGCCGAAAATCACGATACCGACGTTGTCGGTTTCGAGGTTGAGCGCCATGCCGCGCGTGCCGTTCTCGAACTCGACCATTTCACCGGCCTGGACGTTGTCGAGACCGTAGACGCGAGCAATACCGTCGCCGACCGACAGCACCTGGCCAACTTCGGTGACTTCGGCTTCCTGGCCGAAATTCTTGATCTGGTCCTTGAGGATCGCAGAAATTTCTGCGGCGCGGATGTCCATCAGCCTGCCTCTTTCATCGCGTTCTTGATCGAATTGAGTTTGGTGCGAAGCGAACTATCCACCATGCGGCTGCCGAGCTTGACCACCAGGCCACCAATAATGGAGGGATCGACCTTCACGTTGAGCGCGACGTCCTTGCCCGTCACTGATTTCAGTGCGGCCTTCAGCCCGTCGAGATTCTTGTCACTGAGCTGCTCGGCGACGGTGACTTCCGCAGTCGCCTCACCCTTGAACTTCGCCACCAGCGCGCGATAGGCGCGGATCACATCGGCCACGGCAAACAGCCGGCGATTGGCGGTGAGCACCTTGAGGAATTTCGCCGACGTGCCGGCGATGCCGGCCTTGTCGAGCACCGCGGCCAACGCCTTCAGCTGGGCGTCGGCGGCAAACACCGGGCTGCGGACGAGGCGCTTGAGATCGGCGCTCTCGTTGAGCATGGCCTCGAACTTGTCGAGGTCGGCCCGGACTTGATCGACGGACTGCTCGTCGCGCGCCAACTCGAACAGGGCCGTTGCGTAACGACCGGACACTCCCGAAACGGACGGATCTTCAGCAGCCACGAGCTCGCTCTTTTTTGCTGTCAAATTCGCAAGGGAAAAACCGTCGCCACCAAAGCAGCGCCTAGCGATCCAAGCCCTTGGAATTCAAGCGGGACTTCGATTTTCGACCGGCACAGGACGTGCCGGGATCGTTAAAATCGCGGCTTTGCTAACATAGCAATCGCGCAGGTGCAACATGACGGCACCGTGCGAGCCGCCTTGTCGCATGCGGTTTTCGGCGACCGCAGCCGGCGCTCGAATCAGAAAAATTCGGCGCGCGGAAATTCACTGCGCGGGCTCCGATTCGCGCCACCGCGGATTTGTTCCAACGAAATTTGCATGGGCCTGTGGCCGAGCGCGCAAGGAACCCGAAACGCGGCGCCGTTTCATTTGGCGATTACTTACTGAAAACTTACCGCTGGCCCATTAATCAGTATTCGTAAGCATATTAATGGTTAAAAATTCATTAAAGGCCAAGATTACAGAACCTCGATTGAGTACCCCAAAGCGGTAACAAGATATTTCAGCCCGAGACAATCGGGATTTACTGCCCAATTCGTGCCTCATTGCGAAACCAAACGGCTTTGGTCAACGAAGGGACGGGGGTTCCACTTGCCACGTTAGTGGCAATACTGTCTGAGGGTCTTATCAATGCTGAATATCAAGAAGGCGGCGGGCAATGTAACCCGCTCGCGTACGGCGCTTGCATTTGTAGCCGCAACTATCCTGGTCGGGGGCAGCGTGACGGAGGCGTCCGCGAAGTCCAGGCATCACCATCGCCACCACCATCATCACCAGGCCCGCGCTGAAGGTTCGTCCTGGCGCGACGCCAATGCATCGATCCAGCCGTCCGGCGGCCACACGTTCTCGGGGATGGCCTCCTTCTACGGCAATGAGTCGGGCAGCCGCACCGCTTCCGGCCAGCGCTTCAACCAGAACGCCATGACCGCCGCTCACCGCTCGCTGCCGTTCGGCACCAGGCTCCGTGTCACCCACGGCGGCCGCAGCGTCGTCGTCACCGTCAACGATCGTGGCCCGTTCGTCCGCGGCCGCGTGCTCGACCTCTCGACCGGCGCAGCCCGCGCCATCGGCCTGACCGGCGCCGGCGTCGGCCGCGTCACCGCCGAGGTCGTCTCGTAAGCGCTTCAGTAAGCGTTGCGTTGCGTAACGGCCGCGAGGCCTGCTTCGCGCCAAAGGCCTGCCGTCGCAAATGACGGCAGGCTTTTTCTTTTCGGGCCGTGCTGCCAGCGCCCGTCATTGCGAGCGGAGCGAAGCAATCCATTTCACCGCGTTTGCGGACACATGGATTGCCTCGTCGCTTCGCTCCTCGCAATGACGGAGGACAGTGAACGAACTAGAGGAAGCTCTGCGGATCGACGTCGACCTCGAGCTTCAGATTGCCCTTGGTCTTCGGACCGGCTTCCAGCCATTCGCGCAGATATTGCGACAGGTCGACATTGCGCAGCGACTTCACCAGCAGGCGGAAGCGGTAGCGGCCCTTGATGACGGCAAGCGGGGCCTCGGCGGGGCCGAGCACCTGGATCCGCTCGTCGAGCGGCGCCATCGCGGCGAGCTTGCGCGCAAAGCCTTCCGCCGTCGGGCGATCGCCGGCGGAGACGATCAGGCTCGCCAGCCGGCCGAACGGCGGATAGCCGGTGCGCTCGCGGATATCGATCTCGCTGGCGTAGAACGCCTCACGGTCGTTCGCGATCAGAGCCTTGATGACCGGATGTTCCGGCTGATGGGTCTGCAGATAGCCGACGCCATGGCCCTGCTCGCGGCCGGCACGGCCGACCACCTGGTTCAGCAACTGGAACGTCCGCTCGGCGGCACGCGGATCGCCGTTGCTCAAGCCGAGATCGGCATCGATGACCCCGACCAGATTGAGCCGCGGGAAGTTGTGTCCCTTGGCCACCAGCTGGGTCCCGATGATGATGTCGACGCGGCCCTCGGCGATCTCGTTGAGTTCGCTGCGCATGGTCTCGATCGAGGTGATGAGATCGCTCGACAGCACCATGGTGCGGGCCTCGGGGAAGATACTCGCGGCCTCCTCCTGCAGGCGCTCGACGCCGGGGCCGACGGCGACCAGCGATTCCTCGGCTGCGCAATGCGGGCAGATGTTCGGGCGCGGCATCGAGAAGCCGCAGTGATGGCAGACCAGCCGCTGCCGGAACCGGTGATCGACCAGCCATGCATCACAAATCGTGCAGGCGAAGCGGTGGCCGCAGGCACGGCAGAGCGTCAGCGGCGCATAGCCGCGACGGTTGAGGAACAGCAGCGCCTGCTCGCGGCGCTCGATCGCATGGCGAATCTGCTCGGCCAGAACCGGCGAGATGAAGCGGCCACGCGGCGGCGGCGCGCGGCGCATGTCAATCGCCTCGATATGCGGCATGTGCTGGCCGCCGAACCGCGACGGCAGCGCGACGCGCTGGTAGCGCCCCTTGCGCGCATTGACCTCGCTCTCGACCGAGGGCGTCGCCGACGCCAGCACGATCGGGATCCTGGCGATATGGGCGCGGACCACCGCCATGTCGCGCGCGTGATAATGCGCGCCCTCATCCTGCTTGTAGGCCTGGTCGTGCTCCTCATCGACGATGATGAGACCGAGATCGGCGTAAGGCAGGAACAGCGCGGAGCGGGCGCCGACCACGACCGGCGCCTTGCCTTCGGAGATCGCGGCCCAGTTTCGCGCCCGCGTGCGCGGCGTGAGCTCCGAATGCCATTCCAGCGGCCGCACGCCGAAGCGCTGCGCGAAACGGTCGAGGAACTGGCCGGTCAGCGCGATTTCCGGCATCAGGATCAGGGTCTGCTTGCCGCGGCGGATATTCTCCGCGATCGCCTCGAAATAGACCTCGGTCTTGCCGGAACCGGTGACGCCGTCGAGCAGTGCGACGTGAAAGCTGCCGCTCGCGGCCAGCGTCCGCATCACATCGACCGCGCTGCGCTGCTCGCGCGAGAAATCCGGCTGCGCATAGGAGGGATCGGGAATGGGTGGCGGTGCGGGCGGCGGCATCGCCTCGACCGTCAGCGTGCCCTCGTCGACCAGGCCGTCGACCACGCCCGAGCTGACGCCGGCCTCACGCGCCGCCTCGGACTTGCCGTGCAGCAAGCCATCCGACAGCACCTCGATCAGCCGCCGGCGCGCCGGCGTCAGGCGCCGCGGCGGCTCGCCCACGAGGCGCACCCCGAGCCGCGTCCGCTCCGGCCCAAGGTTCTCGCCCATCCGCAGCGTCATCCGCAGCACCATGCCGCGCGCCGACAAAGTGTAAGTGGAGACCCAGTCGACGAGCTGGCGCAGCTCCGGCCTGAGCGGCGGAACATCGAGCTTCTCGCTGACGTCCTTGAGCCGGTTGTGCAGCCGCGGATCCGGCTTGGCATTCTCGGCCCACACCACCGCAACGACCTCGCGCGGCCCGAGCGGAACGCAGATCACATCGCCGGACGCAAGCTCCATGCCGCGCGGCACGCGGTAGGAATAGGTCTGGTTCAGCGCGACAGGCACCAGCACGTCGACGACGCGGGTCGTCGATGCGGAGGCTGGGCTGGGGCGTGTGGTGTGGTCCATTGAATCAGAGCTTTGAGCCGGGCTAGCACCGCTGCGCGGTCTTAGCGAACGGTAAACGAAGGCAGTGCGATATAATCAGGAGATTAGCAGCGCCAATAGCCCTTAAGGACGTGCCCGCTCAAGACATGACCGCTCAAGACATGGCCCGGACCGATCAGCCCATGCCACCGCTCGAGCTCGACTGCGCCGACGTGTCGGTCACGCAGGAGATGACGCGCTGGCTGTCGCATCTGCGCGCCGAGCGGCGGCTGTCGCCGAAGACGCTCGAGGCCTACGCCCGCGATGTGCGTCAATGCCTGGCCTTCCTGGCCGAGCACTGGGGCGCGCGCGTCACGCTTGCGGCATTTTCCGCGCTCGAGGCCAGTGATGTCCGCGCCTTCATGGCGATGCGCCGCGCCGACGAAATCGGCGGCCGATCGCTGATGCGGGCGCTGGCCGGCCTGCGCTCGTTCGGACGTTTCCTGGAGCGCGAAGGCAAGGGCAAGGTCGGTGCGCTCTCGGTAATCCGCGCCCCCAAGGTGGCGAAGAGCCTGCCGAAACCGATCCACATGGAAGCGGCGAAACGCTTTGCCGATGCCGACGAGCGCGCCGGCGAAACCCGCGAGACCTGGATCCTGGTGCGTGACGCCGCCGTGATGGCGCTGCTCTATGGTTCCGGTCTGCGCATCTCCGAGGCGCTGGGGCTGAAGCGCCGCGACGTGCCGAAGCCGGGCGAAGGCGACGTGCTTGTCGTCACCGGCAAGGGCAACAAGACCCGCATGGTGCCGGTGCTGCACAACGTGCTGCAATTGATCGCGAACTATGCGGCGATCTGTCCGCATCAGCTCAGCCCGACCGGGCCGATGTTCGTCGGTGCGCGCGGTGGCCCCTTAAGCCCGCGCATCATCCAGCTCACCATGGAGCGGCTGCGCGGCGCGCTCGGCCTGCCCGACAGCGCAACGCCGCATGCGTTGCGGCACTCCTTCGCCACCCATCTGCTCAGCCGCGGCGGCGATTTGCGCGCGATCCAGGAATTGCTCGGCCACGCATCGCTGTCGACCACGCAGATCTACACCGGCATCGACAGCGAGCGCCTGCTCGAAGTCTATCGCTCCGCGCACCCGCGCGGCTGAGCGCCCGGACCTGAGTTCAAAATACGGCTCGAGGCCGGCATCAAATGCGCCGTTCATCTTGCGCCGTTCATATTCATACGGCTGCCACAAATCGCTCGGCACTTGCCTTGTGCGCCGCATTCAGCAATCGTGGCGCGGTCTCATCCGGAGGGGGAATCATGAGCGCACATGAAAGTATGGAGCACGCGGAGCATGCCGAGCATGCGTCGGCCGAGAACAGGAAGATCGCCCTCCTGATCGCCGTGATCGCGCTCTGCCTGGCGCTGTCGGAAACGCTCGGCAAGGGCGCCCAGACCGAATCGATCAGCAAGAACGTCGAAGCCTCCAACCTCTGGGCCTTCTTCCAGGCCAAGAGCATCCGCCGCACCGCGGTGCAGACCGCAGCCGAACAGGGCAAGCTCAACCTCGCGACCACCACCGACGAGGCGGCCAAGGCCGCGCTGCAGAAGCAGATCGACGACTGGCAGAAGACCGCGGCACGCTACCGCTCGGAGCCGGAGACCGGCGAAGGATCAGAGCAACTCTCCGAACGCGCCAAGCACGCCGAGCATGAGCGCGACGAGGCCACCGCAAAATATCATCACTTCGAGCTTGCCTCCGCCGCCTTCCAGATCGCCATCGTGCTGGCGTCCGCGACCATCATCACCGGCATCGCCGCGCTGGCCTGGGTGTCCGGCCTGGTGACGCTCGCCGGCGTCGTGATGACCTTGCTCGGCCTGTTCCAGCCGCATCTGCTGCATCTGCATTGAGCTGAAAGGCTCTGCTTTCCCTCCGTCATCCTGAGGAGCGCGCATTGCGCGCGTCTCGAAGGATGAACGGCCCGGCTGGTGGCCGTCGATCCTTCGAGGCTCGCTCCGCTCGCGCCTCAGGATGACGGGGCACGGGTGGTTGCCTAGAGCACCTTGCTGGTCTGGTGGACGCTTTTGCGGAAGCGCGCGATCAGGCGCAGCGTGCGCGCAGTCCAGCCGTCGCCGTCGCCACTGATCAGCTCGAGGATGCGCCGCTTGACCGGCTCGACCAGCGCGGTGGCCTTGGCGCGCAGCGCCATCACGAAATTATAGAGCGCCTCGAACCAGGGCATCTCCAGCAGTTTCGATCGGGTCACGTCGAACAGGAAGGCGGTGACGCCGACGCCGACGATCTTGGCGAACAGGATCAGCGAGACCGCGCTGAACCAGTATTGGTTCGCCAGGAGCCAGAGTCCGACCAGCTTGAGCGGAAACAGCGGGATCAGCGGCACGACGAAGACGATCAGCGTCATCGCCGGCGACAGCGAATCGACCCGTTCGGCAAGCCATTGCTTGAGCGCGCGCAGCGGGATCCAGGCGACCACCCGGGCTACGATCGGCTCGACGTGATCCCATAGCCAGGCCTCGATCAGGAAGATGATCGCAAGAAGGACCCAGAACGGCTGAAGCAGGCGGCGCAACATCACTATGATCTCTACCCGGCTCGCGCCGGGATGTTCGATCACATATGGATGGCGCGCTTGCCCACCGCAAGCGCGGCTTCCTTGATCGCTTCGGAACGGGTCGGATGTGCGTGGCAGGTGCGCGCCAGATCCTCGGCCGAGCCGCCGAATTCCATCAGGACGCAGGCTTCGTGGATCATTTCGCCGGCTTCCCGGCCGACAATGTGCACGCCAAGCACGCGATCGGTCTTCGCATCTGCGAGAACCTTCACGAAACCGTCGGTGGTCTGGTTGACCTTGGAGCGGCCGTTCGCGGTGAACGGGAATTTGCCGACGGTATAAGCGACGCCGGCCTGCTTGAGATCTTCCTCGGTCTTGCCGACCGACGACACTTCCGGCGTGGTATACACAACGCCTGGAATGACGTCGTAGTTCACATGGCCGGCCTGGCCCGCGATGATCTCCGCGCAGGCAACGCCCTCGTCTTCCGCCTTGTGCGCCAGCATCGGCCCGGCCACGACGTCGCCGATCGCGTAGATGCCCTTCACATTGGTCGAGAAGTGCGCGTCGATCTCGACGCGGCCGCGATTGTCGAGCGCAACGCCGGCTTCCTTCAGCCCGAGGCCCTCGGTGTAGGGCACGCGGCCGATGCACACGAGCACGACGTCGGCTTCGATGGTCTCCGCAGCGCCGCCCGCGGCCGGCTCGATCTTGGCCTGCAGCGTCTTGCCCGAGGTGTCGACCGCGGTGACCTTGGCGCCCAGCTTGAATGTGAAGCCCTGCTTTTCCAGGATGCGCTGGAATTGCTTCGCCACCTCGCCATCCATGCCGGGCAGGATGCGGTCGAGGAATTCCACCACGGTGACCTTGGCACCGAGACGGTGCCAGACCGAACCGAGTTCGAGCCCGATCACGCCGGCGCCGACGATCAGCAGGCTCGACGGCACCTTCTCCAGCGACAGCGCGCCGGTCGACGACACGATGCGCTTCTCGTCGATGTCGATGCCCTTCAACCGCGCGATGTCGGAGCCGGTGGCGATCACGATGTTCTTGGTTTCGACGATCTCGGACTTGCCGTCGCCGGAGACCTCGACCTTGCCGGCACTGATGATCTTGCCGGTGCCCTTGAGGACGTCGATCTTGTTTTTCTTCATCAGGAACTCGACGCCCTTGACGTTGCCGTCGATGCCCTGCTGCTTGAAGTCCATCATCGCGGGCAGATCGAGCTTCGGGGCGGGGACGCTGACGCCCATTTTGGCGAAGGAGTGCGCGGCTTCCTCGAACATCTCGGAGGCGTGCAGCAGCGCCTTCGACGGCATGCAGCCGACATTGAGACAGGTGCCGCCCAGCGTCGCGCTCTTCTCGACGACGGCAACCTTCATGCCGAGTTGCGCCGCGCGGATCGCGCAGACGTAACCGCCGGGGCCAGTGCCGATGACGACGAGATCGTAAGAAGCCATGATTGAGGTCCTGTAGCTAAACTCTGTGACAGTTGGGCGGGCGCGGTCCGATCGGAAGGCCGCTTCCCGCTGCTTGATCGTGTTCTAGAGCCCCGTTCCGACTGAATCGGAACGGGGCTCTAGGTTCTTGTCTTGACGCGTTTTCTTCACGCGAACCGGTACCCACTTCGCTCGAAAACGCTCTAGCGACCGCCCGACACGTCGAGGATCGCGCTGGTGACGTAGGACGCTTCGTCGGAGATCAGCCAGACGATGGCGTTGGCGATCTCGTCGGCGGTGCCGACGCGCTTCATCGGCACCATATGGGCCAGCCGGTGCGCACGATCGGGCTCGCCGCCCGCGGCGTGGATGTCGGTGTCGATCAGGCCCGGCCGGATGCCGGCGACGCGGATGCCTTCACCCGCGACTTCGTAGCCGAGGCCGATCGTGAAGGAATCGATCGCCCCCTTGGAGGCGGCATAGTCGACATAGGTGTTGGGCGCGCCGAGCCTTGCTGCGACCGAGGAGAGGTTGACGATGACGCCGCCCTGGCCGCCGTGCCTGGTCGACATGCGCTTCACCGCCTCGCGCGCGCACAGGATGCTGCCGGTGACGTTGACCGCCATCATCTGCTGGATGCGCTCGGCCGACATCTCGTCGACACGCACGCCGCTCCTGCCGACGATGCCGGCATTGTTGACCAGCGCGCCGAGCGTGCCGAACCCATCGGCCGCCTTGAACAGCGCCAGGATGTCCTGCTCGCTGCCGACGTCGCACTTCACCGCGATCGCCTTGCCGTTGCTGGCCTCGATCGCGGCAACGACCTCGTTGGCCGCAGCCTGGTTGGAGGCATACCCGACCACCACGCGATAACCGCGCGCGGCAGCAGCAAGCGCGGTGGCGCGGCCGATGCCGCGGCTGCCGCCGGTGATGACAACGACCTTATCCGTCACATTGATCCCCAAACGTAAGCACCCAACAAAACGCGACGCCTGAACCGATCGGGCGCCGCGCGCGATACGACCTTAGAGGTCCAGTACAAGCCGTGCCGGATCTTCCAGGCTCTCCTTGACGCGCACCAGGAAGGTGACCGCTTCCTTGCCGTCGATGACGCGGTGATCGTAGGACAGCGCCAGATACATCATCGGCCGCACCTCGATCTTGCCGCCGACCACCATCGGCCGCTCCTGGATCTTGTGCATGCCGAGGATGCCGGACTGCGGCGCGTTGAGGATCGGCGTCGACATCAGCGAGCCGTAGATGCCGCCATTGGTGATGGTGAAGGTGCCGCCCTGCATCTCGTCGATCTTGAGCTGGCCGTCGCGGGCGCGGCGGCCGTAATCGGCGATCGACTTCTCGATCTCGGCGATCGACTTGTGGTCGCAGTCGCGCACGACAGGCACCACCAGGCCGCGGTCGGTGCCGACCGCAACGCCGATGTGGTAGTAGTTCTTGTAGATCAGGTCAGAGCCGTCGATCTCGGCGTTGACGGCCGGAATGTCCTTCAGCCCCTGCACGACCGCCTTGGTGAAGAAGCCCATGAAGCCGAGCTTGGAGCCGTGCTTCTTCTCGAACGTATCCTTGTAGAGAGCCCGCAGCTTCATCACCTCGGTCATGTCGACCTCGTTGAAGGTCGTCAGCATCGCGGCGGTGTTCTGCACGTCCTTGAGGCGGCGCGCGATGGTCTGGCGCAGCCGGGTCATCTTCACGCGCTCCTCGCGCGCGGCATCGTCCGCCGGCGACGGCGCACGGACCTGCACGGCGGCGGCCGGCTGGTTGACCGGGGTCGGCGCCGAGGCGGCCTTCTCGATCGCGGCCAGCATGTCGCCCTTGGTCACGCGGCCATCCTTGCCCGAGCCCGGAACGGTGGAGGCGTCGACGCCGCTTTCGGCGGACAGCTTGCGCACCGAAGGCGCCAGCGGCGCATCCGCCGGCGGCACCTTGGGCGCGGCAGGGGCTGGTGCGGGAGCGGCGGCAGGCGCCGCAGCAGCGGCCTTGGCCGGAGCGGCGGCAGCAACCGGCTTGGCCGGAGCCGCGCCGTCATTGATCTGGCCGAGCAGCGCGCCGACGGCGACGGTCTCGCCATCCTTGGCGATGATCTCACCCAGCGTGCCGGCGACCGGCGCGGGCACCTCGATGGTGACCTTGTCGGTCTCCAGCTCCACCAACGGCTCGTCCACCGCGACGGCCTCCCCGGCCTTCTTGAACCAGCGGCCGATCGTGGCCTCGGTTACGGATTCGCCGAGCGTTGGAACGCGAATTTCAGTCATGATCTTTTCCCCGATAACCTTGCGGTCGCAAAATTGGTTCAGCCACCATCCGCCAAAGCGAACGACCCGGTACTCCGTGACGACAGCGGTGAGGCTGGATGACGCGGGATACCGGATGCCCCGCTCCAGTGCGCAATTGCGCACAAGGCGGGGCATGGCTTCAGTGAAGGCCGTTAGTTCAGTGCGTCGTCGAGCAGCGCCTTGAGCTGCGCGAGATGTTTGGACATCAAGCCGGTGGCGGTCGCCGCCGATGCCGGCCGGCCGGCATAGCGCGGACGCTTATTGGCTGCGTGGGTCTGATTCAGCACCCATTCCAGATAGGGCTCGATGAAGTGCCAGGAGCCCATGTTGCGGGGCTCTTCCTGGCACCAGACCACCTCGGCAGCCTTGAAGCGGCCGAGCTCCTGCACCAGCGCCTTCAGCGGCACCGGATACAGCTGCTCGATGCGCAGCAGGTAGATATCGTCGATGCCGCGCTTCTCGCGCTCCTCGTACAGGTCGTAATAGACCTTGCCGGAGCACAGCACGACGCGACGGATCTTGTCGTCCGGCACCAGCTTGATCTTCTCGTCCGGCAGCATCTGCGCGTCATCGTACAGGATGCGGTGGAAGGTGGCGTTCTTGCCGAGCTCGTCGAGCCGCGACACGGCGCGCTTGTGACGCAGCAGCGACTTCGGCGTCATCAGGATCAGCGGCTTGCGGATTTCGCGATGCAGCTGGCGCCGCAGCACGTGGAAGTAGTTTGCCGGCGTGGTCGGATTGACCACCTGCATGTTGTCCTCGGCGCACATCTGCAAGTAACGCTCGAGGCGCGCGGAGGAGTGCTCCGGTCCCTGCCCCTCGTAGCCATGCGGCAGCAGGCAGACGAGGCCCGACATGCGCAGCCATTTGCGTTCGCCCGAGGAGATGAACTGGTCGAACACCACCTGCGCGCCATTGGCGAAGTCGCCGAACTGCGCTTCCCAGAGCGTCAGCGCGTTCGGCTCGGCCAGCGAGTAGCCGTACTCGAAGCCGAGCACCGCCTCTTCCGACAGCAGCGAGTTGATGACCTCGTAATGGCCGGTGTCCTCGCCGCCGAGATGGTTGAACGGCGTGTAGCGGCTCTCGTCCTCCTGGTCGATCAGGACCGAATGGCGCTGCGAGAAGGTGCCGCGCTCGGAATCCTGGCCGGACAGACGCACATGATGGCCTTCCTGCAGCAGCGTGCAGAACGCCAGCGCCTCGCCGGTCGCCCAGTCGATGCCGACACCGGTGTCGATCGCCTTGGCGCGATTGTCGAGGAAGCGCAGAATGGTGCGGTGGGCGCGGAAGCCGTCCGGCACCTTGGTGATCTTGCGGCCGATCTCCTTGAGCACGGCGACATCGACACCGGTGACGCCGCGGCGCGCGTCTTCCTCCTGATCGGCCGACTTGAAGCCGGCCCATTTGCCGTCCAGCCAGTCGGCCTTGTTCGGCTTGTAGCCCGAGCCGGCTTCGAGCTCGGCATCGAGCCGCGCGCGCCAGTCGGCCTTGGCCTTCTCGACCTCGCCCTCGGTCAACACGCCGTCGGCGACCAGCCGCTTGGCGTAGATCTCCAGCGTCGACGGGTGCGAGGCGATCTTCTTGTACATCACCGGCTGGGTGAACGCCGGCTCATCGCCCTCGTTGTGGCCGTGACGCCGGTAGCAGAACATGTCGATGACGACCGGCTTGTGGAATTTCTGCCGGAACTCGATCGCAACCTTGGCCGCGAACACCACGGCCTCCGGATCGTCGCCATTGACGTGGAAGATCGGCGCGTCGATCATCTTCGCGACGTCGGACGGATAGGGCGACGAACGCGAGTAGCGCGGATAGGTGGTGAAGCCGATCTGGTTGTTGACGATGAAGTGCAGCGAGCCGCCGGTGCGGTAGCCCTTCAGGTCGGACAGGCTGAAGCATTCCGCCACCACGCCCTGGCCCGCGAATGCCGCGTCGCCGTGCATCAAAAGCGGCAGGACCGAGATGCGCATGTCCGGCGGATCGCCGTGTTGATCCTGCTTGGCGCGCACCTTGCCCATCACGACCGGATCGACGATCTCGAGATGCGACGGATTTGCGGTCAGCGACAGATGGATATTGTTGCCGTCGAACTCGCGGTCCGAGGACGCGCCGAGGTGATACTTGACGTCGCCGGAGCCTTCGACCGAGTCCGGGTTGGCCGAACCACCCTTGAATTCATGGAACAGCGCGCGGTGCGGCTTGCCCATCACCTGGGTCAGCACGTTGAGGCGGCCGCGATGCGGCATGCCGACGACGATCTCCTTCACGCCGAGATTGCCGCCCCGCTTGATGATCTGTTCGAGCGCCGGGATCAGCGATTCGCCGCCGTCGAGGCCGAAGCGCTTGGTGCCGGTGAACTTGGTGTCGCAGAACTTCTCGAAGCCGTCGGCCTCGATCAGCTTGTTGAGGATCGCGCGGCGGCCCTCGGGGGTGAAGCTGATCTCCTTGTCCGGACCTTCGATGCGCTCCTGGATCCACGCCTTCTGCGCGGCATTGGAGATGTGCATGAACTCGACGCCGAGCGTCTGGCAGTAGGTGCGCTCGCAGATCTGCACGATCTCGCGCAGCGTGCCGTATTCGAGGCCGAGCACGTGGTCGAGGAAGATCTTGCGGTCGAAATCGGCCTCGGTGAAGCCGTAGGAGCGCGGATCGAGCTCCTCGCGGTCGCGCGGCGCCTCGATGCCGAGCGGATCGAGCTTGGCGTGGAAATGCCCGCGCATGCGATAGGCGCGGATCAGCATCAGCGCGCGAACCGAATCGCGGGTGGCCTGATGCACGTCGGCGTCGGACAGCGCCGCGCCCTTGGCCTGGGCCTTGGCGGCGAGCTTGGTGCCGACCGCCTTCTCGACCTGGGCCCAGTTGCCGTCGAGCGCCGAGGTCAGCTCGTCACGCGGCGTCACCGGCCAGTTGACGCGGCCCCACGAGGCACCCTCGGCGTTCTTCTGGACGTCGGCCGGGGCGTCCTTCAGGCTTTTGAAGAAATCCTGCCATTCGGCGTCGACCGACGACGGGTCCTGCTCGTAGCGGGCATAGAGATCGTCGATGTAGGTGGCGTTGGTGCCTTGCAGGAATGATGAGAGAGCAAAAGCAGCATTCGCGTCTTGGCGAGACATGGGGCAGTCCTGGTGATTTTTTTCGGTTCGCGCGTAGGAGACGGCGCTGGTGCCGGTCTGGAAGTGCGCCGGCTGGATCGATACCCTTTACCCTATCTAGGACAGATATTCCTGCCTAAAAGAACCAAGAAATGAACTTAATTTCATATTTTATTGATCGGCATTCTGCTGGCAAAACGCATTAAAAGGGCGGGTTCCCTCATGAGAACCCGCCCAAAACCCTGCCAAACCTCGAAGGGAACTTCGCCTGACGGAAGTTACTTCAGCATCTCGGCGAGCGTGTGCCCGAGCCGCGCCGGGGACGGCGACACCTTGATGCCGGCGGCTTCCATCGCCGCGGTCTTGGAACCGGCATCGCCCTTACCGCCGGAGATGATCGCGCCGGCATGACCCATGCGGCGGCCGGGAGGTGCGGTGACACCGGCGATGAAGCCGACCATCGGCTTCTTGCGGCCGCGCTTGGCCTCGTCCTTGAGGAACTGCGCGGCGTCTTCCTCGGCGGAGCCGCCGATCTCGCCGATCATGACGATCGACTTGGTCTTCTCGTCGGCCAGGAACATCTCCAGCACGTCGATGAACTCGGTACCCTTGACCGGATCGCCGCCGATGCCGACCGCTGTGGTCTGGCCGAGGCCCTCCTGGGTGGTCTGGAACACCGCTTCATAAGTCAGGGTGCCGGAGCGGGAGACGATGCCGACCGAGCCGGGCTTGAAGATGTTGGCCGGCATGATGCCTATCTTGCACTCGCCGGCGGTCATCACGCCGGGGCAATTCGGCCCGATCAGCCGCGACTTCGAACCCGACAGCGAGCGCTTGACGCGCACCATGTCGAGCACCGGAATGCCCTCGGTGATGCAGACGATCAGCGGGATCTCCGCATCGATCGCCTCGCAGATCGCGTCGGCCGCACCTGGCGGCGGGACATAGACCACGCTGGCGTCGGCGCCGGTCTTCGCACGCGCGTCGGCGACGGTGTCGAACACCGGCAGGTTGAGATGGGTCGAGCCGCCTTTGCCCGGCGCCACGCCGCCGACCATCTTGGTGCCGTAAGCGATCGCCGCTTCCGAATGGAACGTGCCGTTCTTGCCGGTGAAGCCCTGGCAGATGACCTTGGTGTTCTTGTCGATCAGAATGGACATGGTTCGAGATGCTTTCGCGAGACGGTCGGTGAAGGGTTTAGTGGATACGCCGGTACACGCCGGTGAGCACGTCGGCCCACCCTTCCGCGTCAGGCGAGAATTGGATCTTCATGGTGTAGGTGTTGTCGTCGACGACCTCGTAGACGTGACGGGCATTGCCGCGCAGCGAGCCGCGCACCAGGATCAGCGACTTGCCCGCCCAGCCGCCGGACGCCGGCGACGGCGGGTAGTAGCCGAGTGAATCGTGCCAGAACAATCGGTAGGCTCGATCCTCGCGGTCGTAGGTGAAGACGCCGTGGGTGGCGAAGCTCTCCTTGCCGTCGCGGGTCTGCACGCAGTCCTGGATCAGGTAGAAGCCGTTGAGCGCGATGCGCGCAACGACATGCGAGGTGGCCGGACCGCCTGCGGTCCAGCGCGACGGATAGACCATCTCGTCGCCGCTCCACTCGCCCGCGAAAACCGCGAGCTTGCGGTGTTCGTCCAGCGGGGTCGGAGCGTCGAGATGATCGGCCATCGTTAGCCTCCCTTGACGGCTTTCACGATCTTCTGTGCGGCGTCATCGAGATTGTCGGCGGGCACCACGTTGAGGCCGCTGTCGCGGATGATCTTCTTGCCCAGCTCGACATTGGTGCCTTCGAGGCGCACCACCAGCGGCACCTTGAGACCGACCTGCTTCACCGCGGCGACCACGCCCTCGGCGATCACGTCGCACTTCATGATGCCGCCGAAGATGTTGACCAGGATGCCCCTCACGTTCGGATCGGCGGTGATGATCTTGAAGGCAGCTGCAACCTTCTCCGCGCTGGCGCCGCCGCCGACGTCGAGGAAGTTCGCCGGCTCCATGCCGTAGAGCTTGATGATATCCATCGTCGCCATGGCGAGGCCGGCGCCGTTGACCATGCAGCCGATCGTGCCGTCGAGCGCGACATAGTTGAGGTCATATTTCGACGCCTCGATCTCCTTGGCGTCCTCCTCGGACTCGTCGCGCAGCGCGACCACGTCCGGGTGACGGTAGAGCGCGTTGCTGTCGAACGACACCTTGGCGTCGAGCACGCGGAGCTGGCCCTGCTTGGTGACGACGAGCGGATTGATCTCGAGCATCGCCATGTCCTTGGCGGCGAAAGCTGCATAGAGCTGGCCGGTCAGCTTCTCGGCCTGCTTGGCGAGATCGCCCTTCAGCTTCAGCGCCTCGGCAACCGTGCGGCCGTGGTGAGGCATGACGCCGGTGGCGGGATCGACCGAGAACGAGACGATCTTTTCCGGCGTCGAATGCGCGACGTCCTCGATGTTGACGCCGCCTTCGGTCGACACCACGAAGGAAATCTCGGAGGTCTCGCGATTGACCAGGATCGAGAGGTAGAACTCCTTGTCGATGTCGGAGCCTTCCTCGATGTAGAGGCGGTTGACCTGCTTGCCGTGCGGGCCGGTCTGCACCGTGACCAGCGTCGCGCCGAGCATCTGCTTGGCGAACTGGTCGACCTCGGCAACCGACTTGGCGATACGGACACCGCCCTTGTCGCCGGCGGATGCTTCCTTGAACTTGCCCTTGCCGCGGCCACCGGCATGGATCTGGCTCTTCACCACCCAGATCGGGCCGGGGAGCTGCTTGGCCGCCGCGTCGGCATCTTCCGGCTTCAGCACCGGCACGCCGCGCGAGATCGGCACGCCGAATTCGTGCAGCAGAGCCTTGGCCTGGTATTCGTGGATATTCATGGAAAGACGCTCCCAAACCCTCGTGCGGCGAACTTCAAGTCAGCCTTGACGCTGGTATACCATATACCAAAGCTCGCGCAACTACAAAATCCGCCGGAATTTCATCACCTTGTACCCGACAGGCGATTGAAATCGCCTATCGGGTCATTGTCGATTGAGATTACTTGCCGAGCAGATCGGGCGCGATCTTCTTGCAGGCGTCGACCAGGCCCTGCACCGCGCCGACCGACTTGTCGAAGGCTTCACGGTCCTTGCCGGCGAGCTCAATCTCGACGATGCGCTCGACGCCCTTGGAGCCGATCACGGTCGGCACGCCGACATACATGTCCTTCACGCCGTACTCGCCGTTGAGATAGGCGGCGCAGGGCAGCACGCGCTTCTTGTCCCTCAGATAGCTCTCGGCCATCTGGATCGCGGACGCCGCCGGCGCATAGAAAGCCGAGCCGGTCTTGAGCAGGTTGACGATCTCGGCGCCGCCATTGCGGGTGCGGTCGACAATCTCGTCGATGCGGGCCTGCGAGGTCCAGCCCATCTTGACGAGGTCGGGCAGCGGGATGCCGGCAACGGTCGAGTAGCGGGTCAGCGGCACCATGGTGTCGCCGTGGCCGCCCAGCACGAAGGCGGTGACGTCTTCGACCGAGACGTTGAATTCGTCGGCCAGGAAATAGCGGAAACGCGCGGAGTCGAGCACGCCGGCCATGCCGACCACCTTCTTGTGCGGCAGACCCGAGGCCTTCTGCAGCGCCCAGACCATCGCGTCCAGCGGGTTGGTGATGCAGATGACGAACGCGTCGGGCGCGTACTTCTTGATGCCGGCGCCGACCTGCTCCATGACCTTGAGGTTGATCGACAGCAGATCGTCGCGGCTCATGCCGGGCTTGCGCGGCACGCCCGCGGTGACGATGCAGACCTTGGCGCCATCGAGCGCTTCATAGGAATTGGCGCCGACCAGATTGGAGTCGAAGCCGTCGACCGGCGACGACTGCGCGATGTCGAGCGCTTTACCCTGCGGCACGCCCTCGGCGATATCGAACAGCACGACGTCTCCGAGCTCCTTGAGGCCAACGAGGTGCGCCAGCGTTCCGCCGATCTGTCCGGAGCCAATCAGTGCAATCTTGTCGCGTGCCATGGGAAATCAGTCCTTTGAACTGGTGCAGGAGGGAGGGAAGTCGGTTGCAAGGGTGGTTATCCCTTTCGAATGATCCATTCAAGTCGCGGCCTGCCCGATTGGAGGCCTTGCCTGGAATTCGATCAGGCATGCCAGCAACATCCGTCCCGGAGACACGAAAAGTTGCTCCGAACCGGACCGCGCGCAAGACCGAATTTCGAGGCTAATTTCAGGTCTCGACCAGGCCGGTCGACGCGCCGCTGGCCGCGGAGTCCTTGCGGCCGTGCGGCAGCGCCAGATAGGATTCCGAGCTCATCTCGATCAGGCGCGAGGACGTGCGCGTGAACTCCATCGCCTCGATGCCGTCGGTCGCAAGGTACAACGACACCGGATCGGCCTCGGCCGAGGCCATCAGCTTCACGGCATTGTCATAGAGCGTGTCGATCAGCGAGATGAAGCGCTTGGCGGCGTTGCGCTCGGCGTAATCCATCACCGGAATATGGTCGATCAGGATCGTGTGGTAATCGTGCGCGAGCCTGAGGTAATCGGACGCGGCGAGCGGCTTCTCGCAGAGATCGGCGAAGCTGAAGCGCGCGACGCCATGCGACGAGCACGGCACAGTCAGCAAACGCTTTTTGATCTCGATAAGGCGCGCCTTGCACGGCGCGTTGCCGGTCATCTTGCGCCACGCCGCATTGAGCACATCGCGAGCCGCGTCATCCGCGGGCACCAGCCACATCTTCACGCCGACGAGCTTCTCGAGCCGGAAGTCGGTGCGTGCATCGAGCCGCAGCACATCCATGTGGTCGGAAATCTGCGCGATGAACGGCAGGAACAGCGCGCGATTGAGACCGCCCTTGTAGAGATCATCAGGCGCGACGTTCGAGGTCGCGACCACGACGGTGCCGAGATCGAACAACTTGGCGAACAGCCGCCCGAGGATCATCGCATCCGCGATGTCGGTGACGTGGAATTCGTCGAAGCAGAGCAGCCACGCTTCGTCGAAGATCGCCTGCGCGGTGAGCGCGATCACGTCGCCGTCCCCGATCTCGCCGCGCGCGATCTGCTGGCGGTAGCCGTAGATGCGCTCATGCGCCTCGGCCATGAATTCGTGGAAATGGGCGCGGCGCTTGTGCTCGACCGGGCTCTGCTGGAAGAATAGGTCCATCAGCATGGTCTTGCCGCGGCCGACCTCGCCATGGACATAGAGGCCGCGCGGCGGCGTGTCGTCCTTGTCGCCGCCGAACAGCCGTCCGAGCAGGCTCTGCTTGCGCTGCGGCTTGTAGCTCGCGAGCCGCTCCTCCAGCGCGCCGAACGCCTCGGCGGCGCGGGCCTGCGCGGGATCGGCCTCGATCGCGCCGGAGGCGACCAGGGATTTGTAGTGTTCGAGAAAGGAACTCGGCGAGGTGGACAGCATGGGTCCACCTTACGGCCCTAGTGCGCGGAAAATTGCAAGCCGTGAATTGTGCCAATGGGGTATGCAAGCGCAAGCCCTTGCATACCACGGCCGACCGCACCGGCCGCTGCCTGACACCTCAAGCCGCGATCCTAAGAAACCTCACGCGCAGAGCGCGTAGGAATCCTCGACCACATAGGGGCCGCCGCCTGTCGACGCACGCGACGAGAACAGCACGAAGCGGTCCGCCATGAAGCTGCGGCTCGGGAAGTAGCCGCGCACCGACAGATAATCCGCGACGTCCTGGCTCGATGCGTCATGCAGACGCGCGAGCGTGACGTGGGGCGTGAATTTCCTGCCCTCGGGATCGAGCCCCATCCGCTGCATCATCCGCTCGAGCTCGGCCTGCAGTTCGATCAGCGGCCGACTGGGCTCGACGGCGGCAACCACCGCGCGCGGCTTGCGTCCACCGAAGCTCGACAGACCTTGCAGTTTGACCTCGAACGGTTTTCGGTTCACCCGAAACAGCATCGTCGCGATCTCGTTGGCCCAGAAGCCATCGATGTCGCCGATGAAGCGCAGAGTGACGTGATAATTTTCGGGAT
Organism: Bradyrhizobium sp. USDA3010; assembly: GCF_056429065.1. Lineage (NCBI taxonomy): Bacteria > Pseudomonadati > Pseudomonadota > Alphaproteobacteria > Hyphomicrobiales > Nitrobacteraceae > Bradyrhizobium > Bradyrhizobium sp. USDA3010. Next base: position 47,140 of record NZ_JBWJZD010000035.1, read on the forward strand.
CGATCCAGCGTGCGCCGGGAAGGCCGCCACGCAAGCTGGAGAGGGTTTGGCCGATATCGGCCGGAATTTCCAGACCAGTGAACAGACGCGGCATCGCAATAATCCTCGATGCTTGGCGCGGGTTTTGGGAGCCCGCCCCTGTAACAAGCCCGGCGACGAATCACCGATGCCTATTTGTACCCGAGATATGTGACTCTGCGAAGCATGACCCGTTAACAGCTCGTAAACCTACGGGCACAACTCGGCGCGCTGCCTGCATTTCAACTGCGTTGCCCTGATAATGCGCCGAGAAATGCCTCCACCGTGGGCAGCATGTTCTTCACGACGATGTCCACACCTTCCGCTGTCGGATGCATGCCGTCAGCCTGATTGAGCTTGGCATCGGCAGCAACGCCGTCAAGGAAGAACGGATAGAGCGGCACGCCCAGCGACTTCGAGAGATCCGGATAGATCGCGTTGAACTTCGCTGCATACTCGCTGCCATAGTTCGGTGGCGCGAGCATGCCGCACAAGAGCACGGCGATCTTGCGCGCCTGCAACTTTGTGATGATGTCGGATAGCGCGGCACGCGTGACCGCGGGATCGATGCCGCGCAGCGCATCGTTGGCGCCGAGCTCGACGATCACGGCGTCAGTTCCGTCAGCCACCGACCAGTCGAGCCGCTCGCGGCCCCCCGAGGCGGTGTCGCCGGATACCCCGGCATTGGTCATATTGACCTTTATCCCCTTGGTCTCCAAGGCTTTTTGCAGCCGGACCGGAAATGCCGCCGCGGCCGGAAGGCCATAACCGGCGCTCAGGGAATCGCCCAGAACCACGATCTTGATCGGTTTCGCCGAACCTTGCGCCGGGCTTTTCTCCACCCCTGCCGTCTGCGCACTTGCCGCCGTCATCAAGCCCATAAGCAACACGAGTATGTGCACGAAGATTCTCAACCGGCTCTCGACCGCAGCAGCGGAAGTGCCATATGACCGAACCATGGACAGTCTCATCGAATCCTCTTCACTGACCGACGTCGAGCCGGACACCATTGCCGTCAGGAACGTCAATCTCTCGCTCGGCACCGGCGCGGCACGGGTCCATATCCTCAAAGATATCAGCCTTCGTGTGGCAGCGGGTGAGGCCATCGGCCTGATCGGCCCGTCGGGTTCGGGCAAGTCGACCTTGCTGATGGTGATGGCGGGGCTTGAACGTCCTGACAGCGGAGAAGTGGTCGTCAACGGCACGTCGTTCAATGCCCTCGATGAAGATGCGCTGGCGCGCTTCCGCGGCCGCCAGGTCGGCATCGTCTTCCAGTCGTTCCATCTGATCCCGACCATGACGGCGCTGGAGAACGTCGCCGTGCCGCTCGAGCTCGCCGGCAATCCCGATGCCGCCGCGCGCGCCGCGCAGGAGCTGCAATCGGTCGGGCTCGGCGAACGGCTGCATCACTACCCGACGCAGCTTTCCGGCGGCGAGCAGCAGCGCGTCGCGATCGCGCGTGCGCTCGCGCCCGATCCCGCGATCCTGGTTGCCGACGAGCCGACCGGAAATCTCGACGAGACGACGGGGAAGCAGATCATCGACCTGCTCTTCACCAAGCACACCGAGCGCGGCATGACGCTGGTGCTGGTGACGCACGACCTCTCGCTGGCGCAGCGCTGCGATCGTGTGGTGCGGCTGCGTTCCGGCCGCATCGACGGACAATCCACGACATGAGTATCGCGTCCGAAGTCGCGGTGCAGGGCCGCGCGTCGTCGCTTGCCTTCCGTTACGCGCTGCGCGAACTGCGCGGTGGCCTGCGCGGATTCTACGTGTTCATCGCCTGCATCGCGCTCGGCGTGATGGCGATTGCCGGCGTCGGCTCGGTCGCCGCGAGCCTCGGCGACGGCCTGTCGCGCGAGGGCCGCACGCTGCTCGGCGGAGACGTCGCCTTCTCGCTGATCTCGCGCGAGGCCAAGCCCGAGGAGGTCGCGTATCTGCGTACCCGCGGCGAGGTTTCGGTTGCGGCCACGCTGCGCGCGATGGCCCGTAGCGGCGACGGCAAGCTGGCGCTGGTCGAGCTCAAGGCGGTCGACGGAAAATATCCGATGCTCGGCGAGCTGACGCTCGAGCCGAACATGCCGGTCGCCGATCTACTCGCCGAACGCGATGGCGTCTATGGCGCGGCCGCCGATTCAACGCTCTTGGCGCGGCTCGACCTAAAGCTCGGCGACCGCGTCACGATCGGCAGCGCGACCTACCAGATCCGCAGCGTGGTGGCGACCGAGCCCGACAAGCTTGCCGGCGGCGTCGGCCTCGGCCCGCGCTTCCTGATCAGCGAAGCCAGCCTGCGCGCCACCGACCTGCTGCAACCGGGCAGCCTGGTGCGCTGGATCTACCGGGTGAAGCTGCGCGACGGCGCCAACGACGATCGCGCCACCACCGCGTTGATCGAAGGCGCACGGGCTGCCGCGCCGGAGGCCGGCTGGGAAGTCCGCAGCCGCAACAACGCCTCGCCGCAGCTTGAACGCACCATCAACCGCTTCACCCAGTTCCTGACCCTGGTCGGCCTCGCCGCGCTGCTGGTCGGCGGCGTCGGCGTCGCCAACGCGGTGAAGAGCCATATCGACCGGCGCCGCGACGTCATCGCCTCGTTCAAGGCGCTCGGCGCCACCGGCCGCGACGTCTTCACGATCTACTGCACGCAGGTGGTGGTGCTGGCCGGGATCGGTTCGCTGATCGGGCTGGTGCTCGGCGCCGCGCTGCCCTTCGTCATCGTCGGCCTGTTCGGCAAGCTGCTGCCGCTGCCGGTGGTGCCGGCCCTGCATCCCGACGAGCTCGCGCTCTCCTTCCTCTACGGCCAGCTCACCGCGCTGGCGTTCGGGCTATGGCCGCTCGGCCGGGTCCACGACGTGCCGGTCGCTGCGTTGTTCCGCGAGACCGTCGCCAGCGAATGGCACCGCCCGCGCTGGAGCTATCTCGCGCTGATGGCGGTGGTGGTCGCGCTCCTGATCGGGGTTGCGATCGGGCTCGCCTATGACAAGCGGGTCGCCGCCGTGTTCGTCGCCTCGTCGATCGCGGTGTTCCTGCTGCTGCGCGGGATCGCCGAGATCCTGATGGCGGTGGCGCGGCGGCTGCCGCGCAGCCGCATGACCATGCTGCGGCTGGCGATCGCCAACATCCACCGACCGGGTGCGCTGACGCCGTCGGTCGTGCTGTCGCTGGGGCTCGGGCTCGCGGTGCTCGTCACCATCACCCAGATCGACGGCAATCTGCGCCGGCAATTCCTGGCCGCTTTGCCGGAGCGGGCGCCGTCGTTCTTCTTCATCGACATCCCCTCCACGGAAGCCGACCGCTTTGCCGCCTTCCTGGCGCAGATCGCGGCCGGCTCGACCGTCGAGGACGTGCCGATGCTGCGCGGGCGCATCGTCGCCGCACGCGGCGTCAAGGCCGACCAGCTCAAGCCGTCGGTCGATTCGGAATGGGTTCTGCAAAGCGACCGCGGCCTGACCTACACCGGCGAAGTTCCCAAGGGTTCGAAGATCGTCGAGGGCGAATGGTGGGGACCGGACTACAGCGGTCCTCCGCTGGTCTCGATGGAGAAGAAGATCGCCGACGGCCTGTCCTTGAAGATCGGCGACGAGATCGTGGTCAACGTGCTCGGCCGCGATGTGCCGGCCAGGATCGCCAATCTGCGCAACATCGACTGGCAGGGCCTCGGCATCAACTTCGTGCTGGTGTTCTCGCCGAATGCCTTCAAGGGCGCCCCGCATAGCCACGTCGCGACCCTGACGGAACCCCATGGCGGCACTACCGATGATGCGCGCATCATCAAGCAGGTCGCCGACGCGTTCCCGATGGTGACCAGCGTCCGCGTCCGCGAGGCGCTGGAGACGGTCGGCACCGTCGTCAGCAATCTGGTGCTGGCGATCCGCGGCGCCAGCGCCGTGACGCTGATCTCGGCGATCCTGGTGCTGGGCGGGGCGCTCGCCGCCGGGCACCGCCACCGCGTCTATGACGCCGTGATCCTCAAGACGCTCGGCGCCACGCGGGTGCGATTGCTCGGCGCCTACGCGCTGGAGTATCTGATGATCGGTTTTGCAACCGCAATCTTCGGGGTGATCGCCGGTTCGGTCGCGGCCTGGCTGATCGTGACGCGGCTGATGACGCTGAGTTTCATCTGGCAGGCCGGCAGCGCCGCGCTGGTCGTGGTCGCCGCGCTGGTCGTCACCGTCGGATTGGGGCTGGCCGGAACGCTGCTCGCGCTGAACCAGAAGCCGGCCTCGGTGTTGCGGAATTTGTGACAATTTGTAGCGGCGGCAGCGCCGTTTTACCTATGAATACTAGGTTAGAGCGACATTCGGCCGCGCGTGGAAGCTTGCGTCGGATGTGTTAATTTCCCACATACCACTCGGGTCGGATAGTCGGTTTGAATGACACGCAATTAATGTTCCGCAAACCGAGCCATCTGAGATAGATTTAGAACCGGCGCCGCAAATCCCTTGCGCTCCACCGGGACCAACCACGGGAATTCGACCATGTCGGACCTAGACCGCAACTACGCTTCTCCTTTCGGCCGGGCCGCCGGGCGCATTGACGCTGCGGCCGTCGACGCCGGTCTGCGCGCCTACATGCTGCGCATCTACAACTACATGAGCATCGGCCTGGCCATCACAGGCTTGGCCGCGCTCGGTGTCTACATGGGTGCGGTGACCACCGATCAGTCCGCCGCCGTCGCCAAGTTTGGCAACGCCTATCTGACGCAGTTCGGCTACGCGATGTTCGTGAGCCCGCTGAAGTGGCTGTTCATCCTCGCCCCTCTGGCGATGGTGTTCGTCATCTCGGCCGGCATCAACCGCCTGCAGCCTGCGACCGCCCAGCTGCTGTTCTGGGTGTTCTCGGCGCTGATGGGCCTGTCGCTGTCGTCGATCTTCCTGGTGTACACGCACACCTCGATCGTGCGCGTGTTCTTCATCACCGCGGCGACGTTCGGTGCGCTGAGCCTCTACGGCTACACCACCAAGCGTGACATGAGCGGCATGGGCTCGTTCCTGTTCATGGGCTTGATCGGCATCATCATCGCGAGCCTGGTCAACCTGTTCCTGGCGAGCTCGGCACTGCAGTTCATCGTCTCTGTGGTCGGCGTGCTGGTGTTCGCGGGCCTCACCGCCTGGGACACCCAGCGGCTGAAGAACGACTACATCTACGGCTACGCCTCGCAGGGTGGCGCGATGGCAGAGCGTGCGGCAATCACTGGTGCGCTGTCGCTCTACCTGAACTTCATCAACCTGTTCACGCTGCTCCTGCAGCTGCTCGGCCAGCGCGACTGAGCGCCTCGAGCGAGACGATCGATCCAATCCAAGCCCCGGCCTTGCGGCCGGGGCTTTTCTTTTGCGCAGGGCAAAAATACTGTCGCGCCCATGTCCAATCCTGCGGGGGCCAATCGGGAAATCAGGCTAACCGTCGAGGCGGACCTGCCCTCGATCACGGCGATCTACGAGCACGCGGTGCGCTTCGGCACCGCAACCTTCGAGCTGATCCCGCCCGACCTTGCCGAGATGACCCGCCGCTACAGGGCGCTGATCGATGGCCGCTTCCCCTATTTCGTCGCCGTGCTCGACGGCCGCGTCGCCGGCTATGCCTATGCCGGCCCCTACCGGCCGCGGCCGGCCTATCGCTTCACGGTCGAGAACTCGGTCTATCTGGACCCTGCGGTCCATCGCCGCGGCATCGGCCTCCGGCTGATGGCCCGCCTGATCGCCGAATGCGACGCGCGCGGCTTCCGGCAGATGATCGCGGTGATCGGGGACTCCGCCAATGCCGGCTCGATCGGGCTGCACCGCCGCTGCGGATTTCAGATGATCGGGACGCACCCGAATGTCGGCCGGAAGTTCGGCCGCTGGCTCGACACCGTGATGATGCAGCGCGCGCTCGGCGAGGGCGCGGCGACGGTGCCAGCGGACTGAGCTACAGTCCGTAGCCCGGATGCAGCGCAACGCAATCCGGGGCCGCCGATACCGCAGATGAACTTGTGCCGGATTGCGCTTCGCTTCATCCGGGCTCGGTCTGTTGAATTTGCCGCGCCTACACCAGCGACAGCTTGCGATCGATCACGAACAGCACCCGTTCGAGTTCGTGGCCGCGGCGCAGGATCAGGCCGGTCGCCGAAATCACGCTGTACATGCCCTGCTTGCGCGCCAGCCGGGGATCCTTTTCGATCCGGTAGATCGGTATTTCGGATGCGCGCCGGAACACCGAGAACACGGCACGGTCCTTAAGGAAGTCGATCGCATAATCGCGCCACTCGCCATCGGCGACCATGCGGCCGTAGAGATTGAGAATGCGGTTGAGCTCAAGTCGATTGAATGTCACGCGGTTGGGCTGAGGGGTCGCGGCGGCGGGACGCGCCGCGGCACGACTCCCACTCGGATCACTATCCTCCGAGATCAAACTCATCGAGCGCCTCCTGTCATCCCGGTGACGATCGGGTGCCGAAGGCCGGTGCCCCACTTCGGGATCGTCACGAGAGTGACATGATTGCGCTAAGCGCCGGAGCCTGCAAGGGGCCATTCGCAATGCAACCAGCCCTTAACCACGGCCAGGCGCGACGGATTGTCCGGAAAACCGAAGAGTCACGGGAACGTTAGAGGAATCATATTGCTGCCCCACTTCCGCCCATCGCCCGCCCCGCTGCCCTGCGAAAAGACAATCCTGCGTTGGCCCGGTCCTTTCGGTTCCGGATTCCTCAGCCCCCAGCCCCCCGGGGCCGTCGGGATCGGGCCTGTTCGCAGGGGAATCAAATCCCAACACACTGGGCCAACGAAAGTTGGTCCTTTTTGTTTTTGGGCCCTGCTCGAATATGCGCGATCAAGCCGCGCAAAGCCTCGGCGCTTCCCTCTCAGCAGATCACTGGATGCACGCTTGCCGCCGCGCGGAGCCGCACGACACCATGCGTGCGGCCCAACGACGCAAGACTGACAGAAGCCAGCACCGCGCAGTTAGAGCGTTTTCGAGCGAAGTGGACACCGGTTCGCGTGAAGAAAACGCGTTAAACAGGAATCTAAAGCTGCGCTTCTGATCAATCAGAACCGAAAGGCTCTAGTGAAGCGAGGTGAATGCGGCGCCCAGCATCGGGCCCGGCTTGTCGCGATTGCCGTCCTGGACGTAGACGGCCGCAGCATCGACGCCATCGCGCGTGATGTTCTCCAGCGGCACGGTCCAGCTCCCGGACGAGCCGTTCCAGTCGCCGACCTTCAGGAGATTGCGCACCACGTTGTGGTAGGTGATCTCGCGGCCGCGGTTCTCGCCGCGCGCGATCGAGATCGGCACCGACTTCGAGATCGAGCAGATCCAGACTTCGCCGCGCGACACCGCGGGCGATTTCGATGCGGCCACCGACACGTTGATCTGCTTGCCGGTCAGCGTCATCGTCACCGGCACCGACATCACGCTGCCGCTCTTCTCGGTGTCCTTGATCGCGTCCTCGATGCTGGCGCGGTCGCTGCCGATCACATGGGCGGAGCCGTTGATCACGGCCTGCGGCGTGTAGACGTCGCGGTCGCCGCGCATGTGCGAATAGGCTTTCTGGCGCGCGCTGAAACGGGAATCGGCCAGCGTGTCCTTCCAGCCGAGATAGTCCCAATAGTCGATCGGCATGCTCAGCGCGATGACGTTGGGGTCCTTCGCGAGGTCACCGATGATCTTGTCCGCGGGCGGACAGGACGAGCATCCCTGCGAGGTGAAGAGTTCGACGACAGCACGCGGATCGGCGTGAGCGGGGCGGATGATCGCAACGATCGCGCAGAAACCTAGGGCGCTGGACCATCGCGAGATAGAATTATAGGCCATCATCGCTGTCATACTGCGAACCAGTCGTGATGATTTCTATCCGTAATTGTACGGAGCATGAAGTTGTCCCTTGAACTTGCGTGCCCCAGAACGCCAGAAGGCGGCCTTGTCATAGGCCGCCTTCTTTTTAGCCGCTACTCACTAAGCAGTGAGGCACTGATCACAAATCCGCGCTAGGCCGCGAGCTTGCGCAGCACGTAATGCAGGATGCCGCCGTTGCGATAGTAGTCGAGCTCGTCCAGCGTATCGATGCGGCAGAGCAGCGGGACATCCCGCTTGCCGCCGTCGGCGGAGACGATCTCGGCCGTCAGCGTCTGGCGCGGCTTCAAATCGCCCTGCAACCCGCGGATCGTGACCTTCTCATCGCCCTTGAGGCCGAGCGAGGACCACGACGTGCCGTCCTGGAAGGTGAGCGGAAGCACACCCATGCCGACCAGGTTGGAGCGATGGATGCGCTCGAAGCTCTGGCAGATCACCGCGCGCACGCCGAGCAGGCGGGTGCCCTTCGCGGCCCAGTCGCGCGACGAGCCGTTGCCGTATTCGGCGCCGGCGAACACCACCAGCGGCACGTTCTCCTGCTGGTACTTCATCGCCGCGTCGTAGATCGACATCTGCGCGCCGTCGGGCCAGTGCTTGGTCAGACCGCCTTCCGGGATATTGCCGTCGGCGCCCTTCAGCATGAAGTTCTTGATGCGGATGTTGGCAAAGGTGCCGCGCATCATCACTTCATGATTGCCGCGCCGCGTGCCGTACTGGTTGAAGTCGGCGGGGCGCACCTGGTGCTCGCTCAGGAACTTGCCAGCGGGCGAGGTCAGCTTGATCGACCCGGCCGGCGAGATGTGGTCGGTGGTGATCTTGTCGCCGAACATCGCGAGGATCCGCGCGTCGACCACGTCGACGATCGGCTCCGGCTGCTTCTTCATGCCTTCGAAATAGGGCGGGTTCTGCACATAGGTCGAGCTCATGTTCCAGCGATAGGTCTCGCTTTCCGTGGTCTTGATCTTGCGCCAGTTGGTGTCGCCCTTGAACACGTCGGCGTACTTCTTCTTGAAGATCGTCGCGGTGACGTACTTCTTCATGAAGGCGTTGATCTCCTTGGTGGTCGGCCAGATGTCCTTCAGGAATACCGGCTTGCCGTCCTTGCCGATGCCGATCGGCTCGACCGCGAGATCCTTGGTCACGGTGCCGGCGAGCGCATGCGCGACCACCAGCGGCGGCGAAGCGAGGTAGTTCGCCTGCACGTCCGGCGAGACGCGGCCTTCGAAGTTGCGGTTGCCCGACAGCACGGCGGCGGCGACGATGCCGTTCTCGTTGATCGACTTCGAGATGTCTTCCGGCAGCGGGCCGGAATTGCCGATGCAGGTGGTGCAGCCGAAGCCGACCAGGTTGAAGCCAACCTTGTCGAGATCGGCCTGCAAGCCGGAATTGGCGAGATACTCAGCCACGACCTGGCTGCCCGGCGCGAGCGAGGTCTTCACCCACGGCTTGGCCTTCAGACCCTTGGCGGCCGCCTTGCGCGCCAACAGGCCGGCGCCGATCAGCACGCTCGGGTTCGAGGTGTTGGTGCAGGAGGTGATCGCGGCAATCACGACGTCGCCATGGCCGAGATCGAAATTGCGGCCCTCGACCGCGAAGCGCTTCTGCTCACCATCGGGCTTCTTGTACTCGTTGACCAGCGCGGTCGCGAAACCGGTCGAGACCGCCGGCAGCGCGATGCGGCCTTCGGGGCGCTTCGGTCCGGCCATCGACGGCACCACGTCGGCGAGGTCGAGCGTCAGCGTGGTGGTGAACACCGGATCGGCCGACTTGGCGGTACGGAACAGGCCCTGCGCCTTGGCATAGGCCTGCACCAGCTTGACGCGATCGGCCTTGCGGCCCGAGGTCTTCAGGTAATCGATGGTCGCGGCGTCGACCGGGAAGAAGCCGCAGGTCGCGCCGTATTCGGGCGCCATGTTGCCGATGGTCGCCTTGTCCGCGACCGACAGGAAATCGAGGCCCGGACCGAAGAACTCGACGAACTTGCCGACCACGCCGAGCTTGCGCAGCATCTGGGTGACGGTCAGCACGAGGTCAGTCGCGGTGACGCCTTCCTTGAGCTGGCCCTTGAGCTTGAAGCCGACCACTTCCGGCAGCAGCATCGACAACGGCTGGCCGAGCATGCAGGCTTCCGCCTCGATGCCGCCGACGCCCCAGCCGAGCACGGCGAGGCCGTTGACCATGGTGGTGTGCGAGTCGGTGCCGACGAGCGAGTCGGGATAAGCGACCTCGAAGGTGCCGGTCTTCTTGCCGACCGTCATCTTCTCCTTCTTGGTCCACACCGTCTGCGCGAGATATTCGAGATTGACCTGGTGGCAGATGCCGGTGCCGGGCGGCACCACCGAGAAGTTCGAGAACGCCTTCTGACCCCACTTCAGGAACTCGTAGCGCTCCTGGTTCTGCTTGTATTCCTCGGTGACGTTCTTCGCGAACGCCTTGTTGTCACCGAAGAAGTTGACGATCACCGAGTGGTCGATGACGAGATCGACCGGCACCAGCGGGTTGATCTTCTCGGCATCGCCGCCGAGGTTCTGCATCGCGTTGCGCATCGCCGCGAGGTCGACCACGGCCGGAACGCCGGTGAAATCCTGCATCAGGACGCGCGCCGGGCGGAACGCGATTTCGTGCTCGAGCTGGCGCTTCTTGAGCCACTTCGACACCGCAACGATGTCTTCCTTCTTGACGGTGCGGCCGTCCTCGTTGCGCAGCAGGTTCTCGAGCAGAACCTTCATCGAATACGGCAGCTTCGAAATACCCTTCAGTCCGTTCTTCTCTGCCTGGGGCAGGCTGTAATAGACGTAGGACTTGCCGCCGACCTTCATGGTCTTGCGGCATTTGAAGCTGTCGAGTGAGGTCATGCGGAGGATCCCAATTCTCAGTTATACCCGGCAAGGGTAACTAAACACCGGCGATCGACACGGGCCAAGGGATGGCCTGGATGGCTTGCGGCCGCCGATTGTGTGTGCTGCATCAAGTTCCGGGCTTATAGAACCTTTCTAGAAGCACCGCCACACCGACAAGCGTGCGACAGCGTTGCGCGACCCAAAAATTCTCACGCGGTAGCGAAAGATTTCAGAGGGCTGTGACAAGACGAACCATGCGGCTCTCGGGACGAAATCTGAAATGCGTGCGCGGCGGACGCGAGGTGTTTTCCAGCCTCGATCTGTCAGCGACGGCCGGCGAGGCGCTTGCCGTCACGGGACCCAATGGCGCGGGCAAGACCTCGCTGCTGCGCGTCCTCGCCGGGCTCTTGCTTCCCGCCGAGGGCTCGATTGCGCTCGAAGGCGGCGACGCCGAGCTAAGTCTGCCTGAGCAGGCCCACTACCTCGGCCATCGCGACGCCCTGAAGCCGGCGCTGACCGTCGCGGAAAATCTTTCCTTCTGGCGGGAATTCCTCGGCGGCGAGACCGTGGACGCCGGCCGCTGCCTGGCCGCCGTGGCGCTCGACCACGCCGCGCATCTGCCGGCCGCCTACCTCTCGGCCGGCCAGCGCCGCCGCCTGTCGATCGCGCGCCTGCTCTCGGTGCGGCGGCCGGTCTGGCTGCTGGACGAGCCGACATCGGCGCTCGATGCGGCCGGACAGGCGCTGTTCGTCGGGCTGATGCGCGACCATCTCGCAAACGGCGGCCTGATCGTCGCCGCGACCCATCTGCCGCTCGGCATCGATGCGCGCGATTTGCGGATGGGAGGCGCGGCGTGAGCAAGCTGGCCGCATTGATCCGCCGCGACATCCGCATTGCGCTGCGCGTCGGCGGCGGGGCGCTGATCGGCGTGCTGTTCTTCCTCACCGTTACGGTGCTGATGCCGTTCGCGGTCGGGCCCGATCTCGCGCTGCTGTCGCGGCTCGGCCCCGCCATCCTCTGGCTCGGCGCGCTGCTGGCCAGCCTGCTCACCCTCGACCGGCTGTTCACGGCCGATCACGAGGACGGCTCGCTCGACCTGATCGTGATGAGCCGGACGCCGCTGGAACTCGCCTGCGCGGCCAAGGCGCTGGCGCATTGGATCGCCGCGGGGCTGCCGCTGATCGTCGCGACGCCGGTGCTCGGCCTGCTGCTCAATCTCGACGGCACGGCGACGCTTGCGGTCGCGGCGACCTTGCTGGCGGGAACTCCGGCGCTGACTTTCACCGGCATGATCGGCGCGGCCCTGGCGGTGACGCTGCATCGCGGCGGGCTGCTGCTGGCCGTGCTGGTGCTGCCGCTGTCGATCCCGGTGCTGATCTTCGGCGTTGCCGCCTCGCAGGCGGCGATATCGGGGCCCCTGCCCTTTGGAACACCGTTCTCGATCCTCTGCGCGCTGTCGCTTGCCAGCCTCGTGATCGGCCCTTTTGCCGCCGCCGCGAGCCTGCGGCACGGGCTGGACTGAAATTGGCCGGCAATATGAGCCCGATCAAATCTCTCCGAGAGAAGTTCGGCCAATTGCCTGCGACACATCGGACGACTATCAGGGTGCCATGACGCTGACCGACCTCGCCAACCCGACCAAGTTCCTGGCGCTGACCGCGCGGATCCTGCCGTGGCTGGCGGGCGCGACCGCGGTCCTGCTCGCGATCGGCCTCTACCAGTCGGCCATGGCGCCCGACGACTACCAGCAGGGCGCCACGGTGAAGATCATGTTCATCCACGTCCCGAATGCGTGGCTGTCGATGTTCGTCTGGGGCGTCATGAGCGTGGCAGCGCTCGGCACCCTGGTGTGGCGGCATCCGCTCGCCGACGTCGCCGCGAAAGCCGCAGCTCCGATCGGCGCCGCCTTCACGTTTCTCGCGCTCGTCACCGGCTCGCTGTGGGGCCGGCCGATGTGGGGCACCTATTGGGAGTGGGACGCGCGGCTGACCTCGGTCTTGATCCTGTTCCTGATGTATCTCGGCCTGATGGCGCTGTGGCGCGCGGTGGAGGACCCTTCGCGCGCGGCGCGGGCGGCGGCGGTCCTGACCCTGGTCGGCGCGATCAACATCCCGATCATCAAGTTCTCGGTCGACTGGTGGAATACGTTGCATCAGCCGGCCTCGGTGCTCCGGATGGGCGGATCGACGCTCGACAAGGCCTTCCTGTGGCCGCTGCTGGTGATGGCGATCGCGTTTTCGCTGCTCTTCATCACCCTGCACCTGGCGGCGATGCGCAACGAGATCCTGCGTCGGCGCGTGCGCAGCCTGCAGATGATGCAAGCCAACCAACAGGCGGCGTGACACCATGTCGCTTGGTCCCTACGCCTCTTTCATCGTGACGTCCTATGCGCTGGTCGCGGCGGTCGTGCTGCTCTTGATCGTCTGGATCATCGCCGACTATCGCCGCCAGCAGGCACGCCTCAAGGAGATCGAGGCCAGCGGCATCACGCGCCGCTCCGGCCGCAGCGCGGCGGATATAAGATGAGCGAGCAGGCGACCAACAGCCCGCCGCAAGCCCGCCGCCTGCTGGTGGTGCTGCCGCTGCTCGTTTTCCTCGGGCTCGCCGGGTTATTCCTGCTGCGGCTCTATGGCGGCGATCCCTCCAAAATTCCGTCGGCACTGATCGGCCGGCCGGCACCGCAGACCGCCCTGCCGGCACTCGACGGCCTCGTGAAGGACGGCGCGCCTGTCCCCGGTCTCGATCCCGCCGCGTTCAAGGGCAAGGTCTCAATCGTCAACGTCTGGGCGTCCTGGTGCGTGCCCTGCCATGACGAAGCGCCGCTGCTGACCGAGCTCGGCAAGGACAAGCGCTTCCAGATCATCGGCATCAACTACAAGGACTCGCCCGAGAACGCGCGGCGCTTCCTCGGCCGCTACGGCAATCCGTTCGGCATCGTCGGCGTCGACGGCAACGGCCGCGCCTCCATCGAGTGGGGCGTCTATGGCGTGCCCGAGACCTTCCTCGTCGGACGCGAGGGCACGATCGTCTACAAGCTGGTCGGCCCGGTGACGCCGGATAATGTCAACACCGTGCTCAAGGCCGAGATCGAGAAGGCGCTGCGCGCGAGACCGTAACCGCATCGGCACGCCGCGACTCGCGAACATGAATCGGGCATGAACGACGCGAGAAAACACCTGCGGCATAATACTTCGGCGGGTTTATCTGCGGTTCATTTCACGGCCACGGCGACGCCACGAACGCAACCCTAACTCCATGGCGTGACTTCACTCATTCCTCGGAGAGGACATATGCGCAAGACCACGCTCGCTTCACTTCTTGCCACCGCACTCACGCTCGGCCTGATGACGGCCACGCCGTCGATGGCCCAGTCGCCGCAGCCGGCCGCGCCCGCCGCCAAATCCGAGAGCCACATGGCGCCAGCGCCGAAAGCGGCGACTCCTGATCTGAAGACGACGGGGATGGCGAAGGACGACCTGCTCGACATCAACAGCGCCAGCGCCGACCAGCTCGACGCGCTGCCTGGTGTCGGCAAGGCCTATTCGGCCGCGATCATCAAGGGCCGCCCCTACAAGGGCAAGGATGAACTGGTGCAGAAGAACATCCTGCCGCAGGCGACCTACGACAAGATCAAGGACAAGATCGTCGCCAAGCAGAAGAGCTGAGCTCTGAAGAGTTGATCTCCGAAGCGTCGGACGCAGCGCGGCACAATCACCCGCGCTGCGTTCGGATTTACTTTCGCAGGTCGCCGGCGTCCGCCTCGCTGGTTTCCAGCGAGACCGGCTCCAGATGATAGCGCTTGGTCAGCGGCATCTGGGCGATGGCGAAGACCATGGTCAGCGGCGTCACGCCGAACACCTTGAAGTTCACCCAGAAATCCGTGGTCTGCGTCCGCCAGACGATCTCGTTGAGAATAGCCATGCCGGCGAAGAACAGCGCCCAGCGCATGGTGAGGATGCGCCAGCCCTGCGGCGTCAGATTGAACATCTGGTCGAACATCACGGCGATGAAGGAGCGGCCGAACAGCAGCCCGCCGCCGAGCACGGCCGCGAACAGGCCGTAGATGATGGTCGGCTTGACCTTGATGAAGGTCTCGTCGTGCAACACCAGGGTCAGGGTGCCGAACACCAGCACGACCGCGCCGGTCACCAGCGCCATGATCGGCACGTGCTTGGTCACGACATAGGATGCGATCATGGCAGCAACGATCGCGACCATGAACGCGCCGGTCGCGAAGAACAAATGGTATTTGGCGTTCGCGATGAAGAACACGAGCAGCGGCCCGAGCTCGGTCGCGAGCTTGAACAGCGGATGTGGCTGGGTCTTGTCCATCAATTCAGTCCATTGAACCCGTGTCTTGGCCATCCTTCGAGACGGCGCTCCGCGCCTCCTCAGGATGACGACCTTTCGTATCCCACCGTCATCCTGAGGGGGCGCGCACTGGCGCGCGTCTCGACGGATGAATTATTCGATCCCGGCAATCGCCTTGGCAAAATCCTTCGCCGTGAAAGGCGCGAGATCCTCGACGCCTTCGCCGACGCCGATGAAATGCACCGGCAGCTTGTGCTTCTCCGACAGCGCGACAAGGATGCCGCCGCGCGCCGTGCCGTCAAGCTTGGTCATCACGAGGCCGGTGACGCCTGCCGTACGATGAAATGCCTCGACCTGCGACAGCGCATTTTGTCCCACCGTGGCGTCGAGCACGAGCAGCACCGCATGCGGCGCCGACGCATCGACTTTCTTGATGACGCGCACGACCTTTTCGAGCTCGTTCATCAGTTCGGACTTGTTCTGCAGCCGGCCGGCGGTGTCGATCAGCAGCACGTCGCGCGCCTGCTCCTTCGCCGCGGTCAGCGCGTTGAAGGCGAGGCTTGCCGAATCCGAGCCCTGGGCCCCGGCAATGACCGGCGACTTGGTGCGCTCGCCCCAGACCTTGAGCTGCTCGATCGCCGCGGCACGGAAGGTGTCGCCGGCGGCCAGCATGACCTTGCGGCCCTCGGCGGAAAATTTCGCGGCCAGCTTGCCGATCGTCGTGGTCTTGCCGGAACCGTTGACGCCGACCACCAGGATCACGAACGGCTTCAGCGTCGCATCGATCTCGAGCGGCTTGGCCACCGGCGCCAGCACCTTCTCGACCTCAGTCGCAACGACGTCCTTGACCTCGTCGGCCGAGATCGCCTTGTCGTACCGGCCCTTGCCGACGGCCTCAGCAATGCGGACCGCGACATCGGTGCCGAGGTCAGCGCGCAGCAGCACATCCTCGATGTCATCGAGCATGGCAGAATCGAGCTTGCGCTTGGTGACAAGGTCGGCGACCGCGGCCCCGATCGAACTCGAAGTTCGCTTCAGGCCGCCTTTCAGCCGCTGCCACCAGTTCTGTTTGGGAGTTCCCGCAGTGGTATCGTTCATGGCGGGGGTGTGTTAGCCGTTTCGCCTCACAAACGAAAGTCTCGACGAATTGATCGATGTTCCCCAATTGACCGCGGAGGAAATCTTAGGCCGCGTGCTCCACCGCGACGGGCTGATGCTGGTCATCGACAAGCCGGCGGGCCTGCCGGTGCATCGCGGCCCCAAGGGCGGCCCCAATCTAGAGGCCTCGTTCGACGCGTTGCGGTTCGGCCTGCCCCGGCCGCCGGTGCTGGCGCATCGGCTGGACAAGGACACCTCCGGCTGCCTCGTCCTGGGACGCCATCGCAAGGCGACCGCCTCGCTCGGGCTGCTGTTCAAGCACAGCAAGATCGCAAAGACCTATTGGACCGTGGTCGAGGGCGGCCCCACCGAGGACGCAGGCACCATCGACATGCCGCTCGGCCGGCTCAACGCCGAGCGCGGCTGGTGGCAGAAGCCGGATCCGGATGGCCAGAAGGCCATCAGCAATTGGAAGGTGCTGGGACGCGGCGACGGCCTTGCCTGGCTCGCGATGGAGCCGGTCACCGGCCGCACCCATCAGCTCCGGGTGCATTCGGCGGCGATGGGCTGGCCGATCGTCGGCGACAACATCTATGGGAATGGCCCGCGCTTCGGCGAGCCGACCCTGCATCTGCATTCGCGCGAAATCGGCATCCCGATTTCCAGGAACAAGGAGCCGGTGCATGTCGTCGCGCCGGCGCCGGAGCACATGCGGGAGCGGCTCAAGGCCTGCGGCTGGAACGGCGAATAGAGCGTTTTCCAGCGAAAGCCTGTCCCGGACTTGATCCGGGATGGATAGCGGCTCGCGGAAAGAAAACGCGTCAAAGTGTAGAGCTTCCTCCGGGATTCTACTGATCTTTATCCTTACGAAACGTTCAGGTCCGCCCGATAAAGCTGCAAGCCGGCTTAGAACAAGCGATCGGGACGGGCTCAGGACGAGCAATGCTGACTGCCGGGCAGGCAATTGTCGACGAGGTCGAGGCTGCGATACGCGCCGGCTCCGCCGAAAAATGCATCGCGACGGCGAAGCGCGTCACCGATCTCTTCCTCCACTCCGCCGGCAGCTTCAACAGCGAGCAGATCGAACTGTTCGACAATGTGCTCGAACGGCTGGTCAAGACCATCGAGCTGCGTGCGCTTGCCGAGATCAGCGCCCGGATGGCGCTTGCCGAGATCAGCGAGCAGCTCGCCCCGGTCGCGCAGGCGCCGCCCGCGATCGTTCGCCGCCTCGCTGGCAACGACGAGATCCGGATCGCGCGGCCGATGCTGCAGGAATCCTCGCGCCTCAGTGCCGAGGATCTGGTCGAGATCGCGCAGACCAAGAGCGAGCAGCACCTGCTTGCCGTCGCCGGCCGCTGGTGGCTGAAGGAAGTCGTCACCGATGCGCTTCTGGCCCGTCGCTTTGCGAGCGTGAGCCATCGCCTCGTCGCCAATCCCGGCGCCAAAGTATCGCCGGGCGGATTTGCCGTGATCCTCGCACAGGCCGAGCACGATCCGCCCCTCGCAGTCGAGACCGGCATCCGCGCGGACCTGCCGGCGGAGCTCCGTCTTCAGCTGCTGCGCCGGGCAACGGAAGAGGTTCGCGGCCGTTTGCTGGAACGCGCCCCGCCGTATCTGTACGAGGAAATCCGCCACGCGATCGCCGCGGTCGCCGCCGGCGTCGAGCGCGACATGTCGCAGGTCCGGGATTTCACCGCAGCCAAACGCCACGTCGCGAAGCTGAAGGACAGCGGCGAGCTCGACGAGGCCGCCCTGCTCGGCTTCGCCAGGCAGCGAAGATATGAAGAGACCGTCGTTGCGCTGGCGGATCTTGCGCAGTCGAACATCGAGGTGATCCGTTCCCTGATGCAAAGCCTGCGCAGTGAAGGCCTTTTGGTGCCGTGCCGGGCGGCAGGCCTGAGCTGGGCGACCACCGCCGCGGTGATGGAATGCCGCTATACGACCGGCTCCATGGGCGCCGTCGAGCTCGCCCATGCGAAGAACCAGTTCACCAAGATGACCCGCGGCGACGCCGACCGCCTGTTGCGGTTCTGGCAGGTTCGCGCGTCACAGCCGTCAAGGCCCGGCGGCCGCGCGCACTGAGTGCGTCATGCGCGATGACGCGACGGATACTGATTTCAACCTGTCAAGCAGCTGGTTCGGTGTCATCACTCGCCTATGCGTGTGCGGGTGATCCAGTATTTTGGAAACGTCGGTACTCGAGCCGAGAGGCCACGGCTTGCTCCCGATGTCGTCCCTGCGAAGCAGGGACCGTACTCCGCAGCGGATATTGTCGTTCCGGCATCGCCCAACAACAACCATTCGTCCCTGCTTCGCAGGGACGACATCGAGGTTGTTGGCGCGGCGATGAGTCAAACTTTCTATCCGCGCCTCGGAATCCATTCTTCCACGAGTTATGCGGCTCAATGGACTCCGGGTTCGGTGTTGCGCACCGCCCGGGAATGACGAGAGAATGGTGAGGCGCGTCATCCCGGAGTAACGCGCAGGGCGTCGTCTCAACGGACGTCGCCAACCGATGCAGTGAGGCGCGCGCCGTCATGTCCGCTGATGGACATCGCACGCACCATACCCGGCACATCGTCATCGATCGCAACCGGCAGGAAATGCTCCGTGCGGCCCTGCCTGTCGCTCTCGATCAGCACCTCGCGCGTCGCGCCGACTTCCGCAGCTAGCCGCCGCACCAGCGCGGCTTCGCCGGCTGCGCGCAGCCGCTTGGCGCGCTCCCTGATCGCCCCGCCCTCGACCTGCGGCATCCGTGCGGCCGGCGTGCCCGGACGCTTCGAATAGGGAAACACATGCAGGAAGGTGAGATCGCATTCCGCGACCAGATCGAGCGAGCGCGCGAACATCTCTTCAGACTCGGTCGGGAAGCCCGCGATGATGTCGGCGCCGAACGCGATGTCCGGCCGCAGCCGGCGCAGCTGCGCGCAGAAATCGATCGCGTCCCGGCGCGAATGCCGGCGCTTCATCCGCTTCAGGATCATGTCGTCGCCGGACTGCAACGACAGATGCAGATGCGGCATCAGCCGCGGATCGTCGGCGATCACGTCAAGCAGGTCGCGATCGGCCTCGATCGAATCTATCGATGAGATGCGCAGCCGCTTCAGCTCGGGCACGTGGCGCAAAATCTGCCGGGTCAACTGGCCGAGCTTCGGCGCGCCCGGCAGGTCGGCGCCATAGCTCGTGAGATCGACGCCGGTCAGCACGATCTCGGCGTGGCCGCGCTCGACCAGCGCACGGACCTGATCGACGACGGCTCCCATCGGCACCGAGCGCGAATTGCCGCGGCCGTAGGGGATGATGCAGAAGGTGCAGCGATGATCGCAGCCGTTCTGCACCTGCACGAACACCCGCGGCAGGCCGCGCGCGAAGCCGTCGAGCAGATGCGGCGCCATTTCCGTGACCGCCATGATGTCGGCAACCGCGACCTTCTCGCTCGCGCCCACATCGAAAGCGGCACGCGTCGCCTGCCAGGCGGCGCCGCGCATCTTCTCGTCATTGCCGACGACGCGGTCGACCTCGGCCATCTCTGCAAACATGTCGGCTTGCGTCTGCGCCGCGCAGCCGGTGACGACGATGCGCGACGTGGGGCGTTCGCGCTTCAACTTGCGGATCGACTGCCGGGCCTGCGCCACAGCCTCATTGGTGACGGCGCAGCTGTTGATGACGATGGTCTCAGTGAGCCCGGCCTGTTCGGCCTCGCGCCTGATCACCTCGGATTCGAATGCGTTGAGGCGGCAGCCAAAGGTGACGACATCGACGCTCATAACCGATCCCAAGACCGCCTTCATGCCCGGCTAAGCGACGCTGGCGAACAGCGCCGGATCGAAGCGACCCTCATACTCGAAATCGGCGGTGCCGGTCATCAGCACGTGGTCGTCGCGTTCGCGCCACTCGATGCCGAGCTTGCCGCCGGGCAGCGTGATCTCGACGATCCGGTTGGCGCGCTTCAGCCGCGCCGCCGCGACCGCCGTCGCGCAGGCCGCCGAGCCGCACGCCCTGGTGAGGCCGGCGCCGCGCTCCCAGGTGCGGATCGTGATGTGGTCGCGATCGACGATATGGGCGAGCGTGATGTTGGCGCGCTCCGGGAAGATCGGATGGTTTTCCAGAAGCGGCCCGAAACGTTCGAGGTCGTAGGCACTGACGTCATCGACCCAGAAGACCGCGTGCGGATTGCCCATCGAGACCACCGACGGCGAATGCAGCACCGGATTGTCGATCGGCCCGACCTGCAGCTCGATGTAGCGGGTGTCGCGAAATTCCTCAGCCAACGGAATGTCCTGCCAGCCGAACTTCGGCGCGCCCATGTCGACGGTGTAGAGATCGGGCGCCGGCCCCTGCCAGCAATTGAGCAGGCCGGCGCGGGTCTGGAATGTCGCCGATGTCTGGCCGGTCTTCTCGAAGATCCGCCGCACCACGCAGCGCATGCCGTTGCCGCAGGCCCCGGCCTCCGAGCCGTCATTGTTGTAGATCGAGATGAACGCTTCGGTGCCATCGAGCCGTGGCGGCTGCAGCACCATCAACTGGTCATAGGGCACGCCGCCGGCCGGCGACGCCACGGCGCGCACCTCCGCCGCCGACACCTGCGCTTTGGAATCGCGCAGGTCGACGACGACGATCTCGTTGCCGATGCCGTTCATCTTGGCGAATGCGTGATTGGCGAGCGCGCTCATCGATTTTCCCAAATTCCGCCCGGTTATATGGCGAGTGGTGGCTGATTGGCCAGTCAGAATGGCCCTATGACACATCTGTCATGGGACGAATGCAGAACTCGCGTGTTAGGAATATCGCACCTCAAGGACCGCGCGCGCCGGGACAGATCGAGCGGCCGTTTGAGGAAGGGGATGGAGAATACCGAATGAACCGTATCAACACGCTCCGCGCGGCCCTGGTCGCGCTGCTCCCTTTGGCCGCGATCACCCTGGCAAGCCCGGCGCCCGCCCAGTCGCCGTCAGCCTCGCCCGCTCCGGCGGCAAGCCCGAGCCCAACTCCCGCGCCTGCGCCATCGGCAACGCCGGTGCCCCCGCCGGCCGAGACCAAGTCACCGGCCGACAGCCCGGCCGCATCGCAGTCCCCGACGCCGCCGCCGGCCGCCCCGGTGCAGACCGCCGACCCGTTCGGCGAGCCGTTCACGCTGGAACCGAAGAAAGTCGTGATGCTGAAGGGCACGGCCAACTGGGATTCGGCCTTCGACGCGCTGATCGAGGCGTTCAAGCAGCTCACCGCGCTGCTCGACAAGGACGGCGTCAAGGCAGCGGGCAATCCGATGATCGTCTACACCTCGACCGACGACACCGGCTTCACCTTCATCGCCGAAATCCCGGTCGACCAGGACGTCAAGAACCTCGGCAAGAACATGAGCATGGGCAACTCGCCCGACGGCAAGGCGCTGAAATTCGTCCATCGCGGGTCCTACGACAACATGGACAATACCTATGAGGCGATCACCAATCACCTCGACGACAAGAAGCTCGAAGCCAAGGACACCTTTATCGAGGAATACATCACCGATCCGCTGAAGACCGCCGAAGACAAGCTTGTGATCAACGTCTACGTACCCCTGAAGTGAGCCAGATGACCAACCGCCTCCCCTTCGCTGCCACCCTCATCGCGACCGCGCTGCTGGCTGCGCCCGCGCTGGCCGACACCGACTTCCCGCCGGCGATCTCGGTCACCGGCGAGGCCACCGTGTCGGCGGCGCCCGACGAGGCGCAACTCGACGCGGGCGTCACCAGCGACGCCAAGACCGCACACGAAGCCGCCGAAGCCAACAATGTAACGATGGGCAAGGTGCTGGCCGCGCTGAAGGGCGCCGGCATCGCGGACAAGGACTATCAGACGTCGCGGCTGTCGCTGTCGCCGCAATTCGCCAACCGCTCGCCGTCGTCGCCGAACGCCCCGCCCAGCATCGTCGGTTACCACGCGAGCAATCGCGTCACGATCAAGCTGCACGATGTCAGCAAGGTCGCTGGTGTCATCGATGTGCTGGTGGGCGCCGGAGCCAACGATATCGGAGGCCTCAATTTCTCGGTGTCGCAGGCCTCGAAGCTGCTCGATGACGCGCGCGAAAGGGCGATTGCCGACGCCCGCCGCAAGGCGGAGATCTACGCCAAGGCCGCCGGCGTCACGCTCGGCGCGCCCTTGAACATCGCGGAAGTCGGCTCGGCGCCGGTGCCGATGTTCCGCGCCAAGATGGCCACGGCAGGATTCGCCGCCCCCACGCCGGTCGCCCAGGGCGAGGAAACGCTGACCGTCAATGTGAGCGTCTCCTGGGCGATCAAGGAGAAGTAGCGGTTATTGTCGTCCCTGCGGAAGCAGGGACCCATATGTGGACGGCCCCCGTGGCACAAGAGCGTTCTGGGCTTGGTCGGATCGCTGTCATCCATATGTCCGGCCTGTTTGATGCGATCGTGTTGATCGCTGGG
>NZ_JBWJZD010000036.1:0-61723 GCF_056429065.1 Bradyrhizobium sp. USDA3010
CAACGTCGATCCGTTCGCCTGGCTCACCCTCACGCTTCAGCGTATCGCCAATGGCTGGCCGAGCAGCCAAATCGACGTACTTATGCCATGGAACCACGCCGCCTGACGGCCTCAGCTTGCCGCTTACGCATGTTCGCCAACGCACCATCTCCAGCGCAAGTGACGATGGGGCCCCGCCCAGCTTCCATCTCATCGCCCTGCATGTGCGGTTGATGACGCGAGCGTCCAAAACCCTACCATAAGATACGACCATCTAAGACGCCGGGCGGAGAGCGATGCGAAGCCCCTTTGTCACGCCAGCCGCGCACCATATTCCTTGGAACGGCACGCGGATTGCTCGGCAAGGATCAACGAGCTGCCGCGAAGAAAGCGGTCGCAGCGGACCCGGAGTCTAAAGTGAGACTTATCCGATTGATCTTGATCGATCTGACTTTGATGCTGCTTGCACCCGGGAACGCTGAAGCTACGATTAGGGCCACCGGCGCAGCCTTCACATCTGCTACCAAAACTGTGGCGTCATCGGAGCGGATTTCGGCCCCAGAGCCAATCTGGAGCTCTGGCGCGAGCCGACAGCCTTCCCGCCCAACGACACAAGCGGCGCCATTTCAGCTTGCAACGAACACCCTCGGTCCGGCCAAGCCGGCTGAGCATTCCACGATGCCGGAATTGGGCTCTCCCTGTGTGATCGGAAAGCGCGCACGGCAGCGTCTGATTGCCATGATCATCGATGGCTCGGAGATGCTCAACAAGCCGCTTGTCCTAACACCATCGATCTGTAACGCCGCAGCCATGCGTTATGGCCTCTTGGGGGCGGAGACACCGCGTTGGAGCGGAACAGACTGGATTCTCGGAGGCATGGTGATCGCAGCGATTCTGCTCGTGATCTTGGTAGAACGATACATCACAGGCGCGGGCACGTGAGAGAAGCAAAACCTGGATATATCGAATTCGCCTTCAACGGCTCTCTCGCAAACATCCCGCTAGTGGCCCAATTCAGCGCACCAGCCAAAGGCGTCACGGCTATTTTTGGGCCGCCTGGCTGCGGCAAGACCGCGCTCGCACGCTGCATCGCCGGCGTGCAGCGTCTACCGGGTGGATTTTGCGCAGTCGATGGTGAGATTTGGCAAGATCAGACGACGTTTCGGCCGCCTCATCTGCGTCCCGTCGCTTATGTATTCCAACGACCAATTCTTTTTTCGCATTTGTCCGTCAAGCGCACCCTTCTGTTCAACGCGTCGAAATCGAAACCGACACTGATCGATTTTGATGGCGTGGTCGAATTGCTCGCCCTTACCCCACTGCTCGAGCGTTCGCCATCGCATCTTTCTGACGCCGATCGACAGCGCCTTGCCCTGGGCAGTGCGCTGCTGGCACAACCTCGGCTACTTTTGCTTGACGACCCACTCATTTTGCTCGACCGCTCCGCTAAATGCGAGATCTTGCCGTTTCTCGAGCGCATGCGGGAAGAGCTCCCATTACCCATGATCTATGTCAGCCATGACATGGCTGACATCGAGCGCTTTGCCGATCATCTCGTCATGATGAAAGATGGCGTTGTGACTGCGGCCGGGCCACTCAATGTCGTTCAGATTGCCCCGGCTCTTGCTGCGCACGGCGATGCGGTAGTCTGCCTTGATACCGTGGTCGGCGGCTATGACGGGCGCTATGGGCTGATCATCCTCCGCCTCAAAGGGGCGCGCCTGTTGATCCCTGGATCGCCGCTTAGGCCGGGGGCGCAGCTGCGGCTGCGCGTCGCAGCCGGCGATGTCAGCATCGCGTGCGAGCCGCCGCGCGCCAGTTCCATCCTCAATGTCTTTCCGGCACGCATCAAAGCCTCTCTGCCGTTCGACGATGCTGAGGTCACCTTGGTCCTGGCTCTCGAAACTGGCCGTTCGGGCGTACCGCTTCTAGCCCGCATCCCGCGTCGTTCCTTTGATGCGCTACGGCTCAGCAATGGCATTGACGTATTCGCCCAGGTCGCGCGCGCCGTGCCGGTCGCAGTCCCCGAGCGGTTGCTCGCAGGACCTTCCACATCAGCAGGAGGAGTTCGACGGATAAGCGCCGATACGAGAAACGAACAGCAATCGGAGTACGACAGTGAGCGACAATCTTGATGAGATAGATCCGAAGCATATTGCGGCTGCCTTCGACCGACCAGACGATGTAGATATGCTACAGGGCGATTCAGCCCAGGATCTCGCGTGGCGAGCCGTACGCGTCGGCGGCATCATCCATACCCAAGCCTTTCCTCGTGGTCATGACGCCTCAGAACGATAGCCGCATGTGCGTTGACACTCTACAACCTGACGCTACGTAGATTTCAAGCCTTCATTGCCACCGTAGCGAGCCTGGGTGGGTTCATTCCTGTTTCAGATGCGGCAGACCTCGCAGCTTGGTGATCACCTACCGTTTCGAGCGGCCTCGCGCGAGGCGAACTCTGCAGCCAAGTCACTGCGCGGCGCAACCAGGGCAATCGGCTCTTGGGAACTGATGGCATGTCGTTTGCTTCACCAGCGTGGTCACCATGTCCGGAAAACAAACGTGTGAGGACCGTATGCTTGGAATTGGAAGTCAATTGCCGCCGTTCGAGATCATAGGCGTGAAGCCTGGCTTTCAGGCGCAGGAAGAAGATGGGCAGAGTGCATTCGAGACGTTGACCGAAGCCAGCTTCCCAGAAAAATGGAAGATCATCTTCTTCTATCCCAAGGACTTTACCTTCGTCTGCCCGACCGAAATCGCCGAGTTTGCCCGGCTTTCCAAGGAATTCGTCGACCGCGATGCAGTGGTACTGGGGGGCTCGACTGACAACGAGTTCTGCAAGCTTGCGTGGCGACGCTCACATGTCGACTTGCAAAATTTACCAATCTGGCAGTTTGCCGACACAAAGGGGACCCTGGTCGATGGCCTTGGCGTGCGTTCCCCCGAAGGGGTCGCGTATCGCTACACCTATATTGTTGACCCCGCCAACACGATCCAGCACGTCTATGCGACCAATCTCAACGTCGGGCGCAGCCCCAAGGACACACTGCGCGTGCTGGACGCCCTCCAAACCGAAGAGCTCTGTCCCTGCAACCGCGAAATCGGCGGCGAAGTCCTGAAGGTCGCTTGAGGCAGCATGTTGCCGATCGAACAGTTGAACGAAAGATCCCCGATTTCGCCAAGGATGTCAGGCTCAATCTGACGTCCTTGATGGCCGATGAGACACTCTCGCCGCAGCGGCAATACGGGCTGTTGCTGGCGAGCACGATTGCGACCCGCAATGCAGACGTCATTGCCGCGATGGAATCCGCGGCGGTCGCCGTGATGACACATGTGGCGATCGCGGCAGCGAAATCTGCGGCCGCTGTGATGGCGATGAACAATGTCTAATACCGCTTTGTTCACCTCGCCTCTAATCCGGAATACAAGACAATGCCGCCACGGCTGCGCATGAACGTGATTGGCAGTCCGGGTGTTGACAAGTCTGATTTCGAGCTATGGTCACTTGCTGTCTCCGCCATGAACGGATGCGGTGCTTGTATGGATGCCCACGAGAAGACACTAAGAGCTGCGGGCGTCAGCTCCGAGGTGATCCTCACTGCCGTGCGCTCTGCTGCTATCGTCCAGTCAGGGGCGATTGCTATCGAAGCCGTTTGGCCGAGCCCATCCCCGGCAACGGGCTGATTCCTCCTCTGCCATCCGATCGACAGGGTGTGGCGCCGTTCCGTATCGCCACACCTGTTACCTTGATACGTGTCTAGCTCAAATTGCTCGCACCGTGCCAGAGGCGGAACGCGCGAATATGCTAATATTCCGACGCTTAGGGGCAGTTCGTACCACGGCTTCGTTCCATCCTCACCTTACCCTCAGCCAAACTTGAACAGCACCCCATATCCGCCGCGCGGGTAACTCCACTGGATATCGCCGGTGGGCTCGGCGATCACCCGGCAGGTACCGCACTCGATACAGCCGTCAACAGTCACCTCGACCCGCCCCTCATCGTTCAGCTCATAGCATCGCGCGGGGCACGCTTTCAAAAGCGCGACTAGCTGCGGCGATGGGGACGTGTGTGCGCGAACCTTGACGTGCGGACGACCAATGTCGACAAGATAGCGGTTGTAATACAGCTTGTCTTCCACGCGCACCGAGGGTTCGGCATCCATGCTTTGTCCTTCCATACTTGGAACTCACACTGTTGATAATTAGCGCCAGGCTCGCGCAAAACGACATGCATCGCCGAACAGCCCCATCCATGAGCGCGCCTTGACAAAGGATTTCAAGGTCGCCTTCTCCTTCTCAACCTTGGGCGTACCATCGACCCGCACAAAGTTTTGCATTGCCTTAGAGATGAGCTGCGGATAGGTGAGAAAGAAGTTTTGTGAGTGAGTATGCATCAGGGGCGGCAAATCCTTGTACTTCTTGAGGTCCTTGATGACGAAGGACTCATCCAACATCTTCTTGTAGAGCGACAGATTTGTCGCTGTCATCGGCTCGCCGCGCGATTTCACCAGGCCGATCGCTTCGGCCGCTATGCGACCTGAGGTCATCGCGAGATTGGACCCCTCGCGATGAACGGCATTGTTGAGTTGCGCCGCATCGCCAACGACCACCCAGCCTTCCCCGTAGAGCTGCGGGATCGATTTGTAGCCTCCTTCAGGGATGAGATGCGCCGAATATTCCTTGACTTCGGAACCTGCTAGCAGAGGCAACACAGAGGGATGCCTTTTAAATTGATCGAGCAAGCCGTAGGGCGTCTGGCCGGTGCGCTGGAAATCGGCGACGAGACAACCGATGCCCAGCGAAATACACTCTTTGTTGGCATAGATGAAACCCATTCCGGTCATACCGCGGGAAATGGTGCCCGCCGCCTCGATCACGACGCCTTCTTCGCCCTTAAGATTAAAACGCGCTTCGATAGTCTCGCGAGGCAAGAAGTGCATTTCCTTGACGGCGAGCGCAACGTTATCGGGTGTCGGCCGCGCGCGCAGGCCCGCGCGCGTCCCAAGCAGACCATTGACCCCTTCAGCGAGCACGACGACATCGGCATGTATTTCGCCGTCGCGGCGATCTGTACGAACGCCGACAATCCTTTCACGCTCGTCCCGTACGAGCTCCGTCACGGTCGTCTCGCAGAGCACGGTCGCGCCGGCTTCGCGCACCTTTGACGAGAACCATTTGTCAAACTGCGCACGTATGATCGTGTAACGGTTCGGCCGCTCCTCGTTGAAGTCGTCCGAGCGGTAATGCATCCCGACATGCGAGCGGTCGTCCATCATCCAGAACCGTTGTTCAACCAGATGACGTTCGAGCGGCGCCTCTTCGCGAAACTCGGGAATCAGCTTTTCCATCATGTCCGCGTAGAGGATTGCGCCCTGCACATTTTTCGATCCAGGATATTCGCCGCGCTCGAGCTGCAGCACCTTCATGCCTTGCCTGGCCATGGAGAGCGCCGCCGCGTTACCAGCCATACCGGCACCTACCACGATGGCATCGAACCTCTCTTCAATCATCATCATCTCCTCTAGACCGCGATCCGGGCGCGCGAATTCGGCAAGAGCCGAGCGCGAAATGCCGCCGTCAGCGCCGGCAGCAATTGCATGGCATCACTGACGATCGCAACATGGGCGAAGTCGAAGATCGGAGCACGTTTGTCAGTATTGATGGCGACGATCAGATCCGCCCCCTCGACACCCACCCGGTGCTGGATCGCGCCGGAAATACCGGCCGCAATATAGAGCTTTGGCCGGATCGTCTTGCCGGTCTGACCAATCTGCCGATCAGACGTAACCCACCCCTTCTGCACCAGAGGACGCGAGCAGCCATATTCAGCGCCAAGAAGAGTTGCGAGCTCGCGCACCAGCCGGAAGTTCTCAGGCGATCCCAGTCCCAAGCCACCCGCAACCACGACGTCGGCATAGGCCAGATTTGACGTCTCGGAATCACGATCTGGGAGGAACGACAGAACTTTCGTCACAATATCGTCTTCGACAAGGCCGAGCGGATGGACGATGATACGGGCAGCATCACGTTCGACGCGCTCAGGCATCGGCATGACCCGCGGGCGCACTGTTGCCATCTGCGGACGATAATTCAAGGTATAGATCGTGCAGAGTAACGAGCCGCCAAAGGTCGGACGCGTCGCCGCAAGAGAACCATCGGCGTCGACATCGAGCGCGGTGCAGTCGGCAGTGAGTCCCGTTGACAAAGTCGTCGCCACGGAACCCGCGAGATCGCGCCCCAGCGTGGTCGCGCCCAACAGCAGGATCTCGGGCTTGTAGGTATTGACGAGTTCGGTGAGCGCCTTGGTATAGGATTCATTACGGTAATCCGCCAAAACGTTGTCGCTCACGAGATAGGTCAGATCGGCCCCATAGCAAAAGGATTCAAGTGCGGCGTTACGGGTGGACTGCCCCTCCGGGCCGACAACGACCGCGGCGAGATTCACCTTCAGCTTGTCGGCAAGCCTGCGCCCCGCTCCCATGAGCTCCCAGGAAACCGGATGCACCTGGCCGCGCTCCAGCTCGACGAAAACCCAGACATGCTTGTAGGCCTTAAAGTGTTCCGGCAGTTCCTTCTTGGCTGCTGCCCGGCCGGCCGCCGCAGGCACAGCCGTTTTGGTGACATTGCTCATGCTTTAAAGTCCCCTCAAGAATACGCGCGCCCGCGCCACAGGTTTATCTAGATTCAGTTGACTGAGGATCAGTTCTGATCAGCAAGTGGCTGCTCGGCTGCCCGGCCCGCTTAGTGCAAACCGACCAGGCAGTAACACTCGTCATCGACGTAGACGCTCCGGGCGAACCAGAGCCAGAGATGTCCTCGACGGTAGTGCCTCGCGCGCTCGGTTCGACAAGCGCCACGGTGCCGGCGACGCCGCTACGGCATCTGTGCCCGGAAGAGTTGTTGCGTCCGCCTGCTCTGCAGTATCGGCGCATCGCTTTCGGCCCAGCGCTCTGCACCGGGTGCGCCCACCAAAGCGATCGGAGATGCGCCCCTGTCATGCACTGCGTGGTCAGCCTCCAGCCCCGGCACCTTGCATCGGCCGAGCTTGGCGCCTCCGCCGGACGCATGTTGCTATCCGCGTTGCGACGAATGCCACTTTGCGCGCATCCGCGGACTCGCTCGACGCTGACGACTATGTACATGCCCTCTCCAGATGTTGCGCAACGGACGACTTAGCCACTGACCACCATCTCACGGTCGGTGTCGGCTTCGTTCGCATCAAAGGCCATATCGAACGGACCGGGCGCGAGCGTGAGCCGCGCGATCATGCCGCATCGCTCGGTAGGCGGTAGAAGCAGCGTCATAGGCGTTCCTTTTTCATCTCGGACGATCGCCATCTGTCAGCATCGATGACGGGATAGGCACGACAACAGCAAGTGTCGTACCACTTGCAAGAACCATCGAAAGTCAGGGGCAAGCAATCATTTGACAGAAACTTAAATGCTCGCTCAGGGCATTGGACACGATCAGTCCGGACATGGGTCGGGAATGCGACAGCGTCGCTCGGGTCATGGCTGGCGGAGAGATGATCGGGATGAAGGAGCTTTCAGACCGCACGGCAATCGTTAGAGAACACCTCATTACGGCGGAGCGCGAAGTCACTTCAGCTCGCTCAACGGAACAAAAGCTGTCGATTTGCCTGGGCCAGCAACCGCATCCTTCAAAACCTTGAATACTCGCTGATCAATCGGCGGCGATGCCACGAAATCAGCATAAGCCTGCTCCAGCATCGCTTTGCACCGAGCTCTGATTTCCGGCTCTGTGGCGCCAGAAAATTGCTCTTTGGCGAAATATTGTCCCATGCGCTTTAGGATGTGAAGGCGCGCGACATTTACAATCTTCGGATCATAATCGACGCCAAGCAGCGAAAAGAACTCCTCTGCCGACGAGGCGTTGCTAAGCCGGTCCAGGATAGGGGCTGCCGGGGATGAGTTGATCATCGAAAGGTCTCCTTTGGATCAGCTCTCGGACGCCAAATAAGATACTCTTAGCGCCTGATGATATTGCCGCGGTTCTACCTCGCACAGCGGGTGCGCATCGCCAACGCCCGCCCCTGGAACGCCGAGGCGCTCAACTTCGCTCTCCAGATCTGCGGGTTCGGCGGGCGCCGACGTCAGCCCGGATGAGGAAGGGGCATGAACGGCCAAACCGCAATCGGTGCTGATGCTCGTCCGACCGGTGGTCGGGCGGGACGGCAGCCTCAAGAGAAGACGTCGCTTGGCAGTCCGCGGACCGCTCGCTGCTGGATTGCAGATCACAGCATGTATGCTGGAATGGTCTGCAATAACTGGAGCGGAGATTTGCGGCCGGCGAACTGGCCTGAGGAAGAGGGGCATTTTCGCGCCGGTCAGTGGCATCGGATAGCCTCCTTGCGACACACTTGGTCTCTCGAATAGTCGGCGCAAACGTTGCTAAGCACGGCTCTTCACCCGCTTTGGGTGGCTGGGCATCTGCACACGTCGCGCCAGATCGCCGCCACCGTTTTGCGCTCGACTGGCAGCTTGTGCTCGATCGCATGCTTGCGAACTTGCGACAGGATCTGTCTGGCTTGATCGGCGCTGGCGGCCAGCTTGAGTTCATCGAGCAACGCCGTAATCGCCGCAAGTCCGGAATGCTTGCCGATCACAAAGCGGTTGCGGCGGCCAAGCAAAGCCGGATCAAGCGACTGATAGGTGCGCTGATCCTTCAAAAGGCCATCGACATGAATGCCGGATTCGTGCGTAAATACGTGCTCTCCAACGATGGCCTTATTCAGAGGAATGGCACGCGCGGCCGCCGCAGCCACCAGTGCGGCGACGTTCTCGAGCTCCGGAAGTATGATGCCGGTCTCGCGCCCGTAGAGCTGCTTGAGTGCGACCGCGACTTCCTCGAGCGGCGCATTTCCGGCCCGCTCGCCTAACCCGATGACGGTCACCGAAGCGTGGCTCGCGCCAGCTTTGATGGCTGAGAGTGTATTGGCGGTTGCGAGTCCGAGATCGTCGTGGCCGTGAAATTCGAGTTCCAAATCGGTGGTCACACGCAGTTTCCTGACCAGCGCGTAGGTTGCGTCGGGATCGAGCACACTGAGCGTATCTGCAACACGAAAACGACACGCGCCCGCGGCTTTTGCGACTGCAATCAGCCGGATCAGAAACTCGACGTTGGCGCGCGAAGCGTCCTCGCCGCCAACAGAGACTTGAAGCCCCTTCTGACGAGCATAGCCGACCAATTGCCTCACCTGTTCCAGTGCCAGGCTGCGATGACCACCGAGCTTGGCTGCAATCTGCACATCGGAAGTCGGGATCGACATGTTGATCATGGACACCCGGGCTTCAATCGCCGCATCGACGTCCGCTTTCCTCATCCGGCACCAGCCTATCGTCGTCAGCGGAAGATCTGCTTCGACAATGGCGCGGATTGCTGTGATTTCCTCATTGCCCATCGCGGGCGTTCCCGCCTCGATCTCCGTGACCCCGGCCCGCGCAAGCGCCCGCGCGATCGCCAGCTTTTCCTTCGTGGTGAACGCAACACCCGGCGCCTGCTCCCCGTCCCTTAGCGTCGTATCGTTAAGCACGGTCGGCTTCGCGCGTTCTTGATCGAACCATGAGGGTTCTTCGCTAGAGGCGATCACGCAGGCTGGCTCCTTATCTTTGACCACATCCCCTTCAGCAACCCGCATGCCACTGCGCTATCCCTGCCAAAGGATTGAAAATCTACGCTTCCTTCCTTAACCTCCTCCCGCCAATGGATTGCCGCGAACGCGACTGGCTCATGAAACGGGCGCTTTTGCCATTCCCAAGTCGAGTTCGAAAGCCAAGGCGGTTGCAGCGCGCCGCGATGTTGGCGATTGATCCCGGAGCAATTCAGGCCGGCATGTCTTGGATTCATGGTCACTTGCTCGCATTAAAGCGGCGTTTATCCGCATGATGACAAGCCGCGCGGATCGCCAGATCCTGGAAGCGTTGTGGCGCTCCAACGCACGAGAACATTTGTGGCAAGTCAGATGGGCCAATCAGCGGTGACCTGCTGGCGAGCCGCCTCCAGCAACTGGTCGCGCCGGCGCTCGGCCATCCGGCTCTCACCGCTTTCTTCGCCAAAACAAAGGTTGAAGTCGTTACATTGCGTGCACACTGGTGTTGTGCACATCGCGAGGCCTTCATCCTCGCAAAGCATGCGATAGAAGAAACGCTTCCAACGCATGTTGTTGACATTGCGCGCGGCGAGCGGTGCGTAGTGACGGCTGAGCAGCCGAGAGAGCTCGCCACGATTGCGCAATCCGAGATCTTCCCATAGATGGTCTGGTTCGATGGCTCGTCGGGCGATCATGGCAGCCAGCCAGCGGCCGAGATCTCCTTCCGTCGAGCGGTGCTTCAGGAGAAGATCGCGCACCATTGCGATTTCGTCGTTCTCGTTGCATTTGTACCTCAGGAGCTCATCGGGAAGTTCGACCTCAAGTGAGGGAAAGTACTGCGCGAGCAAAGCCGCGAGTTCATCGTCCGATAGGCCAGTCTTCTCCG
Organism: Bradyrhizobium sp. USDA3010; assembly: GCF_056429065.1. Lineage (NCBI taxonomy): Bacteria > Pseudomonadati > Pseudomonadota > Alphaproteobacteria > Hyphomicrobiales > Nitrobacteraceae > Bradyrhizobium > Bradyrhizobium sp. USDA3010. The sequence continues at coordinate 10,476 of NZ_JBWJZD010000036.1, forward strand.
GAAGAGCGCCACCATCCATCCTGGCAGCCGCCAGAATAGATGCCAAAGCGTGGCGGTCGAAATGACTGTCACTGGCAATGTCGGCATCCGCAGGAAGTACGCCGGTGAGGAGGCGGTAGGCTACAATTCCGTTGGAACTGCTCGCATCAGGCTCACAAGCAGCCATAAGCGGAAGGAAGTGCACTTCGGACATGATTTTGTGGGTCTCTATAGCGGCCAGGTTTGCCTCGCCGCGTCCTGGTCTCGGCCGGGAGCGCTGATCAGAATGCCGGCCTCCCCGGATGGGGGGTGAGGGAGGCCGGCATCCGTCGCGCGCCTTCACAAGGCCGCGACTCACGACCTTTACGAGGCCGCGAGTTCGGCGGCAGTTTTGCCGATGATGGATTCGTCGACCGGCTTCATAATGCCATGCTCCATCAGCATGTCCTCGAGCTCGTCCATGGAGATCGGTGTCGGAATGATACCCTTGCCGCCATTGTTGTGAACCTTGGTAGCGAGATTGCGATAGTGATCGGCCTGCTTCGAATCCGGTGCATACTCGAGCACCGTCATACGGCGGAGTTCGGCATGCTGCACCACGTTGTCGCGCGGCACGAAGTAGATCAGCTGAGTGCCTAGCTTCTTGGCCAGCGCCTCCGCCAGTTCCAACTCCTTGTCCGTCTGTCGTTCATTACAGACCAGGCCGCCCAGCCGCACACCGCCCGAGTTGGCGTATTTCAGGATACCCTTCGAAATGTTGTTGGCGGCATACATGGCCATCATTTCACCGGACATCACGATGTAGATCTCCTGCGCCTTGTTTTCACGGATTGGCATCGCAAAGCCTCCGCAAACGACGTCGCCGAGCACGTCATAGGATACGTAATCAATGTTCTCATAGGCGCCGTTCTCCTCGAGGAAGTTGATCGAAGTGATGACGCCACGACCGGCGCAGCCGACGCCCGGCTCAGGACCACCGGACTCCACACAACGGATGTCCTTGTAGCCGACCTTCATCACGTCCTCGAGTTCAAGATCCTCCACGCTGCCGGCGCTCGCCGCCAAGCTCAGAATCGTGTCCTGCGCCTTGGCGTGCAAGATCAAGCGGGTCGAGTCCGCTTTAGGATCGCACCCGACAATCAGGATTTTCTGACCCATCTCGGCCAGCGCCGCCAACGTGTTCTGGGAAGTCGTCGACTTGCCGATGCCACCTTTTCCGTAGAACGCGATTTGCCTTAGTGAAGACATGTTGCTCTCCATCAACCGATTTGCCAAAAGTTGCGCGCTTCTGACGCGCGAGCTTGTTTCTCTTTCTCAGAAACGGGGCACACGGGTTCAAGGGAAGGAGCACATCGCTCGTCTTACGCGTCGGCGTGCACTCAGCCCTCACTCAGTGTTGCTGCCCGATATTAGCAACCGCCGTGCCAACGCTCGTAAGCGCTGCCCAAGTCTTTGATTACATTTAAAAAGCCACGTGCCCGCGAGTGCGCCTGGCTGTTTTGGAACCTATCGGTCAGCGCGGCTGTCAGAAAACGAACAAGAGCGGCAACCGCTGACGCGAAGCCCATTTGCATCGGCTGTCCCATATCTTCAGCCACGGAATGGGACTTGCTACTCCACTCGTGAACCGGCTCTCTGGGACTTGAGCGGTGCGACAATGTCGGTTGCGATCCAGACTGACCGAACAGCGGATGCCAGCGGCGCTTAGCCAACTGACATTGAAGATAATCGGCAAGACCATCGAATGGGCGTCGAACGCAGCAGCGACATGGCCATCGTTCAGCTCAGCGCTGCCAACATAGGTATGACATGGCGACAATCACCTTTTATCAAAAGCCCGGCTGCGCGACCAATGCGCGTCAGATTCAAGCGTTCAACGCTGCCGGTCACGACATCATAGCCAAAGATATTTTGATGGAGCCGTGGGCTTCGGAAGAACTGCGCCGCTTCTTCGGCAATACCCCGGTTGCCTCCTGGTTCAACCAAGCGGCCCCCCGTATCAAATCAGGCGAAGTCAATCCCGCCATGATTGACGCCCGGCGCGCAGTGGCGTTGATGTTAGACGATCCGCTCCTGATACGCAGACCTCTGATCGACGTCGATGGATCCCGATGCGCCGGATTCGATCATGAGCTCGTGCTGTCGCTGCTTGGCCGCAAGATCCCAGATGATCTCGAGGGATGTGTGCATGACGCAAACGAGACGCGCTGTCCGCAAACGTGAGGCTAGGACAGAAGGCTTTGATGCGAAGAACCACATTTTTCTGCTTCCGGCTTGGTTCGTGACCGCCGACTCGGACCCTCGCTGAGAAGGCCAAGCTGGCTGTTCCGCAACACGGATCTGCCGATATTGCGCCTCGCGTGAATGCTGCCTCTACCGGCCCTGCAATGTGCGGGGTTGCTGCATTGCCAATTTGATTTTGTATGGCCCAACGGGCATGGATTGGATCGGGGCATCAAGCCAACAAACAATCTCCTGAAGAGATTGGACTCAGCACGGACTATGAATCGAACAGCTATTAAGCAAAGACAACGACGCTTTTAGCCGTGCTTCTTATGCAACTCAGCCGCATAATTCCGGTGAGCCCGCCACTATTTTGATCCGCATCAAATTCTCCTCCGCTTGTCATGTGTGACAGAGATCTCGCGCGCCTTATCGCGCGACTTTTGGAATGGAGAATTCGATGAGAACAAGAACAATTCTGACGACGACGTCGCTCCTCACGCTCGCGATCTCGCTGGCCAGCATCTCGGCACAGGCTGCAGATATCGGTCCGGCGCCGGTTTATTACAAAGCCCCCCCGATCGAACCGTTCAATCCATGGATGATCCGCCTGCGAGTGCTCGGCGTTTTGCCGGATACTGCAGGCAGTTCAGTCCACGTCTCCGGGGTACCTTCGCTGTCTTCTCCCAACTCCGGTCTGTTGATCAGCGATCAAGCCATACCGGAGCTCGACATCACCTATTTCTTTACGAAGAACATCGCGGCCGAACTCATTCTCGGCGTGACCCGCCATCACATCAGCGGCACTGGCACGCTTAATGGACTCGATATCGGCAAAGCCTGGCTATTGCCGCCGACGCTGACCCTGCAATATCACTTCGACGATTTCGGCCCACTGAAGCCTTATATCGGCGCAGGCATCAACTACACCGCTTTCTTCAATCAGTCGGCGGCCAATACGTCGCTCGCCGGCCTTACCGTGACGGATCTGCACATCAGCAACCAGTTCGGCGCGGCGGTCCAATTTGGCTTCGATTACATGCTTGACCGTCATTGGGGCCTCAACTTCGACGTGAAGAAGCTGTGGCTGCGGCCAGACTATTCTGCGACCGTAAACAATGCGATTCCCGTCTCCGGGCGCGCCAATATCGACCCATGGCTCATCAGCGGCGGCATCGCTTACAAGTTCTGACGTCAGAACAGGATCCAGAGAAGAAGACAAGGTTGATCAATCCGGACGCGGCGAGCCATCGAGCGCGTCCTTCAACCGCACCGCAGTTCATCCGCGAGCGAGATGGCGCGTCAAAGACGCGTCGTCTCGCGAAGAACGTGAGCGCCATCCGCACCTTGCGCTTGCGGCGTGCTGCGTAGGGACAGTATTAAGTGACGCGAACAGATTGATCGAACAGCCATCGAAAGAAACACGTTCTTGCTTTGTCAGGCGTTGCGACCGTGCCAGTTGCCGATCGGGTCTGAAAATTCAAGGCGCCGCGCTGCGCCGTGACAATGATAGTCTGACAAGGGAGTTGACGCTCAAGGTTCAAGACCCGGGCGCGAGCACCGCTCTAATCTGGGCCCGTCTCACCGAACATCTCAAAGAGCGCCATAACGACAAGCTCCATGACGCGCTGTTCGCACGTCCTGACGCCTGAGGGCCACCCGGTCATCCTGAGCCGACCGACGTACCGAGGGAACAGCTCATCGACGGAGAAGCTGTCCATGCTTGATTGCCCGGCCAAGCGGCGCGAAGCAAGGCGTTTAGCTGCGCTTTAGCACCATCACGAGGCGGTCGACACGTTTACCCTGCTTGAGATGGGATTCCAGGATTTCGTCGACGTCTTCTGGCGTAGTCGCGCGGTACCAGATTCCGTCAGGATAGACGACCATCAAGGGACCGGAGTTACAATAGCCGAGGCAGCCAGCCATCGTGAAACCGATATCGTTAAGGCCTTGCGCTTCGATCGCCTTGCCCATTCGATCCCACAATGCTTGCGCGCCAGAGGCGCCGCAACTGCCGTGCGGATGATTGGGCGGACGCTGCGTGTTGCAGGCAAAGACATGATGCCTATAAATTTGGGGAAGCTCGAATTCGGTTTCTGAGTCCATGCGCTTATCCTGTGATCAATGCGAGCGATCCGAAAGAGACATGGCCCGGGCTCGCATCGCCCTCACAGGGTCTCTTGCTGTCGAACGCCGCATCGATAGATTGATGCTACTGATTTCGATGTGCGCCTGCGAACGCAGGCGAAATGAGCGAACGCAACACTAATTGTGAACGCCGAAGATCAGCCACAGATGACTCACGTCTGGCACAAGCTTCCTGATTCGTTTCAACGTCTTCTCCTACCATCGCAATCTCGTCATACATTGCTCAACCATCCGATTGCTGCAAAGCAAGTTCCACACCAAATGCAGAATCCTCGTGTTTTTACGACTATCTCTTGTTCTGCCGAAGCGCTCCTCATCGTTGATGCTGGAGTTCCGACAATGTCGTTTCTCTTCTGTTTTGGACAGGACAATCGTTGGCTTCGCGTTTGACGCCCCCCATTCTGCTTCAGCCGTTCGCACGCATGATGTGCGCTCCGCTGTTTCCGATCTATTGTTTACCTCAACAGGATAGCGCCTGGCGCAAACGCCCCGACAGTCAGAGTGAACGCAGACCCGCGTTCAAGGCTATAAGTTAAGCTGCCCGGACTTGATCGGCCGTCACGAAACCGGCAACACAGCGGTCCTGGATCGCGCCCACAGCCCTCCACGATACCGTCAAGGCGCACTTGCCGCCTCAATGCCAAACAGCGAACGCGTGTTCATACATGCATGCGTCCGTAAACCGGCGGCCCCCGAAGATCGCGGCGCCACTCGCTGAGAGGTCACATTGAGGCGTTTGGCATCGCAATTGCAGCGCAGAAAATAAGCCAGCCGTCGCTGACGGCCAAAAGCTTCTGACACGGGATCGTCATTCTTCCTCCCAAACGATCCTGTCAGTCTGGGTCTCCCCATTCTCGCAGCCCAGACGGTGTCCTCGGCGGACTTCCAGCCGCCGAGGACATTTCTTGAACATGTTCTATCGGCCGGCAGCAAGAAGCACGTCCCGCCTGCGAGATCCATTTGGCGAGTTGACGTAAGAGCAACCTTTTGTTGGTGTGGCAGAGCTCGCTGGCGCCCGGCAGCAAGGCGTTGGACTGCCGTTTGCTCTGACAAGCTAAGAAGGCACAATACCCATCTAGACCAACGCTCAGGAGCGACGATTTCGTCCTCCGATAAAATCCCTCAGCAACTTGAACAACAGCCAAATGATAGGCCGTTAATCCGGATGGATCGTGATATCCATTGTTTCTTCGCTGTCCTCGAAGCGCTCGGAAGCCCGATCCTCCTCCAGCAGCTTGACGCCGCATAGGCAAACGTCACCTTCGATCACGGCGAGCGCTACCGGCTCAAGCGCTTGTCCATTGCAGGGACCATCGATGCACACTCCGGTCTCGATCTCGAATCTTGCACCGTGCCGGCCGCATCTGAGATAGGAGCGGTCCGCCGAGAAAAACTCGCCGGAGCCGATGTTGAGCCAGACGTCGTCATGCGGACAACGGTTGACATAGCCAAAATAGTCGTTGCCGAAGGTGCGCACCACAATAATGGAAAACAGCCGGCTCTCGCCGCTATCATCGATACGCGACAGGCTAAAGCCCCTGGCGCCACTCCGCTCGATGGCATCGGCCGGACAGACGGCAAAAACCTCGATCTGATCGCGCATTGGGTTCCCGATCATCGCTTGGCTCATCCCGGCCTCGCAGTTTCCTGCCTGAAGGCATCGACCGTAGTACGGCTCAGTCGAAAAATGCCACGGCCACGAGCGAGCGGTCGATATGCCGAGCTAGCGCGGGCGTTGAGGACTTCAAACCATTGGTTCGGCGTGAGCTTTGCCGGGCGCTCGCTGATCTGGACCACTCTTCCGTTCGGAGCGAAGCGGACGTGAATGATGACTTCTTGTACGTTCATAGTAATCTCTGTTTGACTAAATCGAGACAGCCCAGCCGAAAACCGATGATGGCGTGCTCAGATTCGAGCATCTTGGCGCGTCGGCCTTAAGCCACGGTGTTGGCACGGCACTTTGCGACGATCGAGCAGGTTTTCTGCAAGCGCGAGGCTAGAGGATTTCTCCCGCGGCATCCCGAACAATACATGATGCAGCGGCATGCGGCGTGCTCCGCATTTACGCGGATCGCTATCTACCCGCGGAGCATCGCATGACATGCGCTCGGTCGATTTCTCATCTCGCGCACGCCCAGAGCTACGATTGTGCTCAATCAATCCTCCTCCTTTCATGTGGTGCATAACGATCATCTCAGTAGATCGCCGCACCTGCGCCCACGTTGATCGAGGCATCTTTCACGGTCTCCACGATTAACGCGATCTGCTTGTTCGTGAGATGGGTGTGAAACGGCAGCGCTAAAGCGCGATCGGCGACCTTTTCGGTAACCAGGAAATCGCCACGGCGATAGCCGAGGTCAAAATAGTGGCGTTGCAAATGCAACGGTTGGCTGTAGGCGGCGGATTGAATCCGGGCGGCGCGCAGATCATCGATAATGGCGTCCCGACCGGATCGCGTGAAGCGTGTCCCCAATTGAACGAGATAAAGCATCCAGTTCACATCCGTCACATCGGGACCGACATAAGGCGGCTTGATGCCTTCAAATGACTGGATATGCGCGTTATAGAGCTGCTCGATGAGCCGACGCCGCTGCAGGATTTCATCGAGACGCTTCAGCTGCGCCAGCCCCAAGGCAGCCGTGAGATCGCTGATGCCAGCCTGGTACGGCGCTGTGCTCGCGACGACAATTGAGAATCGCTCGTCCAGGCGGTGGGCGCGATGGCGGCGCAACCCAACCGCAATATCGATGTCATCCGTCACCACCATTGCGCCTTCACCGCAGCTTAGGGCTACCGGCTGGGCAAAGTCGAACACGGCCAGGTCGCCAAATCGGCCGACGAGTTCCCCCTTGTAGCTCGACCCGATCGCCTCGGTAGAATCCTCCAAGAGCAGCAGCCGGTGGCGCTGTGCGACCGTCTGCAGTTCTGCCCATGGCGCAGGATGACCGTTGGGATTGCCGGCGACAATCGCCCGCGTGCTGGCCGTAATGCTCTCTTCGACCTTCGCTGGAAGCAATGTTCCCGACCAATAGTCGACGTCGGCAAATACCACACGTGCGCCTGCGAGACTGATGGCATGCACTGTTTCGCGAAAGCCGTAGGGCGAGGCGATGACCTCGTGCCCTGCTCCGATCCCAAGCGCCTTCAGTGCAAGCAGGAGCCCAATCGTACCACTCGAAACCGCAACGGCATGTTTGCGACCCAGATAAACCGCGAAAGCCTGCTCGAACGCCTCGGTGATCCGCCCACTGGAGATCTGCGACGAACACAACAGGGTTTCAACTGCAGAGAGCTCAGCGACGGTAATATCCGGATCCGACAGTGGGATGAAGGATGCATTGTTCTCCACATTGTGCGCGCCATCGCACGGATGCTCTGCGAGCTCAGTGCCGCTCACTGCGTAGCGCTCCTTTTGGCCAATATGATGCCAGTCGCCCGCGCCGGATCGGCCGTAATCTGAACGCAGTGATCCGATCCATCGATCAGATGGAGATCGAAACGCACAAACTGCCGGAATGGCTGATCCGGCATATCCGACGCATCACAGCGCACACAAGCAAGGTGCGGAAAGCGGCGCCGCAGCTCGACAAACGGCCCCCCCTCCTCGGCCCTGTCGGCCGCAAGCAGCTGCTCGATTTCAATCAATTCCTGCGCAGTGAGCGTCATCGTGGCTCCTCTGTGACCCGTCAAAAGCCGTCCCTCATTGCCAGAACAGACGCTCCGGATCCGCGTTCAATTCGTCGATTGCTGAAGTCAGGCGGTGATACAGGCTGTAAAACTCCCAGATTCCTTGGGCGTGGTTCTTGCAAAACACCTTCCAAATTCCGCTCACCCCATCATAAAGAATCAGCGCGACGTCGATTAGAGCGCCGTCCTTGTCAATATTGCGCGAGCAACAGGGGCTCTCGACGAGGTAGCCGCCTTTCACCGGCGTCACCTTCGGCGAGACGTAGAGATAACGCTTGCGGGAGCTCAAGCTGCGCTCGATCCGCTTGCTATCAAGCTCGTTGGGGTGCGCCACCAGCCCGGTCTTGACCTTCCTCATCAGCCCGGCATTCATCGAGAAAGCCTCCCTTCAAAGACTTGTGATTTCTTCTTCAAGACAGCCTATGAGCAACCGTTCTCCAAAATCGACAGTATAGATCGGAACGTTCGCTTCGGTATGGATGGCAACTCTGATGATCTCTCCGGCCACTCCGGCGCCGAGCAAGATGCCCTCAGGCTCCACATTGGGAAAAGAGCCGTCGTTGATGAGGTCGACTGCGGTTTTAACCCGCTGGCCCCGCCGATATTTCGGAAAACCGGGTTCACTCACGACACGGCCTCCTCCGGCAGTGGCAGATCATCGATCTCCTCGCTAGCATCCATAGGCTCGAGTTCCTTGCGTTTCATGCCAACGCGGTAGCCGCTTTCCAGAAACTCAACGCCGTAGATGTAGAACTGCTGCAGGAACGTGCCGATCGAGATGACGTAACCGATCTCTCCCTTCTTGACCAAGATGTCGCCGATCTCCCTGCCACGAAAGGTGCCATCATTCCGGATGGTGCGATTGGCTCGTACCTTTTGGCTAAAACTGAAGACAGGCGGCTCGTCGAGCTCGACGACGTCGCTGTCGCGAACAATACCGCTCATGTAGCGCTCCTCATGCATCGCTCGTTGGTAGACCATGCAGGGATGCTGCCCGGCCTGACCAGGAGACACGATTGTGCTCATCCCCCGCCGCACTCAGCCGATTCGCCCACCGCAATTCGGTTCGCCAGTTCATGTCGACGTGCTGATCAGGATGTCGCTGTAGGGCAGTTCGTGCCTTGAGTGACAGCCGTTCAGCGATATCTAGCCGCGCTCTAGCGTATTGGCCCGTAGCTACACCAAGTAGCCCCGCAACGGCAGCGCGACGCGGCACGATGTGACGGAACTGGACGTCCTCAGCGCAAACCGATTGATTGCGGAGCTGCGGGGCGAAGTGGCGCGCGAGGGCGCCGCCAGCTCCTTGTCGGTCAGCATCGGCATCATTTCGCCGTATGAAACGATGTTCCTGCTTGGACGACGAGGCTTCTATGGCCATCAAGCATCGACGATAAGACAATGGCATTACCCTGCGTGGACACGATCGCTCGGACCTCGACGTCTGCGCGCCAAGTGCCGCCGTTGCTGAGCGCGGGATTCCGCTGGAAAAAGTGCTGGAGACGTTGCCGGCACGATCATTTGCGCAAATAGCCGAACACCGGCAGTCGCATGCTTTTCTGCGCGACGGACGAGCGCAGGTACTGTAACTTGAGTGATGGGCGGCCTCGCCAATGTGATCGATCATCGGATTGGCTCCTCCGCTCCAGAACGTCCGCGAACGATTCGGCACCGATCGTGTCAGCCGGTTCGAGTTCGAACAGCTTGGTCGCGGCCTTGCCCCTTCTTCCAGATTGCCGAGAAATATCGGGAGGCCGGTGAAGTCCTTCAGCACGTTGGGATGCAACCGCGGCATGATGAGATCGGCGGGATCTCGAGCAGCATCAGCTGCGTTCACCATTCGCCAGCCTTGGCACGCGACTTCGCCGAAAGTACGCGCGATCAGCGCTCCCTGACCGGCAGATGGCGACTTGGCTGCTGCCTCGAAGGTCATCGGCAGCTTCGCTCGTCCGGCGCATTCCGCGATGTTGCGGCTCGGTACGGCTGATCCCGCCGGGCATGCGCCGGTCGGCGTGGCCTCGTCAGTCACATCAACGATACCCGCGCTGCCTAGAAGCCTACGCTCGGAGTTGAGAGGCGTTTTTGGCGCGCCGCGCCAAATCAAATGCCGGCCGACGCTCCGCTGCCGGCGAGCAACAGCACGATCGCAGGGACATCCTGAGCAGCCGCCTTCGCGAACGGAGGTGCGAAGGTCGAGACCTGCGGTGCTGACAACGCGCCGCACGAAGCTTGCAAAGTTCACAGCCCCAGCTCTTGGCATGCCGTTCATGGAAGCTCGCGTCCTAGCCTGGCGCCTGATAGCGGGGCAACGAGGTGTCAATTGCGCAGGTATTGTCGACCGGACAGGCCGCGGCGCATTGCGGCTCGTCGAAATGGCCAACACATTCGGTGCATTTCGTCGCTTCGATGACAAAGCTTCCTCCCTTTTCCGAGATGGCAGCGTTCGGGCATAAGGGTTCGCAAGCTGAGCAGCTGGTACACTGAGAGGCGATGATCTTGAATGGCATATACCCCCTTACGCCGCAGAGATCAGAGCTCCCTGGCGGATCGCCGCGTCGCCGCGCTTCTCATGCTGGACATCGCCGCTCTTCACCTTGTCGAGATAGGACCTGAACCAGGCGATCGTCGACTTCTCGATGAACTCATGCGCGTATTGATCAACCGGCTCGATCCCGGCCTTGATCAGGTTGCTTTTTGGGCAGCTACCGATCTTGGCCACGAACACCGCATGGCAGTCCTGGATGCCACGAATGATGGTCGAAAGCCTGTCTTCCTCGCCATAACCGTCCTGGCAGTAGACGTCGACGCGACGGTGACCGATGAATTTGGCGCCGGATGTTGAAAGTTCGTATACTTGGAATTCCTTGGCATGCCCAAAGTGCTCGTTGATGAGTCCTGAGCCCTTGGTTGCGACCGCCACCAGAACCGTGATCGCGCTTGTCTCGCCGGCGAACTGTGCAAGCTCTTGTTGGTGGGCCACGACGCTGGCGGCACGCTCGTCCTCCACCCTGTCTTGATAAGCCTTGCGCGTGCCAAGGTCGTATTTGACGTCCATTTTCATGATCTGATCGGTACTGAACTCTGCGCTGCGATCCTCTCCGATCAGTCCGACCGCATCAGCGCGGCACTGGCGACAATGCCGCATCATGTTCATCTTCTCTTCACAAGCATCCTGCAGCGTCTTCAATTCCTGCGCCGTCGGCCCCCGCTGACCGTTTAGGCCAAACACTGTGCCGTACTCAGGCGCGGAGATCAGCGGCATGATATTGTGAAGGAAGGCACCGCGCGCCTTCACCGCCTTGTTGACCTCGACCAGGTGCTGATCGTTGATGTGGGGGATCATCACCGAGTTGACCTTGCACAGGATACCCCGTTCGCTAAGCATCTCCAGCCCTTGCAACTGACGGTCGGTGAGTATCCTCGCCGCGTCGATGCCGGTGTAGCGTTTATGGTTGAAGAAGATCCAGGGATAGATCTTGGCGCCGATTTCGGGATCGATCGCGTTGATAGTGATGGTGACGTGGTCGATTTTTGACCTGACGATCGTGTCAATATGGTGCGGCAGAGCCAGTCCGTTGGTCGACAGACACAGCTTGATGTCGGGCGCCGCCTTGGCGACCAGTTCGAATGTCTTGAACGTCTTTTCCGGATTGGCGAGAGCATCGCCGGGACCAGCGATTCCGAGCACGGTCATCTGCGGAATGGTGGTCGCGACCACGAGCACTTTTCTCACCGCCTGCTCGGGGGTGAGCTTCTCGCTCACCACGCCCGGGCGAGATTCATTGGCGCAGTCATATTTGCGGTTGCAGTAATTGCACTGGATGTTACAGGCTGGCGCGACCGCCACATGCATTCGGGCGTAATGATGATGCGCCTCTTCGCTGTAGCAGGGATGGTTCTTCACCTTTTCCCAGATTTCGCTCGGCAGATCGCCTTGGCTTGTCCGTGACCCGCAGCCTGCCTGAGCGGTCTTGGCTGCGGTGCGACAGCCCTTATGCTCGGCGGCAGACTGCATCATCGTGCCGTTATCCAGCGCAGCTTTGGCGTATCCTCCGCCCCCCACGACCGCGTTCATTCTCTTTTTTCCCGCACATTGGCTTCCCAGGACCATCCGTGAGCGAGCCTCAAGACGAGGCGTAGCAACTCACATGCCACGGCGCAGAAGAAGACATTTTGTTAGTATGTTATAGCGTTAGCGGGCCCGGCCGACGTTGAGACATGTAAGAGCGGCAATGATACGCTTGTTAAGAATGCGACAGACACGTCCTCATCCTCACTCAGAGCTCCGCGCGCTGGCGCATCAATGATGGTGTCAAAGCACGCGCAACACCCGGCTCCATTTGAGCGGGCCTTTCGTGCGTCGCGCACTCTCACAGCTGGCGATACCAGCTGGGCAATCGAGCTTCACACATCTAACGGGTGAGCAGTATCTCAACCGCGCAAGGGAGCCGAATCGCAAGCGGCGCCAGACCTTGTTCGAGTAGAAAACGGAGCTCGTTGCGCGACAGCGTGTCCGGATCGACGATCGCATAGTGGGCGCCGCCCGAGCGCTTGATAATCTGCCGCGCATAGCCGCGCAACAGCTGGTCGTTAAAGCGGCAGCCGATGAAGAGAAAGGCCCGTCCGCTCCGCCGTTCCTTGATGAAGTCCGGAATTGGCGTCTGAATGTCGATCTCGGTCAAGGCCTCGACATAGTCAGCATCGGAGATCAGGAAGTTGTTGGCTGGATGCACGCTGCCATGCGGCTTATAGAGCACCGTCGCCCAGCTACCGGCCACGGCACTGTCGACCTCTTGGCCAGAGAAATCATAGAAGCGGTACCAACGATTCTCGCCAATGCCGGCACGGGTAATGCCCTGAACTTCACCCCAGCCCTCGCACTTGCCCAGCGCGGCGCGCATTGCGCCATCGTACCACGCATCGACGATGACGGGAAGCGACAGGGACGCGAAATGATGATGTAACGGCGTCGGCTGCGTTAGCCGAGCGAAGGCCTGCACCATCATTGTCGTCAGCGTAGAGCGATGTTTGCTGACCTCGATATGCTGCGCCGATGCCCATGCATTGCCTTTGGCCCGCCGGGGCAGCGCAACCTTGCGGGCGAAGAAGTCGGCCAGCGCCTCGGGCGAGGTCGGCACATTGGATCTGGACAGTTCGGTGAGGCCAGGACCGAGATAGGGCACCACGCGCGCAGCCCTTAACCCGGCAGCGATGTCGACGAGAATGGTCCTAGCCTCAGCTGCATCGACCAAGTCGATCCGCCGAGGCCCCTTCACTGACCCTCTCCGTCCGCTCCTCGTTTTTTGGCGTCGATTGTGATTGGTAATTTTGTATCGCTCGCCATCTTGGGCAAATCGAGTACCCAACCGTTGGCTATTTTGATCCACCCACCCCAGAGCGTCTCATACTCGGACTCAATGATCGGCTCTTCGAGATCTTTCTTTGGTACGTAGATCGACAGGCCTGCCTCTGGAGACCGGCGGATCATGATTTTCACATTGAACTCCTTGACTGTGAACCATGGCTGGCCAAGCGGGCCGTCTCCCGCGAAGCGGCGCGCAGGCGAGCGACGATGTCAGACACGGCGCACACGACCTCGTCGACCTCTGCAAATGAGGTTTCTCGCGATAGCGAGAAGCGCACCGCGCCACGCATGCTCCACGCCGGCACCTGCATGGCCCGCAAGACGTGCGATGGCTCCATCGAGCCCGCGTTACAGGCTGATCCGAGCGACACAGCAATACCGGCTCGATTGAGATGATGGGCGATCGCTTCGCCTTCGAGATGGTCGAAGGCAATATTGGTCGTGTTCGCCAGCCGGTTGCTGATATCGCCGAGCGCAATGCACTGACCAATGTGCAGTATCCCCTGCTCCAGGCGGTCGCGCAACGCAGCAATGCGAACGCGCTCCGGTTCAAGCCGCTCCGCCGCGAGCTCTGCAGCCTTTCCAAGGCCGACGATTGCGGGAATATTCTCCGTTCCGCCGCGGCGCCGTCGTTCCTGGGATCCGCCCCAGATCAGCGGCCGGAAACTTGTCCCTTTGCGCAGATATAGCGCGCCGATGCCTTTGGGACCATGCAGTTTGTGCGCGGATAGCGACAGCATGTCGATCGCACTATCCTTAAGGTCTACGCGCATCTTGCCGACGACCTGGACCGCATCGGTGTGAAACAGCGCGCCCGCCTCATGGGTCAACCCCGCAAGAAACTCTACAGGAAATATCGTGCCAGTCTCGTTGTTAGCCCACATAACGGAGGCAATCGCTGTGCGTGGCCCGAGCGCGCTGCGAAACGCCTCGATATCGAGCCGGCCGCGGGCATCTACCGGTACGACATGCGTCTTGACTCCGCTTGCCGCCAATTGCTCGGTTACCGCAAGAACGGCAGAGTGCTCGACCGAGGTGGTGACGATCTCGTCGCGGCCTTCCTGGGTCGCAAGCGCAGAGAGAATCGCGGCATTGTTGGCCTCGGTCCCTCCCGAGGTGAAAACGATCTCATGATCGTATGCGCAGCCTAGCAAACCCCGTAAGCTACCCCGGGCCTGCTTCAAGGCGACTGCGACCTCGCCGCCAAAGACATGCGTGGATGAAGCGTTGCCGAATTGCTCTGTGAAGAACGGCAACATGGCTTGCACAACGGATGGATCGGTCCGCGTCGTTGCATTGTTGTCGAGGTAAATCGGCACTTGAGTTCCGCTCAATTCAGCGCCTCGCCGACAGCCGCAATCGGGACGAGACGAACGCATTCGCCGACCCCGTTGACCAGCCTCGTCTGAATGCGGTCCAGCGTCAGTCTAGGAAGCTTACAGAACGCGGATGCGCCGGTCAGACTGACGATGATCCTGTGCCTATTGGTCCGGATGAGCCGACAGCCACCACGATCGCCATGCAGATCCGCTCGCATCTGTCCGATAGCGTCGCGAATGCGAAGCTCTCCCGCTGCGGCCGACGATTGGCATACTCGTTCCGGTTCGGCCAGCATGCTGCGATGCTTCTTCTTCATCAGCTGAACGATTTGCCGCAGGAGCAGCTCGCGATGGCGTTCGGGTTTTGAAAGGTGAATCCGGAACTATCCGGCTCTAGGACGAAATCAATGGTCGTTCCGATCAGATGCTCATGGCTCTTGCTGTCGACAAATACCTTCAGACCCCCGCATTCGATCACGGTGTCACCAAGCGTCGGCACCTCGGCCAAGCCCATCTTGTATTTGAACCCATTGCAGCCGCCTGCTTCGACCATAATGCGCAGGCCGCCGGTCGGCTGCATTGATGATGCCATCGCGCCTTTGATGGCACTCACTGCGCTATCTGTCAGGTTGATCATGGCTTACCCTCTCATGAGCTTAGGTCTGCCCGACAATGGCAAGTCATGTGCCAGCGTGCACAGCTTGATCCCGCTTACCTTTTTCTGATCGCATCTGTCGGCTTCAGCGCCGGTGTCGAGTTCGTGACAACGCTGCCTGGGACGATCGCCTCTCGCATACGTGTTTTGTTTCGCGGCACGGCTGGAGGTCGTTACAGAGGCGGCGGCAAGCAATTTGCATCGCATCTGGCATCGGCCAGCGCGCCGGTGAAAAGCTCAAATCGAGGACGAATTTAATGACTGCAATCGAAAACACCGCACTCGGTCGACTTGAGAAGGAGGGCCGCCTGCTCAATGCTGTACTCAAGGGCGGGACGACCAAGCCGGGCCGGTTTGGCTTTCGCGGCGACATAGCACTAAAATTTCAGACTCAAGTCGCGGACGAGAAGCGGCCGCCGGATTATTCGATCGAACAGGTTCTGACGGTCGCGCAGGACGGAGAAGGCACAATTCCGGTGCTGGCGGGCTACCTGCACTCCTTCGCCTATCTTGCTGACGTCGCGGCCGTGCTTGATGGTGCCTTAAGCCGACAGGGCAGTTATTTCTTGTTCTGTAACAACATAGATTTGCTGGCAAAATACCAGACCAAGCTCGGTGGCATTACCTTCCACGTCCTGCCGTGCGATGAGTCCACTGTTTGGAAGGAAATGATGGACCTGGTCGGGCTCAACAAGGACGACCTCAAGAAGCTGGATGCGGGCGGCAAGCTTGACTACCTCCTTGACGCGGCGAAGGCTCTCAATCTGTCCTACGACGAGATTTCCTACGAGGACGGGCTAAAAAGGATGGAGCCGGTAAAAAACCGCAACGAGAACCGGCCGGTCTGACGCGGACGTCATTCGTTCCGGGACGCATCGTCTTCGACAAGACGCACGCCGACGACACAGATATCGCCATCCAGCACTGTCAAGGCGATTGGCGTGAGCGTTCTGCCCTTACACGGACCATCGACGCACAGCCCGGTTCCGAGCTCGAAGGTGGATCCGTGTTTGCCGCACATCAGCCGGACGCCCTCTGGATCGAAGAACTCGTTTCGTTCCCAGTCCAAAGCAACGCCGTTGTGCGGGCATATATTGAGATAGCCAAGCACCTTCTTACCCCAGCGTACCACAACGATGGACCACGGCCGGTGATTGCCGTCATGATCGAGGACCATAAGGTGGAATCCCATGGCCTTGCGGCTCGGAATGTCGTTAAAATCACAAATCGCGTAAATAGCATCTACCTGCATTCATTGCTCGCCTATCGCAAGGGCTCTGCAGTGTTGCTGTGCCTTGTGCTGCAAGAATCGTCGGAGTTTTGCTCGGCGTTCTCTTCGCCCAACGCGCAGCCTTAGCTGTGCCGCACGACCTGACCGGCTAGCAGAATCGCAAGCGCGTGCGCAGTTCGTTGCTCCTGGCGTAGGGGATCCATTCCGTCTTCCCAGCGTACGCGCATTGGTGCTCCCAGGGGGTCTCCATAAAACTGATGTTCTATTGTACTGATAATTTCGTCCATTTGCTGGACGAGCCCGACAAGGCGCTCGATCGTATGCTGGAACGCTCGTTTGGTCGCACACCCGATGGGGCACCTTGCGCTAGCCGTCGCAGAACGATTTTTACGATCGCCAACTTCGCAACCCGTTCAGTGATACCAGATTCAACGGAAGTACTGACATCGTGAGCGCAATCGGTTCTCGCATTTGCATCAGATCGCCGCTCAAAAGCTGGACTAAAGCAGGTCCTCTCCCAAACCGTACCAAGGCCCTGCTGGCTCGGCGAGCAGGCCCTGCGAACATATGACACTAGGCCGACCCAACCCCACCAAACAACTCGCGAACTGGTACCTGATAAGTACAAGGGAGCGCGACGCGCGCTCCCTTCAAGGCTACGACTTCCGCTCGGGCGCGAGCAATGGCGAAAACCGATCAGTTTCGCCGCGCGCCAATTATTCCGAATCGTCTTGCCCAACCGCCAATCCTCGAAGAGCGCGTTCCAAATAATACGAAGGATCATCGTCAGATGAATCCGTCTGAAAGCTCTCCTGACTATTGCTATCGCCATCTTCGACTTTGGAAAGATACTTTGTTGGCTTACCTACTCGCTGCCACTCGTCGTTCTCGTTCTTCGTCCACACGTCGGGATGCTGGTGAGGATCGAGCACCCAGTGATTGCGACCCACGTGAACAAAACCCATTTCTGCCAGACGGGGTTCCACCTCCTCAACGGCAGGACGTGACAACACCAACGGATGGTCACCGTCCATTCGCAGTTGATGCTCGAGCAGGATATCGCCCGCGTTCTCGACCAACGGATGAGTGACGCGTAGATCTACGACCGATGTAATGTCGTTTCGTCCGAACTGTTGGCGAAACTGGTCCCCCTTGATCCGGACCGGGCCTCCCGCTCTTAATAGGCCGACGCTTTCGTCACCCAGCTGATAGCTGAAAAATCGGGCGGGCTTGTCCGGATCATCGTACGTGCTGGAATAGCCACCAGCGACAGTTGCGGCGCGCTCGGCTTTCTCCGAAACGAACTGAGAGTACTCTTGCGGGTTGCTCGCGATGTGCCTGATATCACGACCCAGGAATTTCCTCACGCCCTCCATGAAGTCTTCTCGATCGAAGATCTCTATAATGGGTGGATCGGAACGCAGAGAGTATGGCGCCGCCGCCCCCGACGACGACCCACCTCGTTCCATGCGGCCAACTGTCTCCGCGAAACGGGGGCTATCTCCAGCCTCGTTCGAATCATCAGCCTGATAAGCGCTTGTGGACTGGCTGGATGAGCCAACGGTTCTGCCATACATCAGATCGCCCTCCTATCGGCGAATTGCACGCAATCGAGCTCGTGCCGCGCAAGCTCCGCCGATGAGGATACAGAATCTAGCTGACCACAACCTGACTGCAGCACCGGCCCACTGCGGGGCCGGCAAGCCGCTTCCCCGGAAGAAGGGCAGCGACTCGGCAACCGTAAGGCCCGCCCAATAGGCGAACCACGCGCCCCTTCGCGGACGGGCGATCAACGGCGTGCCACTCGACGTTGTTGCTCTCGACCAGTACTAAAATACCCGATCAATCATTTCCAAGTCACTTAGTCTCGGAGGTTTGAGCACGATGGCCTGATCAAAGATGCGAGCTCACTGATCACGTGCGCGTCACCCGCCCAGGTGGCGCATGTGATTTCACTATCCTCTGCTTCTGGACGAGGCGATCTTCGCTCACGTGACTTCAGCTCCGACTGAGGTGTGGATCTGGCAATTGGCCGGGCACACCCTTGCGCAGGCGCCGCAGCCGATGCAGGCGCCCTGATCATTTAGAACCATGATCTTCTTTTCGATCTCATCGTCCGCGTCATCGTCTAGATCGACAAGCTCGCCCTCTTCGCTGATTCCCTTCAAAGTCATGACATCTCGACCGCACACCTTGAAACAGCGCCCACAACCGATGCACTTCTTGTCATCGATCGATGTCAAGTATTCCGGTATCCACTCGCGGCCATCGCGCGCTGCAAATGACATAAGTCAGCCCCTCTGGCTATTTTCCAGCGCCTTCAAATCATGGCTCTTGCGCTCGAGTTCGGCATAGGCATCGTACGCCTTCTCCGCCACCGTCATGATCGAGCCCCAGTTGACAGGCAATTCCTCCGACAGGTCGTGCAAATCCATTTTGGCTTGCAGCGCCTTTCCTGACAGCTTCTTCAGTTCTGCTTTCAATGCTTCACGATCACTCATGAGCGCCCTCAATAGTTCGCCACGTCCGGAAATCTGCGAACCATGTCGATTCCGTCGTTGACATATTTGTCGCCTTCCTGTGCAAGCTTTACGAGATTAACGAAGCCAAAACGATGCACATCGCGTAGCTGCTTGTTCACGGCGATAAGGCGCCCTGCGATCAACACCACGCGGCCGAAGCCTTCATGATGCAGCTTCATAATGGGCTGGACCATCACGCCGGTGACCCTCTCGATCGAGAGCGCGACCGCGTCGAAGAACAACTCAAGCCGCCACAGCGTGTCGGGATCGGGATCGCCGACAACCGGCAAGGCGCGCCGCTTCTCCTTGTCCAAGATGTAGGGTTCGAGCAGGTCGAGATCACTCTTGTTCGTCCAGGCGCCGTTGGCATCCTGAGCGCGCCAAATCTTGATCAGCTCCATGGGGAACGGCGCGTCGATGCCGCTACCCTGCCGCACTATTTCTTCGGTCATCTCACCTCATTCGTCGAACTCAAACGCGCGGCGCTGGTCCTTGGCCATGGCCTTGCGCAGCCAGGGAGGTGGCGTTCCCTTCAGTACGTCCTGAAGCTTTTCAAGCAGCATCAGGATGCTTTCCGGCTTGCTCACCTTGATAGGATGGATCTTGTTGGCCACCACCCTCGCGGCACCAGCACCGCCGATGGCGGCGACGTAGAGAATTGCACAATCCTTGATTGCATCGATCTTCGGCGCCAACTTATCGTCGTTGCCGTCTTCCTTGAGATCGCCCTCAAACTCAATTGCTTTAAGAAAGACGTGCCCGCCCGGCGCGACATCATAGATTGCGATATTCTTCGCCCAACCAAAATGTGCATCGACCCGTCTAAGATCTTGCGTAGCGAATGCGACCTTCATGCTGTCGACCTCTCAGCTGCGCCACTCGAGCTGTGGCCGGCTCGTCGTGGCAGTGCGGGCGGAGCCCGCCAGCTATCCGGCGTAGGCTGGTGGTTCTCCTCTCGGTCAGCAATCACGAGATTGGCGATATCGAAGATCATATCGCGCGTACCACGATAGCCGACGGATAGCTGGTGTCCTGCACCAAGCCGATCGAACATCGGAAAACCTGCGCGATAGAACGGAATTTTCAGCCGAGCCGCCGCCTGCCTGCCATGCGAATGCGTGATCAGCAGGTCGCATTGTTTGGTTCTGGCGAGTTCCTCGAGATCCTCGAGATCACCGATGAAGACTTCCTCGGTCTTGACTCGCTCAATAACGACCGACTGTGTGGTTGTCACTGCTGCGGTCACCTGCGCACCCATGTCATGCAGCGTACTGGACAGGTCGAACAGGAGGTCTGGCTCGGCGGCGATCGCAACTCTGCGACCACCAATATGGAAGTGCGCGTCCAGCATTGCATCGGTGAGCTGGCCACGCTGCCGCCGATATTTCACCGGTACGGGCCGCCCGCTGATCTCGCTCAAAAAGGTGATAAATTCGTCGTTGGGATCGAGACCGCAAAGCCGTTCGAACAGGCGAAATGGCACGCCGGCCTTGGCCTGCAGGACCTCCGCCGCGCGTCGCATTTGTGCGCCAATTGCGATCGTCCATTGAGCGCGTCCCATGCTGGCAATTTCGTCGATGTCGATGCCGCCGATGGTTGTCGGCGTAAACTCATCGGGAATATGCCCATCGAGCGAGCCTGCCAGATCAGGCAAAAAGGACGGCCGCAACCCGAAATCCTCCAGGATGGTCCGGAGTTCGTCGAGATCACCGGGGGTGAGGTGGCATCCTGGAAGAACATTCACCTTGGACGGGTCGCGCAATCCACTCACGCCCGGCCCCTCGACCAATGCCTCCACAATGCGCGCCACAGCCTTCGCCCAGCCGTCCTGGAACGCTCCCTTGAAATCTGGTGTCGAGACATAGACCAGCGGCAATTTTGCAAGTTGCGGATGCTTGTCCCGGATCAGCTTGAGGTAGGCATCGACATCGTCGCCATTGGTCTCTGTAACCCCGGTTGAGCAGATCCCCACGATCTTTGGCTTGGCTCGGCTGTGGATATTGAGTATCGCCTGCTCGAGATTCTCGTAGCCACCGAGCACGGTTGCGACCTCGCTCATAGCGGTGGTTTGCAGCGGTACTGCTTCCTTGAAATGGCGCACGAAGAGCGTGAGCCCGAAGGATGTACAGCCTTGCGATCCGTGCAGAAGCGGCATAGCCCCACGCAACCCCATAAAGGCGAAGGCTCCACCGATCGGCTGGCTCATCTTCAGCGGATTGACCGCACAAGATTTAGTAGGGGCTGTGACGCGGGCCATAACAGCTCCCTATTCCGCGGCCTGTGGCGGGGCAGATGACGAGGCCGCCAAGATTCGCTCTATGCGTCTATTGCAGCAGCCGCCGACCGCGTTGGTGTGCTCTCTGACAGCTTCCACGCTGATCAAGCCATGCGCGGTGATCGCATCCTCGATCGTTCCGAGATCGACCTTGTTGCAGGAGCAGATCTCCTTGGCTCGGCGCGCCGTTTCGCCGAGCGCAGGATCGCAAGCGATCTCGGCCAGCGGTGATCGCATCTGCACCATCGCCTTCGCCAAGACCTGCCATGGCGCAGGTCGACGCAGCTGCTCCCACATCGGATTGGAGAGCGACTTGTCGATCTCCTCCACCAGTTTGACCATTCCAAGATAGCCCAGATAGGCATGGCACCGCTCTTGGTTGATATCGATCCAGGGCATCGCCGCCTTCAGTGCGACAAACTGCGATTTGCCGCCCGACAGCATGATGTCCGCTTCCGCTTCTTTCAACATTCTGTACATTTCGCGCGGCGTCATCTCCTCGATCATTTGGGCATCCTGCCCCATCAGCTCCTTGATGCGTTCCTTGTCCTCCCTGGTCGATTTCTTCACGCTGGTTCCGACCAATTCGAGACCGGCTTCCTGCAGTGCCGCCACGACCGACCATGACTTGACGCCGCCGGTAATCAACAAGGCCTTCTTGCCTTTGAATCGTGGCTTGTACGGTTCGATGGCAGCCCAGGCGCGCGTTTCCTCGCGCGCGATCACCGCATCAGTGCGCCCGAGCAACTCTTGGGGGGCGCCGCGCTCGACCAATAAGCGGGCGATCTGGCGAAGCGAATCACTCGAATCCTGGATACCGTAGAACGACCCCTCGAAGAACGGGATCCCGTAGCGTTCCGTCATTTTGCGTGCGACGTTGATCATAGATTTTGAGCATACCAACATCGCCGCCCGCGCACGATGAGAAGAAGCGACCGCGCGATACTTTCCGTCGCCAGAGATGCAGGAAAGAATCCGGACTCCGAGCTCGTCCAGCAATGGCTTCACTTGCCAGAGCTCTCCTGACAGGTTGTATTCTCCGATCAGGTTGATGTCGTACGGCGTTGTGTAGTCCGGCTCCTGCGTTCCGATGACATGTTCGAGCAGGGCCTCGCCGGCGAGCTTGTTACCCAGGTTTTTGGAGCCAACGAACCCTGGGGAATTGATCGGGATAACTGGCTTGCCGAACCTTTGAGACGCAGCCTTGCAAACCGCATCGATATCGTCGCCGATCATCGCCGGGATGCAAGTCTGATAGACGAAGATCGCGGGAGGGTCCCACTTATTGATGATTTCTGTGATTGCCTTGCACAGCCGCTGCTCGCCTCCGAATACGATATCGGTTTCGTTCAGGTCGGTTGTGAATGCGGTCCGCCACAGATTTGGGCCAGACGACGCCGAGCCGCGATTGTCCCAGGAGTTGCCTTCGCACGCAATCGGACCGTGCACCAAGTGAGCGACATCGGTAAACGGCTGCAGCGCGATCTTGGCACCGTCGAAGGCGCAGCCGCCCGCAGCACTGCCCGGCTGCAGTTGCCTGGTGCAGCCCTTCCTGCGATCAGCCTTCGACTTACTGCCATTCTTGGCGCAGCCCGGCTCGTCGAAGATATTCTGGACCGTGGCCGCCAGCGAACTCATCCGTTTTCCCCTCAGCGGAAGCCAATTGAAAGGTTTAATGCGTTTGTGCCATCGCCGGATTCGGCGATGGCACGTGCACCATTCGTCATCAACGAATGATGTCGAAGCTGTAGTCGGTTTTGCCAAGAAGGTTAGTCTTCTTGTCGATTTCGTCGAAGATCTTGTCGAGGATCTTGACCAGCACATTCAGGCCACCCTGATAACCCCAAACGGGCGAGCGGTGATGGTGATGCCGATCAAAGACTGGAAAGCCAATTCGGATCAGTGGCGTTCCAGTGTCACGCTCGAGGTACTTGCCGTACGTGTTGCCAATCAGAAAATCGACCGGCTCGGTAAATAGGAGCGAGCGCAAGTGCCAGAGGTCCCGGCCAGGGTAGACTTGGCAGCTCTGCCCAAACGGCGAGCTTGCAAGCAGCGCCGCCATTTTTGTCTGCCATGCCTTGTTGCCGTTGGTGGAAAGCACATGGGTTGGCTCGGCGCCCAGTTCGAGCAGAAAGGCAGCTACCCCGTAGCAGAGATCCGGATCACCATAGATCGCGAACTTCTTGCCATGGATATGCGCACTGGAATCGGCGATGGCATCGACCAAGCGGCCGCGCTCTCGTGCGAGTTGCTCCGGAATGTCCTTGCCGCCGATCCGCGATAACGCCACCAGCAAGTCATCCGTCGCGGATAAGCCAATCGGGTAGTTGAAGGACAAGACATCCTGACCATGCTCGGCCACGAATTGCAACGTTTTCTCCGTACACCACTCCTGCATGGAGATTGTCGCCTTGGCGTGAACGGCGTTGGCTGCGTCTTCCAGCGTGGTGCCACCGTCATACATCCGGAACTCGCCATCTGTCGGGGTGTCGAAGACTTCGGAGTTGTCGGCGAGTATGGTGTGCTGGATTCCCATCAGTTCCAGGATGCGCCTGATCTCGCGAAGGTTTCCGACGGTATAGCCATCGAAACCGCCGATGATGTTGATGGCCTGGTTCGGCCTGCGCTCCAGCTTCGGCACCGTTCCGGCCTTGCCGTCCCAAAAATGCTCCAAGATGCCCTTGAGCGCGTTGTCGTAGCCGGTGACGTGGCTGCCGACGAAGGCCGGCGTGTGGGCGAACGGCACGTCGAACTCCGCCGGAACCGAGCCCTTCTCTTTGGACGTCTTGATGAAGGCGTTCAGGTCATCGCCGATCACCTCAGCCATGCAGGTCGTGGAGACCGCAATCATCTTGGGTTTGTACATGTTGTAGCTGTTGGCGAGCCCGTCGATCATGTTGTTCAGGCCACCGAATACAGCAGCGTCCTCCGTCATCGACGAAGAGACGCAGGAACACGGCTCCTTGAAGTGTCGCGACAAATGGCTGCGATAATAGGCCACGCAGCCTTGCGAGCCGTGAACGAAAGGCAGCGTGCCTTCAAAGCCGACGGAGGCGAATACGGCGCCAAGCGGCTGGCAGGCCTTGGCCGGGTTTATCGTTAGCGCCTCCCGCGCAAAATTCTTCTCGCGGTACTCCGGCGTTTTCGTCCATTCCTTGATACGCTCGACTTCGGCGGGCTCGCGGGGATCCTCGAACATCTTCTTCTTGTCCAGCATCTGCTGGTATTCTGGACCGCGGAACAGTTCGAGATGATCGAGCACGTGCTCGGCACTTTGCGCCATTATTAAGATCCTTTTACTATCGAAATTGACCGCCCCGCTCTCCGCTGAGAGCGAGACTTGTTGCCCTATTCTGCAGCCAAGAGCTTGGCCCTCGGCGTTTCCTTCCAGGGCGCCTTCGTCTTTTTCCAGACAGGCGAGTTGACAGCCATGTCCATGTCGCGCGCAAAGATCGCAAAGCCGTCATAGCCGTGATATGGACCCGAATAGTCCCAGGAATGCATCTGCCTGAACGGCACGCCCATCTTCTGGAACACGTATTTTTCCTTGATGCCCGAGCCGATGAGGTCAGGCTGGAGCTTTTCGACGAAGCGCTCGAACTCGTAGCCATTGACGTCGTCATAGATCAGCGTGCTGTCCTTTACGTAGTTCTGAGCGGTGCGCTGATAATCGTCGTTGTGGCCAAACTCGTATCCGGTGCCCACGACTTCCATCCCGAGGTCTTCGTAGGCGCCAATCACATGACGCGGACGAAGCCCGCCGACGTACAGCATGACCGTTCGGCCCTCCAGGCGCGGGCGATACTTCGCAACCACCGCGTTGACCAGCGGCTGGTACTTTTCAATCACCCGCTCGGCCCCTTCCTTGATCTTGTCGTCGAAATAGGCCGCAATCTTCCGCAGCGATTCTGCGATCTTTGAAGGTCCGAAGAAGTTGTATTCGCACCAGGGGATGCCGAATTTCTCTTCCATGTGGCGGGAGATGTAGTTCATTGAACGGTAGCAATGCAGAAGGTTGAGCTTGGCTTTCGGAGTTGCCTCGAGTTCAGCGAGTGAACCGTCCCCGGACCACTGCGCGATCACCCGCAGGCCCATTTCCTCCAGCAGAATTCGCGATGACCAGGCATCACCGCCGATATTGTAGTCGCCGATGATTGCAACATCGTAAGGCGTCGGCTCGAACTTTGGTGCGCCGTCGGGCTCGAGCTTGTCGAAGATCCAGTCACGCACCGCGTCGTTGGCAATGTGGTGACCTAGTGACTGCGACACGCCACGAAAACCCTCGCAGCGGACCGGCACGATGGTCTTGCCTCCATACTCCTTGGATTTGGTTCTTGAGACAGCCTCGATATCGTCGCCGATCAGTCCGATCGGGCATTCCGATTGGATGGTGATGCCGTTGTTGAGGGGAAACAGCTCCTGGATTTCGTCAAGAACTTTGACAAGCTTCTTGTCACCACCGAATACGATATCCTTTTCCTGGAAGTCGGAGGTGAATTGCAGGGTCACGAAGCTATCGATACCCGTCGTACCAACGTAATAGTTGCGGCGCGATCCCCACGAATACTGGCCGCAGCCAACAGGACCATGGCTGATATGGACCATGTCCTTGATAGGCCCCCAAACCACGCCCTTGGATCCCGCATAGGCGCAGCCCCGGATCGTCATCACGCCGGGTATGGATTTGATGTTGGACTTCACCCCGCAGTCGGACTTGCCGGCCTGGTGAACGTTGAGGTGCTTGGCACGCCTTTTCGCGGTTTTCTCCGGATAGACCTTCAGCACCTCCTCGATCAGCTGTTTGTTGCGAGCCCTGATATCTGCGATACTCTGGGTCGTGGCGAGACTCATCTGATGTCCTCAAGGTTAGCTGTTGCAAGAGCGGCTTCTGACCAGAACTTTTGCAACCAGCATGCCAGCGCTTCGCGAACACAAAACCCATAACGATTAACGGCAGTTAGCGCGTCTCGCGCGGGGGCAACGCCGTTGTTACGAAGGCGACATCACGCTTTGCTCGGAGGCTTCTTGGTTTGACCTGTTCGAAACGGAACAAGGGGGAGCTATGCGCGAAATGGCCCCGCTCAGCTATCAGCGCGTGTTTTCGTTCTAGACGTGAACCCATAAACCTGCCGGGCGGACGGCTTGCCAGAATCCGCTATGGCCCGATAGCGACCAAATTCCGCAGCGCGACGAAATAACGCAAAGAATCGAATCATGCGCTACGAACTCAGCGATTGCGAATGGACCGCCATCAAACCGATGCTGCCGAACAAGCCGCGGGGCGTTCAGCGCGTAAATGTCCGTCGCGTGCTTAATGGCATCTTTTGAGTCGTGCGTTCGGGTGCGCGATGGGGCGACCTGCCGGAGCACTACGGCCCCCGCGCTCGACGAAGGCGGACGCAAAACAAAAGCAGCTGCGAGGTGCCCTGGCCAACCAGGCTTGCCAATGCGAACTTTGCTTGCCGAGACCTCAGGTGTTGACCTTCTGCGATGACGATGATGCTCAGGGGCACGACGTCATTCTACTTCGCAGCTCAATGCAGGCTCCCTCTCACCCCGACGCAGCACGCTCGCCGATCACGCGAATAGCTGGCGCGCCTTGATAAGTGCGCGCACGAGCACATCAATTTCTTCGCGGGTGTTGTAAAGTCCAAGGGACGCACGGCATGTTGCCAGTGCGCCGAAGCGCTTGAGCAGCGGCATCGCGCAGTGAGCCCCCGCCCGCACCGCTACACCGGCGCGATCGAGGACGGTGGCAATATCGTGCGCATGCGCACCTTTCACATCAAACGAGATGATCGGCCCCTTCTCGGCCGGCGCCCCGACCATGCGCACGGAGTTGATGTCCCCGAGCTGCTCTTGCGTGTAAGCGAGCAGTGCGCTCTCGTGCTTGCGGATCTGCGCCTTGCCTATTGAATTGATGTAATCCACGGCTGCGCCCAACCCGATCGCCTCGACGATCGGCGGCGTACCTGCTTCGAACCGGTGCGGCGGATCCCCATAAATGACACCGGAACGCGAGACCTCGCGGATCATCTCGCCGCCGCCATTGAAGGGCGTCATCGATGCCAGATGCTCGGATTTGCCGTAAAGCACGCCGATTCCGGTCGGACCATAGAGTTTGTGGCCGGTCATGACGTAGAAATCGCAATCAATGTCGCAGACGTCGACGCTCAGATGGACGCATCCCTGTGAACCGTCGACCAGCACCGGGATACCACGAGCATGTGCGACCCTCACCAGGTCTTTCACCGGCAAGACCGTGCCGAGCACGTTCGACATCTGTGTGATTGCGACCATCTTGGTGCGCGAGGTCAGCAGTCGTTCAAATTCATTGAGCAACAAGTTACCGGCATCATCCACTGGTGCCCATTTGATCACTGCACCGAGCCGTTCCCTAAGAAAATGCCATGGCACAATATTGGAGTGGTGTTCCAAAATTGACAGAACGATCTCATCACCCGGGCTGATGCGCTCACGACCGAAAGTCTGCGCGACCAGATTGATTGCCTCGGTGGCGCTGCGGGTGAAGATGATCTCTTCGTTCAAATGCGCGTTCACAAACCGCGCCACCTTGGCACGGGCGCCTTCATAGGCCTCGGTCGCCGCATTGGCGAGATAGTGCAAGCCGCGATGAACGTTGGCATATTCGCTGGAGTACACCTGCATCATGCGGTCAAGTACCGCCTTTGGCTTTTGCGCGGACGCAGCGTTATCGAGGTAGACGAGCGGCTTGCCGTACACGGTCATGGCCAGCGCCGGAAAGTCACTACGCAGACGGTCGACCTCGTAACGACCATCGCTGACCGCGGGATGTTCGCTCATCGCCGCAGCCAGTGTTCAGCTTGCGCGGCCACAAAATCGCGCAGGTTATCGGCAGCGATCTCCTCAATCGACTCTCCAATGAACGCTTTAATGAGCAACATCTGCGCATCCTTCTCGGATAGCCCCCGCGCGCGCAGATAGAATACGAGATTGCCATCCAGCGCTCCTGAGGTCGCTCCGTGGCCGCAGGTCACGTCGTCGGCCGAGATTTCAAGTTCTGGCTTATTGTCCGCCTCGGCCTGATCGGATAAGAGCAACGCTCGCGTCGACAGGCTGGCGTCGGTCTTCTGGGCGGCGGGACGAACGACGATTCGGCCCTGAAACACCGAGCGGCCCCAATCATCAACGACCGCGCGGAACTTCTGCCGACTGGTGCAATGCGGCACGGCGTGGTCGACCACGATTGTTGTGTCGGCGTGCAGTTTATCTTTGATGAGATTAACCCCGTTCGCAGAGAGCTTGGATCCCTCGCCGCCCAGCGTCACGAATCCCTGATAGCGATTGATGGAGCCGCTGCACGTCATGCTGAAGAGATCGAGCTTAGCTCTGGTGCCGACCGCGATGATCCCCGATGAGATGTTCACCGCATCAGCGGCGTCGGCCGCTACCCGGATGTGCGAAAGGCTCGCCTCGTCCCCAACCAGGGCAATTAGCACATCGTTGGCCTGATAGCCGCTTGAGCCTTCGGCCGAGATGAAACTTTGCATTACGGCCGCATGCGCCCCTTTATCGAGCTGCAGATATGAGCGTGTAAAAGCGGACACCGAGGATCCGGTTGCGACCTGAACGATTTGAACTGGGCGTTTAATCGTGTTGCCTTCGGCAATCGTAATCACCAGACCATCTCTGGCCATTGCCGCATTGAGCGAGATCACCGCATCGTCCGTCGTCGAAAGCACCAAACCGGCCATTGCGCCAGTACCCGAGTTCTCCAACACCTCTCGCAGTGACTGCACATGGAGCTCATTTTGCAGCTCGCCGAGATCCGATAGCTCGGGCGCGAATATGCCGTCCACCAAGACCAATTTGACCGCATGATCGACAGCCACTCGTCTGGCCGACGCCTTTGCGCGCGCCAGCGCCGCCGCATCCGGTCGCGGAGCGAGTGGCAACACCTCGCCGATCAGGGCACGCAGATCCGTGTATCTCCAGGCCTCCATGCGCCGATGCGGCAGGCCGGCGCGCTCATAGGCTTCGAATGCCCTCGCACGGATATGGGGGACGAGGCCCGCGCCAGGCAGCCGTCCGAGCGCTGCTGCGAGAACATTGCTCGTTGCGCACCCGGCATCGGCCTTAGCCAATACTTGCTTCATGGGGAAGTCCCTTGAGCCGTCAGGCCGCGGTTTCGAACTGGGCGTAGCCACAGGCCTCGAGTTCCAGCGCGAGTTCCTTGCCGCCGCTCTTCACGATGCGGCCTTTCGACATCACGTGCACATAATCGGGCACGATGTAATGAAGGAGCCGCTGATAGTGGGTGATCACGATCATCGCACGTTCCGGCGAACGCAGGCCGTTGAGGCCGCTGGCGACGATACGCAGCGCGTCGATATCGAGACCGGAATCGATCTCGTCCAGGATGCATAGACTCGGCTCAAACAACGCCATCTGCAGGATCTCGTTGCGCTTCTTCTCGCCGCCCGAGAAGCCGACATTGACGCCGCGCTTGAGCATGTCCCGGGTGATGTTGAGCGACTCGGCCACTTCACGGACCTTTTTCAGAAATTCGGGCGTGGAGAATTCGCCTTGGCCGCGCGCCTTGCGCTGGGCGTTCAGTGCCGTGCGCAGGAAGTTCATGGTGGTGACGCCGGGGATCTCGACCGGGTACTGGAACGCCAGGAACACGCCCTTGGCGGCGCGCTCATCGGTCTCCATCTCCAGCAGGTCTTCGGCCTTGAACAGGATTTGGCCGCCGGTGACTTCATAGCCGGGCTTGCCGGCGATGACATGAGACAGCGTTGATTTTCCGGAGCCGTTCGGCCCCATGATCGCGTGCACTTCGCCCGCATTGACCATAAGATCGAGGCCACGGATTATTTCGCGACTGTCGACACCAACATGCAGATCTTGGATTTCGAGCAGTGTCATTTTCGATCTGATCCCTCAAAATGCGTCGTTCGGAACGGTGAGCCGGGTTCGCGGGACGTTTGGTTATCCGACAGACCCCTCGAGAGAGATCGAGATCAGCTTCTGCGCCTCCGCTGCGAACTCCATCGGAAGCTTTTGCAGGACATCTTTCGCGAAACCGTTGACGACAAGGCCGATGGCCTGTTGCTCGCTCAAGCCTCTTTGCAAGCAGTAGAACAGCACGTCCTCGGAAATCTTCGACGTCGTCGCTTCGTGCTCGAACGTCGCCGAGGAATTCTTGGCCTCGACATAGGGCACAGTGTGCGCGCCGCATTTGTCGCCGATCAGGAGCGAGTCGCAGGCGGTGTAGTTGCGCGCGCCGGTGGCTTTGCGGTGCGCACTGACGAGGCCGCGATAGGTGTTCTGCGACTTGCCGGCGGCGATGCCCTTGGAGATGATCCGGCTCGACGTGTTCTTGCCGAGGTGAATCATCTTGGTGCCGCTATCGACCTGCTGGAAGCCGTTCGAGATCGCGATCGAGTAGAACTCGCCGCTCGAATTGTCGCCGCGCAGGATGCAGCTCGGATATTTCCAGGTGATCGCCGAACCGGTCTCGACCTGGGTCCAGGAGATCTTCGAATTCTTGCCGCGGCAGTCGCCGCGCTTGGTGACGAAATTGTAGATGCCGCCCTTGCCTTCCGAATTGCCCGGGTACCAGTTCTGCACCGTCGAATACTTGATCTCGGCATCGTCGAGCGTGACGAGCTCGACCACCGCGGCGTGCAGCTGGTTCTCGTCGCGCTGCGGCGCGGTGCAGCCTTCGAGATAGGAGACGTAGGAACCCTTGTCGGCGATGATCAGCGTGCGCTCGAACTGGCCGGTGTTGCGCTCGTTGATGCGGAAATAGGTCGACAGCTCCATCGGGCAGCGCACGCCCGGCGGCACGTAGACGAACGAGCCGTCGGAGAACACCGCCGAGTTCAGCGTCGCGAAATAGTTGTCCGAGGTCGGCACCACGGTGCCGAGATATTTCTGCACCAACTCGGGATGCTCGCGGATCGCCTCGGAGATCGGCATGAAGATCACGCCGGCCGCCTTCAGCTCCTTCTGGAAGGTGGTCGCGACCGACACCGAATCGAACACCGCGTCGACCGCGATCTTGCGGTTCGGCGCCTGCTCGCCACCGAGCGGCGGCTCGACGCCTTCCAGGATCGCGACCTCGCGCAGGGGAATGCCGAGCTTCTCATAGGTCTTGAGGATTTCCGGATCGATCTCGTCGATCGAGGACAGCGTCTTCTTCGGCTTCGGCGCCGCGTAGTAGTAGATGTCCTGGTAGTCGATCTTCGGATAGTTGACGCGCGCCCAGGTCGGCTCGGTCATGGTCAGCCAGCGGCGATACGCTTCCAGGCGCCATTCCAGCATCCAAGCCGGCTCATTCTTCTTTGCGGAGATGAAGCGGACGGTGTCTTCCGACAGGCCTTTCGGGGCCTTGTCGGACTCGATCAGCGTCTCAAATCCATAACGATACTGGTCGACGTCGATGCGCCGGACGCGCTCGACCGTCTCTTGTACAGCTACCATTGCTTACTCCATTCGCGCATGGACGATCCCCGATGGCGATGATCGCGTCGCCTCTCCTCCGAGCGGATCGCGCAAGTCACGGCCGACTCGAGGCCAGGGTGTGAAAGAACCAGGAGACGAACCCAAAAGGGAGCCGCCCTCGATAGGGTTTCGATCATGTTTCGCGCCGGAGTGCCGCCCGTCGGCTACTCGATCTATGCCGGCACACAGGTATCAGGCACCGGACAAACGACGGCGCATTGCGGCGCATCAAAATGCCCTTCACATTGAGTGCACTGGCTCGGATTGATCACATATATGTCGTTCTTCAGGCTGATCGCGGCGTTAGGGCATTCGTACTCACACGCACCACAGACCGTGCATTGTGACGCGATTATCTTGTAGGCCATCACTACGATTCCATAAGCAAAGGTGCGAGATTACGCCTTGCCTTCAAGTCTCATGCCAAGGAGTCTTGTGCTTGATTTGTCTTGGCTACTTTCGATAGCGCAAGCCGCCGCCTCGACCAGGTGTCGTAAACCCTACAATCGGCATCGCAGCTGCTTGATCTCGTAGCTTGCGCATTGTCGAGATTCGCGATAGCCAGCGATCATGTGAAGGGGTTCGCCAATAAGAAGCAGCTCGGCTCGACCTGACGTGACGGCGGAGCGCTTTTGAAGTGGTATCGATTGTAGCCGTGCCACCGTCTCGGGGGGATCGCAGATCGCCCTCTGGTGATGGTTCTGCTCGCCCAGACAGCGGCAGCGAAGGCACCACGATGTCAATCGGGCGACGTCGTCATCGGCTCAAGCAACGTCTCCATATCGCAACCAGAAAAATCGTCGCGATGGCACTAAATGGAACCGCTCCGGTGATCGAGGGCCTCCTGGCCGAGCCGGCGCACGCAAATGTTCAAATCTCGCAGATTACGGCCGCGATCGGCGTCGCAAATAAATCTCAGCGGACCCCAGCAGATTGATAGAGCCGAAAAAAAGCCACCCCGGAGGGTGGCCCAAGTCAGGGAGGAAACGCCCGTAGGGGCCTCTGGGATCAGGCTGCAGCCTGCTCGATCGGTGAGAACGGGAGCCCGAGACTGTCGGCCACCGCCTTGTAAGTCAGCCGGCCTCGATGGACGTTGAGGCCTGCACGCAAATGCGGATTTTCCACCACGGCGGAAAACCCTTTGTTGGCCAGAGCCAAGCCAAACGGCAGCGTGGCGTTATTTAGTGCCTGGCTCGAGGTGAGCGGCACGGCGCCGGGCATATTGGCCACGCAATAATGAATGATGCCATCCACTTCATAGGTTGGATCGGCGTGAGTGGTTGGGTGCGACGTCTCAAAACAGCCGCCCTGATCGATAGCGACATCCACAAGCACGGCCCTCTTACGCATCGAGCTCAGCATGCTCCGGCAGATTAGCTTCGGCGCACTCGCACCTGGAACGAGCACGGCACCAATCACAACATCGGCCGCAAATACCTCTTCCTCCACAGCTTCGATGGTCGAAAACCTGGTTCGAACGCGCCCTTCGAATAGCTCATCCAACTCGCGCAACCGAGGTATCGAGCGGTCGATGATGCTCACCTCTGCACCCAGACCGACCGCCATCCGTGCCGCGTGCGTACCAACGACGCCACCACCGATCACCACGATGCGGGCCGGCTGAACACCGGGCACGCCACCGATCAACAGCCCTCGTCCGCCTGCACTGCGCTTTAGGGCGCTACCCGCCGCTTCGACCGCGAGCCTACCTGCGACTTCGCTCATCGGAGCCAGCAGCGGAAGACCACCATGCCCATCAGTCACGGTCTCATAGGCGATCGCGGTGCAACCCGATTTTAGAAGCCCCTTGGCCTGCTCCGGGTCCGGCGCCAGATGCAGATATGTGAACAGGATCTGGCCCTCCCGCAGCTGGCTCCATTCGGACGGCTGAGGTTCCTTGACCTTCACGATCATTTCGCTCGATGCGAATACCTCAACTGCAGAATCCAGAATCGCTGCGCCGGCGCTGCGATAATCGTTATCGGTTGCGCCAATGCCGGCGCCGGCATTGGTTTCGATCATTACGCGGTGGCCCGCTGCCGCGTATTCGCGGACGGCTCCAGGGGTCAGGCCCACGCGATATTCGTGTGCCTTGATTTCCTTGGGAACTCCGACCTTCATTTGCAAACTCCCTGCCTAGTGCGCCTTTCTAATTGAAAGAGCGCAGCGATATTGCGACGCAGCAGCCCAAATTGCGCAGGAATTCAGCGATCTTTGACCAGCCGTGCAGGTTTTCGATGCCGAATGGGTTGAGCGACCGTGCTCGCTAAGCTTAACCGTCGTACTCCGCGATGGAGATGACGCGCTTAATCGCAACAACGATTCCAGTCTTGCCGACCTTGTTAAAGAACGAACAACGTAGTCTGCCAGTGAGGCAGGATTTGCCCAGCGGCTGGATTGCTTGCCACCGCTGATGGACAAATGACCATTGATCATCAATCTGATTCCTAGATGCGCACGCTTGACGCCTTCATGCTTGTCGCAAATGGGCGTGGATTGTTCAACAAATCCGAGGCAACTGTTCGCCTGACAACCAATCGACGATCCGTCCGCCGCCGAAACTGGTCGCTATCTGCACAAATTTGTGATCGTCAGCTACCGTCTCGCCAATATCAGCAGCATCGCGTCCGAGCGGATGCGCCTTCATAGCTGCAAGCACTGCGGCGGCCAAATCGGGCGCGACGATCGCAACGAGCTTGCCCTCATTGGCGACATGGATCGGATCAAGCCCAAGGAGTTCGCAGGTCGCCGCAACCGCGGGCTTCACCGGAATGGCTGCTTCCTGTAGACGGAAGCCAAGGCCCGATTGATGCGCAATCTCATTGAGGGTTGCCGCAAGACCCCCGCGCGTTGGGTCGCGCATCACCCGGATGCCGGCGCCGCCAGCCGCAATCATGACCGCGACAAGGTCATGCAACGCCGCGGAATCCGACACGATCTCGGTTTGAAACGCGACGTTCTGGCGTTTTGTCATGATTGCCACGCCATGGTCGCCAAGGCTGCCGGACACCAGCACACGGTCCCCGACCATGGCCTTATCGGCGGAGAGATCGAACTCATGGGCCAGAGCCCCGATCCCGGTCGTGGCGATAAACAGACCATCGGCCTTGCCGCGCTCGACGACCTTAGTGTCCCCGGCAATGATGTAAACGCCCGCGCCGCGCGCTGCCGCGCCCATCGAATCCGCAATCGTCTTCAGATCAGACAGCGGGAAACCCTCCTCGATGATGAAGCTGGCCGACAGATAGAGGGGCCGCGCGCCGGACATCACGACGTCGTTAATCGTCCCGTGCACAGCGAGTGAGCCGATATTGCCGCCGGGAAAGAACAGCGGCGAAACCACATAACCGTCGGTGGTCATCACCATCTTACCCGTCGCAACGTCAAAGGCCGACTGATCATTGCGGCGGGCAAGCCATTCATTACCGAAGGCTCGGTGAAAAAGGCTGGAAATCAGCTGTGCCATGGCTCGTCCCCCGGCCCCATGGGAAAGATCAACGCGTCCGTTCTCGAGATCGAGCTTGCGTTGATAGCCCTGTACGCTCATGACGTTTGCCTCACCTGATCATCGCGAACCCGGCCATATGTCCAATACGCCGCACACGCGCCTTCCGATGAGACCATGCAGGATCCTATGGGAGTTTCCGGCGTGCAGAGGGTTCCAAACAGCTTGCAGTCGACTGGCCGCTTGGCGCCGCGCAGGATGGCGCAGCACTCGCACGCCGGATTGTCGGCGACACGCAGTTCGTGCATCGCAAAACGCGCCTCCGCGTCGAACCGCGCATAGGCCTGCTTCAGCTTCAGTCCACTATTTGGTACGAAACCGAGCCCGCGCCATTCGAACTGCTCACGCGATTCGAATGCCTGCGAGACCTCGTCCTTGGCGCGCCGATTGCCTTCACGCCTTACTGCACGGCTGTATTGGTTCTCCACGTCATAGCGGTCTTCGTTCACCTGCCGCACCAGCATCAGGATCGCCTGCATCACGTCGAGCGGTTCAAATCCGGCGATCACGATCGGCTTGCCGAATTGTTCCGCCAGGAGCTCGTAAGGCTGCGTCCCGATGATCGTGCTGACATGTGCAGGCCCGACGAAACCATCGATTGCGGTCCCTCCGATATTGCGGATCTTCGGGTTCTTAAGAATGCTCTGCATCGCAGAGGGTGTAAGCACGTGGTTGCAGAACACGCTAAGGCGCCTCAGCCGCTTCTGCTCGGCTATCCGGATCATCACGGCCGTCGGCGGAGTGGTGGTCTCAAATCCGATGGCAAAGAACACAACCTCGCGACCCGGCGCCTGTTCGGCGATCCGGATAACGTCGAGCGTCGAGTAGACCATCCGGATGTCTGCGCCGAGCGACTTGGCTCGCAACAGGGACTGTCCTTGCGAGCCAGGCGCCCGCATCAGGTCGCCGTAGACGCAAAGGGTGACCTCCGGCCGCTCGACGAGACGAATCGCCATGTCGATCCGGCTGGCAGGTAGAACACAGACCGGACAACCGGGCCCGTGGATCATGCGCACATTCGCGGGCAGCAGATCCTCAAGGCCATAGCGTGATATCGCATGAGTGTGTCCGCCGCAGAATTCCATGAACCGATAGGCTTTTTGCCGATCGGCTTCGGCCTTAATCGCAGCGGCGAGCCCCTGCGCAATGGTCTTGTCGCGAAATTCGTCAGCATACTTCATGACCGGAGTTCCTGCCCCGCTCTGCCTAGCTCCTGCAGGAGATTCAGCGTGCGCTTGGCTTCTATCGGATCGATCTTGGCCAGCGCATACCCAACATGAACAAGGACGTGATCGCCGACGTCGAGCTCGTCGATAAGAGCAATCGATATCTCCAGGCTAACACCATCGATGCACACGACGGCCATGTGGTCGGGAAGAATTTTTTCGACCTTTGCTGGAACCGAAAGACACATATCAGGCTCTCCCTTCGCTGGCGGACGACTGTTCAGCAATCTGCAGAGCGGCAATCCAGGCTTGGCCAAGGCTCAAACCACCATCGTTGGGGGGCACCCGCTGTGGCACCAGCGGGGTCAGGCCGGCAGCGCAGCACCCGCGCCAGATTTCATCCATCAGTACCGCGTTCTGAAAGCAGCCCCCGCTCAGAACGACGGTATTGACGCCGGTTGTCCGCGCGGAGCGCATGACCCAGTCAACGCAGGCGGCGGCGAAGGTGCCATGAAACAGGCCGGCTCCACCCGCGGCGTCAATGTCGTCTGCAATCAACCGCGCAAACAGCGGACGAAGCGACAGCACGCCACCATCGATCGCCCATCCGGCCTCTAGAATCGCAGTCCGCCGCACTAGCGCCTCGAGCTTGATCGCGGCTTCCCCTTCATAGCTCTGCCAACTCACAATCCCCAGCAGCGCCGCCACCGCGTCGAATAACCGGCCCGCGCTGGTCGTGGTGGCCCCGCCCGACTGATCGAGCAAGGCCGACATA
Source organism: Bradyrhizobium sp. USDA3010 (assembly GCF_056429065.1). Classification (NCBI taxonomy): domain Bacteria; kingdom Pseudomonadati; phylum Pseudomonadota; class Alphaproteobacteria; order Hyphomicrobiales; family Nitrobacteraceae; genus Bradyrhizobium; species Bradyrhizobium sp. USDA3010. Next base: position 47,814 of record NZ_JBWJZD010000036.1, read on the forward strand.
CATCCAGCTTGCCGTTGCCCTGCAAAGCGCGGCGCGATTTCGTTACCCCGTCCGAGCCAGTGTAGTATCGCGCTCGCCATGCGCCACGGCTCGCGGGCTGCGCGATCACCACCAGGTATTTGCAGCGGCGCGAGATGACCGATGCGCCGGCACATCGCGCCTTCGCACAACAATAGCTCGCCACCCCAGTTACCGCCATCCGAGCCAAAACCATGGCCGTCGAGCACCAGAGCAAGCGCCGGTCCCGCATGACCATGTTCAGCGATCACGGCGGCAGCGTGTGCGTGGTGGTGCTGGACCGCAATTAGCGCGCGGCCGCTTGCTTGCGCAAAGCGGGTGGATGCCATGTCGGGATGCAGATCATGGGCGGTGACGACAGGCTCTACGTCAAGGATCGATGCGAGGTGCCGGATCGTCCCCTCGAACACACGGATGCCTTCGGGCGTATTGAGGTCGCCAATATGTTGGGAGACGAACGCTTGGTTGTCGCGCGTGATGGTGACGGTCGATTTCAGCTCGCCGCCGACGGCGAGCACAGGCGGCACAGACTGCGCAAGTCGGATCGGTTCGGGAACATAGCCACGAGCGCGACGAATGAATTGGGAGCGGCCAGCCACCACCGCGACCACGGAGTCATCAGCACGGGTTAAAATATCCCGATCATGGGTCACGACAAGATCGGCGATCGCCTCGAGTCGGCGCAGCGCCTGCGCGTTGTCGATCAGGAGAGGTTCGCTACAAGGATTAGCACTGGTGACGACGATGACCGGGCTTGGTTCTGCAATCCATGCTCTTGTCGGGCGAAGCGCATGAAAGATCAGATGATGCAGCGGGGCTACCGGCAACATGACACCAACGCGAGACAAGCCGGGCGCTATGGCGGGCGCCAGACATTTGCGCGAAGTTAGAAGGACAATGGGCCGCGCTACGGATTCGAGCAGCGCGAGCTCGAGAGCGTTCGCTTCCGCGATCTCGTTGACGCGCTCTATGGAACCGAGCATAACTGCGAACGGCTTCTGACGGCGCTGCTTTCTGCTGCGCAGGCGCTGCACAGCGTCCTGGTTACGGGCATCGCAGAGGAGCTGGTAACCGCCGAGACCCTTTATGGCTACGACTTGACCGCCTGCGATTGCAGCGACAATGGCGTCGATCCCATGGCTAAGCCGAGGGCCGCATTCTGGACACGCGATCGCCTCCGCATGAAACCTGCGGCTCGCCGGATCCGCATATTCGGCCGTGCAGGCGGCGCACAGCCTAAACGCCTTCATCACCGTGTTGTTGCGATCGTATGGGAGCCGTCCGGCAATAGTGTAGCGTGGACCACAATGAGAGCAGCTAATGAAGGGATAAAGGTAATGGCGATTCTCTGGATCGAATAGCTCACTGAGGCATTGCCCGCAGGTCGCGGCGTCGGCGATGATGTGCGTTGACGATTTACCGCCTTCGCTCGCGCCTATCGAAAAGTCTTCTGTCGCGAGCGGCGCCGTCTCCTGAACGCAGATGTGTTCGATGCGTGCCAACGGAGGCGCCTCGAGCGGCAACGTGGCAACAAATTCCGACGCACGGCCACCTTCGACCTCGATTGTGACGCCCTCCGGGCCGTTGACGACAAATCCTGCCAATCCGTACCGCGTAGCGAGGCCATAGACATAGGGACGAAAGCCGACCCCTTGCACCGCCCCTCTCACGCGCACGCGTAGTCGTGTTCGGTCGCAAATGGTTGCGGCGCTCATCGCCTGGCGTCCTCTACGGCGTGCCTTTGGTGGGCCACCTGTCTATAAATCCAAGCGTAGAGCGCGCCAAAACCCTCGCCGGTACGGGCCGAAACCGTAAGCACTTCGATCTTTGGATTGGCGCGTTTGGCATATCCAATGGTCTTGTCCAGATCGCACTCAAGCCATGAGGCTAGATCGATCTTGTTGATCACCATGAGTGAAGAAGCCGCGAACATATCGGGATATTTCAGCGGCTTGTCTTCACCTTCGGTCATCGACAACACAACGATCTTGCAGGCCTCGCCAAGATCGAAGGCCGCGGGACAGACCAAGTTACCGACGTTCTCGATGAAGAGAATACCGCGCGTGAGCCGCGGCAAGCGGCGATAAGCCTCGCCAATCATTGCAGCATCGAGATGGCAGCCCTTACCCGTATTGACTTGAATAGCTGGCACGCCGGCCGCTCGAATGCGTTCGGCATCGTTTGAGGTCTGCTGATCGCCCTCGATGACTCCGGTCGGATAGCTGCGCTTGAGCTCGGATACGGCGCGGACGAGCAGCGAGGTTTTGCCTGCTCCGGGACTCGACATAAGATTAAACACCAGCAGCTCATCGGCCGCAAAGAGCGTCCGGTTGTCGGCTGCGATCGCATTATTCTTGCCGAGGATGTCCCGCTCGACCCGAATGATGCGTTCGCTGTTCATGTTCACGACCTTCAATCCAGCCGGGCCCGCGCCGCAGCTCAGACGCGCTTGCCGACCATCCGTCTGATACTGTTTGTGATCACGGCTGTGGCGGGCATGGGATGAATGCTGCACGCTCTCGTCGCCGTGACAATGTGCGTCATGGCGCTCGCAATCGTCCTGCCCATGAGGATAGCAACGGCCTTGGCTCTCCAGATCACGCGCTCCGGCAAGTTCGATCGAAGACATCCCTTGGCTGCAACCGCAAACGGTACACATCAATCGATCTCCAGTTCTTTCACTCGCATCTGATCGCCCCCGGTTACCTGCAACTGATAGCTGCCGCAGCGAGGGCAGCGCTCACCGCGGCGAGCAATTTCGACGCTGTTTGAACAGCTGATGCACCAGGCGATGCCCGGGAGTTCGAGGATTTTAAGGGCTGCACCTTCGGTAATCGTTCGTGTCGCAACGACAGCAAAGCAGAACCTGATCGCTTCGGGCGCGACATGGCTCAGCGCCCCGATTTCCAGACAGATGCTCCGCACCCGCGACAACGATCGGTGACGCACCTCCTCCTCGACGATTTGGATGATGCCCAGACAAATCGCCATTTCATGCATCGTCAACCTTGCGAAACCTGAGTGTGACTCCGACACAGGGATCAAGCGATTCAATCACCGCACGAACCGCTTTCCGATGCCGTCTCGCCGTCAGCACCGCGCCCTGCAGGTTCCGAACAAGCGGTCCGTTTCTATGGAAATTCCATTCCGTCGGAACGAGAAATTCGAAGCGGCATATCTGGCCCTGAGGATCAAGCTCAACCGCATGATAGAGCCTGCCCCTGGCGCATTCGACCGCGGTCGCGGCGCGTCCCGGCCCCAACCTGTAGCTTTTGATGATCCCAGGCTCAGCCGAGTCGATATGAGCACCGGACTTGAGCCAATCGCATAGCCGAACGATTTCTGCAATTCTGGCCTTCAGCCGCTCGACCGCACCCGACCGACCCAGCCAGAGCCGATCACGCGTCATTTGGCGTGCCCATGGACCCGTCTCGGGCGCACGCCCCCAAGGTCGGGACAATGGCAAAATGTCGGGTCATCGCCGAGCAGCCGTTCGATGATGTTGCGGTCGTCGGCAGCGGACAGGAACGAGTGCGCGATCCGGATCGATTTCAGGTCGATCTCGTCCAGCGCGGCTATGCGAATTGCCAGTGGGCTGCCCGGCTTGGGCGCGCCATCTCCGTTCGGCATGCCGATCGCGGCCAGCCCAGCCACAATTCTCGCCGTCGCTTCGCGTCGAGCAGGACCGCAGGCCCGTTGTCCGCTACTGATTAGTGCTGACATTCCCCGCATCACGGAGCGAATCGCGGCGGCACTTGCGGTGTCCTGCGCAAGATGTCCGACCAAGAGGCTCCGCAGCAATTCCGCGATGCGCTCGGCGACGACCAGCGTAACACGATGCTGCCTAGTCGTGGGGCTGATCGCTTCGTCGCGCGCCGTCTCGATCGCAGACAGCAGTGCCGCTTGCTGCGCAACGGCACACAATGCCAAGAGCCGCGGGATCTGTTTGAGCAGCAACGAGGCCGGTTTGCCAGCGAACAGCCGCGCGAGCGGTGGCCGGACCCGCGGCAGGATCTCGACCGCGTCAACTACATCGGCAGCAAGCCAGACCGTGACATCGATTTTGTTGCCGATCGCGAAGCTCATATGCACCGCTGCGTCATTAGCTCGCACAAGACATGTCGGCAGCAGCCGTCCGCGCGCAATCTGCGAGATCCCCCGGATTCCAAGCATTCTTTGAGTTCTTCATGTGAAGTATGTCTCCATAATTTCCTGCAGGCGCTCGGCGGAGTCCTCGAAATCCTCGTCGGCAGCCAAGGCAACGATCGGCACGTCTCCGACCTCCACCGTATCAAGGATTACGTTGTCCAAAGAATTGAAGTACTGCACCGACCAGACGTTCCTCACCCCGGTCGCCTGCACGCGGCATGTGCCGTAACCGCGGAAGATGAGCTGGACCGGACCATTGCCCAAACCTTGCTGCAGGAATGCCAAGTCCACAGCACTCATCGGCAGCAACGTCAGATTGATAACATGCGCTCGCATGCCCGACCGCCAGACACGCGCCCGCTCCCGTATTTCCGCTAGCACCGGGAGCACGTTGATGGCGCCGTCCGGCGCCGCGCCAATCACAAGATCGCCAGACGTTAGGTCAGTTGCGGCGCGCTGCACAATCTGCGGGATTGCCCCAACCTCAACATATTCGTGGGTCGGCTCGGACCCGATACGCACGCGCCAGATTCCCGCAAGGACCGCCTCCCGGAGTTGCGCAAAAGAGCCATCTGGCAACGCAACCACGCCGGCGACCTCGCCCTCGCCGAACACTTCGCCAATCAGCTTGCGCTCGAGCTCGCTGAGATTGGCGAGGCCGTACAGCTGCGTCCGAGTGCTCTGCCTCTGGCCGCGAGCGGCAGCGGCGACATTCGACAACAGCACCGTGGCATTCGGATAGTTCCTTGCAAGCTCGTTGCCGTCGCGCCGGGCGCGCTTGGCTAGCGCCTCCATAGTCGTCAGCCCGCTATGGAATACATCGAGACTTTCCGTGCCCGTGGCAGACTTGCTCACCACCTGCTCGGCGTCCTCGGATACGACCCGGACCGCTGTCTTCATGATGCGATGTCCCGTTGGATCTATCGGGAGGCATTGCCGGCACAAATGCTACCAGCGTACAGCCAAACGATCGGTACGAGGATGCAGTCGATCTTGACCAAACGGACCAGACGCCTGCCGATCAGGCAGAGCGTATCGTGCCGATGGCACAAAATCAGCGTCGATCGACGACGCAGGCCGAGCCGTCCGACCAGCTTTCCAGCTAACGCATGCGCAGGCACTGCGCCATGCACGCGACGCCGAAAAGCCTCGATCAATTCAGGAAGGCATAATGCGACATGGATGGCCCGGCGCGAATGTACGGCATCGACCGCCAGCAGCACTTCGGGCGCGTTCGCGGAAGCGTGCGTGACCAGGCGTGCATCCGCGCCGACGCTCTCCACCTCGGACGGACAGGGTGCGAGATCATGCCGCGTCGGCTGGAACTTCATCAGGCTCCTTTCTGATAGTCCTTAGTTTGAGCTAGGTGGGATGTAGCAAGGCACGTGCCAATCATCGCCTCGCTGTGAGGGAGACTGGAATCAATCGATCGAAGCATTTGACCTTTCCATGCAGAAGGTGCGCGCGATTGATCGATTTGCGGGCAGGCGCAGTCACCGCAACATCGGCAGCAGAACCGCTAACGTAGGTGCTCGGGCAATTGCGGCTCACGACCGATCAGGTCTGCAAAGAAGGGATCGCAGTCCTGGCCGTTACGGCTGGCGTCAAGCGCGTCGAGTGCTTCCGAGATCAGCCTTGCTTCATCCTCATCCAAGAGCCGCACGGCGCTATCGATATGAACGAGCACCCTGGCGCCGACCGGGGCCCCGTAGAGCAGCACGACCGAGACACGCCGCTGTTCATTGCGGTACTCACAAAGTGCCGTGATGTCGTCCGTCTCAATAATCGTCATTGGCAAACCAAGGCACATGATCAATCGCGAGCCGCTAGATCGGCTGCGCTCCCATCTCATAACTTGCATGGTCGATATTGTTCGCCAACAACCGTTCTGATGCAGGCAGCGGCGCCGTTCGCAGTGTGGCCGGCGAGCCCCACTGTGCCAGGAGTTTGCAAGCCAGTTCAATCGCCGGCGCAATCTGGAAGCGCACCGGAGCTGTCAGCGGACCGCCCCGATGCTCCAGGTCCAGCGCCTGACATCCGATGAGAGCGAGGTGTCGCGGGCAGCGGCCAAGCAGATCGGCCGCACTCAAGACCTCCTGAAAGCCGGTCTGATGTAGGCTTATCTTCTTGGCAGCAGAAAATTTTGGCACCTCGGCATCCCGCATGAGCTTCAACTCTCCGGGCGGGAGTGCAAAGTCGATGGCATCGAACACGATCAGGCAATCGGCCTGCTCAAGATAGCTCACGAGGTAGAGCCCCTGCGTGCCGCCATCAAGGATGGTGACGTTGTCAGCGACTACATAGCGGCGATGGAACTCCTCTACCGCCCGCACGCCGAACCCCTCATCGGCCCACAGGATATTGCCGATGCCAAGCACAAGGATCCGTTGCTTGTTGTCCGGAACTAGTAACCGCGTGCCATTCAATCGCGAAACTCGCGCTCACCCGAAATCATGGAGGAGATGCTCCGGCGCGACATGATGTCCTCCCGGATCACCGCGTAGATGTGAACCAGCACAAAGACCAAGATCACCCACAGGCCGAGACGGTGCCAGGTATGGACGTCCTGGCTATTCGGCCAGATTGAAAACACCCAGCCGAACAGCCTGTCCTGCCAACTGTCGCTACCGGCGCCCTGCCCATAAAGTGCGAAGCCTGTGACGATCATGAACGTGATCGTTTGCGTAAACATAAGGAACATTGCGAGCTGAGCCAGGCGGTTGTGCCCGACGCGTCGGTCGGGCTCAACTGCAAGGAACGCGTACCAGCGAATCTCGTGGTGCACTTCGCGCCAAAAGCACCCGCGCCAGAGCGGAACGTAAAAGATCTGCATGGCATGCCGATTTCCAATCAGAGCCGAGTAAATGCGCAGAAGAAAGCCCACGCTGAGCACATATCCCGCAGAGAAATGCACAAATCGGATATAGCCGAACAGGAAATAGCCGCTTGCCTGTCCCGACATCGCCGGTGTGCCCGTTCCAATCAGATAGCCGGTTAGGGCCAGCATCAGAATGGCCGCCGCATTGACCCAGTGCCACAGTCGCACCGGCGCTTCATAAACGTAGGCGCCGCGACGGCCGATACTGCGCTCGGTCGGTGCCGCATCGACGGCAGCGGGGGGCTGCGGAGCCTCGTTTCGCATGTCCCTAACGAACATTGACTGAAGCCATCTCTTGGCCGTCAAGACTCATGACATGGGTCGAGCACGCCAGGCACGGATCAAAGGAATGGATCGTACGCAAGATCTCCAGGGGTCGCAGCGGATCGGCCAACGGGGTGCCGATCAGGGAGGCTTCAAAGGCGCCAATATTGCCCTTGGGATCGCGAGGAGATCCGTTCCATGTCGTCGGCACGACACATTGATAGTTGTCGATCTTTGTGTCCTTGATCCTGATCCAATGCCCAAGCGCACCGCGCGGCGCCTCAGTGAAACCGTAGCCCATGCCTCCTTGGGCCAGCTTTCCGGCTTCCATCTTGTGACATTGGCAGTTGCCGTATTGCCTGCCTTAATGTGGACGACCAACTTATCCTGGAAGTAACGCAGCTGATGCGCCGCCCACTGACATTCGAGTGCCCGCGCCGCGGTGCGGCCAAGCGTCGAGAACATCGCCGTCAGGGGAAGATTGAGTCCCTTGAGCAGTCTGTCGGCCGGCTCCTTGAACTCGGCTTTGCCCTGCGCATAACCGATGATGTATCGCGCCAAAGGCCCGACCTCGACGGCGTGGCCGCGCCAGCGCGGCGCTTTGATCCACGAATACTTGCCGCCTTCGTCGAGTTCCTTGATATCTGTCTTACTGCCCTTGGCTTTTGGCCCGAGCTCGAAACTCGGTTCGGTGATGCCATCCCATGGATGCAGTCCACAGCAATCGCGCGGGTATTGATACCACGAATGCGTGACGAACTCCTGGATCTGCTCCGGATCACTATGATCGATCGGCAATATCTCCTTGAGATTGCCATCAAGAATGACGCCGCGCGGCAGCTTGAGATTGTTCGCAGAACAGTCGTTGGCGTTTTCGAGGATGTCGCCGTAGGACATTACGCTTTTGCTTGAAAGTCCGCCGCCATGGAGCCAATCCTTATAGAACGAGCCGATCATTGCGACGTCGGGCAGATAGACCTGCTCGACAAACTCGATCGAACGGTCGATGATCGAGGATACGAGATTAAGTCGCTCCATGTTGATCGCACCCACCGCACCAGTTCCGTCGATGTTGATCGCGCAGGGCACGCCGCCGACCAGCCAGTTCGGATGCGGATTCTTGCCGCCATAGACGGCCTGGATTTTGACGATCTCCTTCTGGAAGTCGAGCGCTTCTAGATAATGCGCCAGGGCCATCAGGTTCGCTTCCGCTGGCAGCCTGTAGGCCGGATGCCCCCAATAACCGTTCTTGAAGGGACCTAATTGCCCTGATCCGAAGAATTTAGTCAGCCTGATCTGCAAATCCTTAAAATAGCCAGGGGACGACAACGGCCACGGTGAGATGGACTGCGCCAGCGCGGAGGTCGACTTGGGGTCGGCTTTGAGCGCGGAGACCACGTCGACCCAATCGAGCGCGTGCAGATGGTAGAAGTGCACGAGATGATCATGCACGAGCAAGCATAGCTGCATGATGTTTCGGATCGAATTGGCATTCTCCGGAATGGTGATCCCTAGCGCATTTTCAACCGCGCGCACGGAGGTCAGCGCATGGGTGCCGGTGCATACACCGCAAATCCGCTCAGTAAACGCCCAGGCGTCGCGCGGATCACGTCCGCGCAAGATGACTTCGATGCCACGCCACATCGTCCCGCTCGAAACCGCATTGCGGATCACGTTGTCGGAATCGACATTGGCTTCGACACGCAGGTGGCCTTCGATCCGCGTCAATGGATCGATGACAATTCGCTTGCCGGAGCGATCGAGATTGTGCCCATTTGGTATCTGTCCGGCCACCGTCGCCCTCTTCTCAATTCCGGCTACTTTTGTGGGCTGTGCGATCCGGCTTGTTGGTCAACCGCTTCACGGCGGTGACCGCCGCATGGGCGGCGACGGTCAGCCCAATAACCCCGGCAGCAGCCATGCCGATCTGATCGGCGTTCTTCTCAATGCCGAACTGCTTGATGGTCGTGAGTCGGTCGTAAAACGAACCCTTGTCCCAAAAGCCGTCCTCGGAGCAACTGAGGCAGCCGTGGCCGGATTGAACCGGAAATGAAACACCGTCGTTCCACCGAAGGGCCGAACAGGCATTGTAGGTGGTTGGCCCCTTGCAGCCCATCTTGTAGAGGCAATAGCCCTTGCGTGCGCACTCATCGTCCCACTCTTCGACGAATTGGCCGGCATCGAAATGGGAGCGTCGATAGCATTTGTCGTGAATGCGCTCGGAATAAAACATCTTTGGGCGCCCTTGGCGATCGAGCTCCGGAAGCTTTCCGAACGTCGTGATGAAAGTCACCAAGCCGCTCATGACCTCTGCGATAGGCGGACACCCGGGTACCTTGATGATCGGCTTGTTCTTGATCACCTGATCGATCGGCGCTGCGCCAGTCGGATTGGGGTTGGCCGCCTGCACGCATCCCCAGGACGCACACGTGCCCCAAGCGATGATCGCCATCGGCTCTTCCGCCATCGACTTGAGCTTTTCAACGAACGGCTTGCCGCCGTCAATGCAGAACATGCCCCCCTGCTTCAGCGGCGGATTACCTTCGACCGCAAGCACATACTTGCCTTTATACTTGGCGCGGGCTTCCTCCAGGATGGCTTCAGCCTGGTGTCCAGCCGCCGCCATGATCGTATCGTCATAGTCGAGCGAAATCATCGACAGCAGCGTGTCTTTGATCAGCGGATGGGCCGAGCGGATGAAGCTTTCCGAGCAGCAGGTGCACTCGAGCCCGTGCAGCCAGATCACGGGGACGCGCGGCTTGGTCCCCAGGGCGTCGGCAATAGTGCTTGCGGCAAGCGGACCAAGTCCCAAGCTTGCGGCCGTCAAACTGCAGAATTTGTGGAAACTACGACGCGTGATGCCCTGACGTCTGATCACGCTGTAAAGCGTCTCCGTTGCCCCACCCATGAACCCTTCCATGTGAGTCGTCGTCGGCAGTAACGAACTGCTGACGCAGCAGCAAGAAACAGGCCATCGGAGCGCAACACTTGACTGGTTGCCAAGCCAGCCTTTCGACTCTTGCCCTATCGGCGGGCCGGCCAGCCTGCCACAGGCTCGCACCGTCGAGCCCTGTCATACCAGTGATGTCGGGCTTTGAACGTCGATGTGAGAACTTCAACAGAGCTGCACAATGATTTGCCAATCCAGGGCGACCACGTCATACTCACTTTTGCACGATCGGAACACGCGCGCGCATGCCCATTGTTGAAGGAGTTGGTGCAGTTGACGGGCACCGCGCCAGCCGTCCATCTCAATCAGACTTGCTCTCCGCGGACCAATGGCGGGTTCGATCCGCGTCATAGTCCGACTGCGGAAACACGCCAAAGTGGCGGCCCAGCGTCGCACAGAACGCGATGCGGAGCCGCGCAGCGTACATGCTTTGATTTGCAGGGCGGATCGATCCGATCTGTCTGTCATTCAATGTGGCTGCCGCACGGCATTACCACGGGATCGAGCGCGAAGGTCTGGATGTTCTGAAGCGATCATCTAGGAATGCATCGCGCGAACCAATCGACGGCAAGGCGCGGTCCTCTTAGCATATCACGACACCGCACTCACCTGCGAGAGTCTCTTCGCGATGCCGGAGGCGTCGCGTTCGTTCCTAGCACCGGCGCAATCTGGCCGAGTATAGCGGGCGCTGACGCTGACGTTCAGTCATCGGTGTCCAGCGGCAACGCCGGTTGCCAACTAGCCAAAAACCGTCGTCGGGCTCGTTCAACGCCGGGCGAATTATCGAAGTATTCCAGCATAGACGATGTACTGGACTTGTTCGCGATAGTACTTCCGGATTTCTCCGGGCGCGGCCGTTCCGACCACCACGATCAGACGCTCCTTCGGGTCGCAGAAAAATTGTGTTCCGTAAGCGCCGGTCCAGGTGAACTCACCTGGATTGCCCGGAACCGCCGAGATACCCTCGCTTATGCGCACAGCCACTCCGAGTCCAAAGCCGAAGCCGGCACGATGCGCCTCCACATTGGCGACCTTATTCTTGATCTCCGGCCCGAGGTGGTTAGAGATCATGTGGCGCACCGTCTTCGGGCCGAGAATGCGCTGCCCATCGAGCTCCCCGCCGTCTAGCAGCATTTGCCCGAAGCGCACATAGTCACCGACTGTCGCAAACGCGCAGGCTCCTCCGCAGTCAAACATTGTCGGACTTTCGAGGAGCTCGATCTCTTGAGGCTTTCCAGTCAGCGGGTCGTCTGGAAACGGATGCGCGAGGCGCTCGCGTTGTGATGTGGATAAATGGAAGGTGGCATCCTGCATCCCGATCGGCTTCCACAGGTTGCTGGCAAGATAGTCGCCCAATCGTTGTCCGCTGACCTGTTCCACAACAGCTCCGAGCACGTCGGTCGAGAAGCCGTATTCGAATTCCGTCCCCGGTTGGTGCGCTAGCGGCAACTTGGTAATGGCCTGGATGAAAGCCTGCTTGTCACCCTTTAGCGGCGGGGCTGCAAAATTCGGGTAGAGACGCGCCACTTGGTCTGGACTATCTGGAGGCGCGCCATAGGTGAGACCTGATGTGTGCCGATAAAGATCGTGGATGTAGATCGGAGAACTCTGCGCTTGATACTTTAACGAACCGTCAGGCCGTGGCACCGCGACCTTCATGTTTGCGAATTCCGGGTAATAATCCGTGAGCCTGCTCCGTAGAGGCAGGCGACCTTGCTCCATGAGGGTGAGCCCGGCAACGGCCACCATCGGCTTGGTCATAGATGCAAGCGCGAACATCGCATCGAGCCGCATCGACGATCCTTTTGCAGGATCAAGTTGGCCATACGCCTTGTAATGAATCAGCTTGCCGTCTCGGGCGATTGCAACCACCGCGCCCGGCACGCGCTTGCTTTCGATCTCACGATCGAAGAACTCGTCTAGCTTGGCAAAGCGTTGCTGAGAAACTCCAACGTCATCGGCCATGGCCTCGGGCAGAGGCGCTGAATGCACTGAATTGAAGCTGATTCCAGCAACCACTGCGGCCATAACAAGCTTGTTCATTCTATCCTCGCCAATAGACGAAGCTGGCTTGCGCTGCTCCAGCTCTGGCATGTCTGGTCTGACAAGCCGAAAGCCACTCGATCCGGTCCGGCGCGCCTGCGCTCATGTGCTTCTCCTGGCACCGCGTCTGTCGAGGAGAGCTAAGGTGAAGATGACCGCAAGAGCGAACATCAACATGCCGCCTGCAACCACACTCGCCTCGCGCCAGCGTGATGCTTGGACGTAGTCTATGACGTAGGCTGACAACACCTTGGTGCGCCCAGGAATATTGCCGCCGATCATCATCACGACGCCGAATGTGCCGATCGTATGAGCAAAGCCAATCACAGCGGCTTTGACAAACTCCAATCGCGCCAGCGGCAAACCGATGGTAATGAAGGCATGCAACGGAGAAACCCGCGCCGCGGCTTCCAGCGGAGGGTCGCCCATCGCAACAAAGGCGTTGCGGATCGGCTGCACCACCAAAGGCAGCGCCGAGAGCACCGATCCGACTACGATTCCTGCGAAGGTAAAGGCGAGCGAGCGCTCGCCCCAGAAAGAAGCGAGAAGCCCCCCCGGTCCGCCAGGCCCGAGCAGCACGAGGACACAGAAACCGAGTGCCGTCGGCGGTAGCACCAGCAGAAGCGTGATGATCGCTGCCGCCGCCTCGCGCAGAACAGTATGTGAACGCGCTAGCCACCACGCGAGCGGCGCACCAATCACCAAGAGGATGATGGTCGTCACGCTGGCGAGCTCGATCGTAAGCGCAACGGATTGCCAAATCTCTGCCGAAAACGCATCCATAGGCGTCAGCCCCCCAGTGAGAGACGGTCGCCGTCTTGGGGCAGTGATCGCCTACACATCCGGCGCGCCGAGGCATGGGGCGCGCAGCGCCTCTTAGTGGTGCGGACCTTCGCGGCGGCCACCACATTGACGCGCGTCGTTTTCGCGAGCAAGAGCAGCGTCGCAAACTTCATAGGAAACTCCTGCACGGGGCCGCGTCGACCGGTCTGACGGCTGCAGCTCCTCGTTCGTCATCCAGCAATCCCTGTGCCGCTTGCGCAATGTGGTGCATTCTAGGCTCAACGTGAAAAAATGCGCACAGACGACGAGTTCGCTGTGGAGTGGGTCTTGCGCTCTGTCAGGTTTCCGGCATCTTTGTTCCCGAGCAGACAGCGACGGCACAATGATGCGGCAGAGTTTGACGCCCTCAGGTTTGTTATTGGATCTTACGGCGCTTCATGATCACTCGACGCGATCCTTAAGTGGATTCTGTTTCGAAAATTGTCCCGGCCGTTTAGAGTTCGCTCGAACGCGAGCGCGGCTGAACGCAAGCACAACCCGCCGCATTCCCATTTACGATAATGGACGCGGTTGGTAGCAAGAATATCGGAATTCATGCCTTTGCTGGACATTGCCGGAAAGGACATCCAGGCGCGACGCCTTCATCCGGTAATCATGTGCGCACCATGACAAACGAGCGCGCAACCTTACGACATGCAGCTAGCCCGTCTTATTCATGATTGCCGGGCGGGGCAGCTGGAACATTTCCGGTCGGGGTGAAGGCGCGCGCGAACGCTTCGGCTTTTTCGCCGCTTTTCGACCCGACTTCGTGAACGCGTTGGAGGA
>NZ_JBWJZD010000037.1:0-57703 GCF_056429065.1 Bradyrhizobium sp. USDA3010
TCGACACCACCAGCTCAACGGCTTGCCGCTTGTACTCCTCGGTAAACGACCGACGTTGACGTTCCATTCGACACCTCCGCGCTCAATGAGCCTACTACAGGTGTCCACTCATTCGGAGGAGGTTCACTCGCCTAATTCTGGAATCCTCAACCGACTCAGCATCAGACACTCAAGTTCGGGCCATTGCGGGAGATAACGGCAGGAGGCCGCAATGACCCTCCTGCCGATGCTTGACCGTAAGCCGTGGAAGCCGACGTGATGCCTGGATTCGCCACCAGGTGGGGTGGGGATTCGCTCGGGGCTACCGGTGATCTGGCCCAGGCGAGCTGGCCAGAGGCCGGTAGGTCAGCGACACTTATATCTGAACGAGGCGAAGTTTCGGCGCGCCAATCAAGGGAGCGAGCCGTTGCTGGATCGCGACGATCTTTTCAAGAGGGCGCCACTGGATCGACATCCTTGCGATCCGGCCATCAGTGTCGACGCTCAGATCATCAACGCCAGTGACCTCGGCGTCTCCCGCGCGGATTCGCAACATGATGGCAGCGCGGTTCTCACCCGCGATGATGTCGGTCGCCTCGAACTGGTCGATGCCCGAAAGAAGGACCCTAAGCACGCCCAGAGCCGCCTCCTTACCAACAAAGGGCTCCGTAAAAATTGGACTCTCCAGCACCACGTGGTCGGCGAGATGCTCGCCAAGAGAATCAGGGTTGCGAGCGCGCATTCCTTCGAGAAAAGGAGAAACATGGTCCATCATCATCACAGCAGCTCCATCTTGGGGAATTTCGGTATCATGAAGAAAGAGGATCTCGGCTCCCGCCTTGCTTTTGGCCTTAGGATGTTCAGGTCTGCTATTTTGAGAGATGGCCGTCAAAGAATGACGCAATCTCCTCGAACACCTCACGCGTCTCTGGCATGGTGTCATCGCGAAGATATTGCGCGTGAGACATGGCCTCGAAGATCTGGAGCTGTGCGTCCACACCGGACTGGCGAAGCTTGCGGTGTAGGCGTACCGTGCTGCTCAGCAGTAAATCTCGCGTGCCGCTCGTCAGGATCGCTGGCGGAAGCTCCGCAAGCTTCCCGTAGATAGGTGATAAGAGGGGATCAGCGACATCGTGCCCGTTTGCGTAGAGGCGAGCTGCCGGCTCGCAGAAGCCCTCGCGTGACACCAGAACGTTGTCAATCATCGAGTTGGTGGCGAAGCTGTCGCCGACACCGGTCAGGTCCGCCATCGGAGCGCCAAGCCCGATGGCGCCAGGAAGCGGGATGCCTTGATCTCTAACGCGCAACATTGTTGCAAGTGTGAGTGCAGCGCCGGCTGAGGTGCCGAACATGGCCATTTGTGAGGACTTGCGAGTCTTGAGCGCCTCTTTCCAGACGGCAACCACATCATCAAGCGCAGCCGGAAAATAAGCGGCCGGTGGCATGCGATAATCGATAGCGATGACGTGATAGTTACCGAAGCCTGCCATCAAGATCGCCTCGACAGCCGCCGCCTCTCCGCCACCAAGAACGTAGCATCCCGCATGAACTTGAAGCAGCAGCCGATTGCGATTTTTCGGCGCTAGGCTGGAAGGCATGACATCGAACACGCGCACGCCGCCCATCACCATCGGTGTCACGGTCACATGCAGGCGCTCCACCAAGGCCAGCGCCGTCTTGGTGCCGCTCGCCTCACTCGAGCGCTGCCGTTCAGCCCAACCCTGTGGAGTGTTGGGCCACTGATTGAAGTCGGCCGGTGGTGGCTTTGCCACCAGCGTTTGAAGCGCGCTGCTGATGTCGGAAGGCGCAGGCAGGGGGCGGGCGGGCGCGACGCGGTCCTGCGCGTTCGCAGTGCCAAAGCAGAGAGACAATGCGACCAAACCAGCAGTCCGCACGAATGAGGGCAGCGTCTTCACGAGGCGTGCTCCTATCAGCCCTTCACGAGGCCGGCAATTTTTGCGAGTGCCGCATACTGAGTCTTAAAAGCCTCTAGAACCTCAGGCGGTGCGCTCTCGGGGCGGCCTGAGTGGAAGGGCGGGTCAGGCTCGTACTCCATCAGCAACTGGACGACTTGAGCTTGGACGGGGCCGCGCAGCATGGCAGCTACGGTTAAGGCGAAGTCGATGCCGGCCGTTACTCCTCCGCCGCTCGTGTAGCGGCCGTCAATGACGACGCGAGCGGGGTCTGGGATGGCCCCATACTGCGGAAGTAAATTGCGCTGCGCCCAGTGACAGGCACTTCGTCGCCCCTTCAGAAGGCCGGCTGCTCCAAGGATGAGCGAACCGTTGCAGATCGAGGTGACATATTTTGCCCCGTCAGAGAGGCGTCGCAAATCCTGCTGCACATCAGGCGTCATCATCGTCGAGCGATCCGTGCCGCCGGGGACACAGATCAAATCGCAGCCCTGCACGTCTGCGAGCTTCTGGCTTCCGCCGATCGAGACGTGCGTATCCGAGATGATCGTGCCACCCTGCGGACTTGCGATACTAACCCTCACATGTGGAAGGCGGGCAAGTACCTCATTTGCGCCAGCAAAGTCCTGGAGCGTGAATTTCTCGTACAGGACAAACAGGATGTGGAATGGGCTGCCGGCATCGATGGCTTCGGCGGCGATGGCTGCAGGCAGCGGTAAACCGCCTAGGACCGCGGCGGCCCCGGCGAGACCGCCGAGCATGAGCGCGCGGCGCGAAAGATCGGCCGACGCCGAGACGTTTAGCTTTGACTCGATGTCTTCGGCCATGTGCAATGCTCCAGTTGTCACGTCAGCAGCGCCGAATTGCGCTCAAGCATTTTTATCGTGATCAACGCCGGGCCCAAACGACATCGTTCCCTCAATTCACGCCATGGCTCAGGGCCAATTGTGCGGGTACCGCAGCGTGTCCGGAAGTCTTTCGTTCAATTTGGGCGATGTTTTCAGGAGCTGAACTGGTGCTGCATTCGGCTACTCGAGGAGGTCGTCAGTTCTCCAAAGAGCCTCGCAGCGCAGATCCATCAACAAATTTGCTTATCCATGCTCGTCCATGTGGCAACCAGGACAACCTCTCACATCGGGTGGAAGCCGCTCTAGCGGCCAGAAATGAGGGATCTACGTCGTTTTTCGGCGGTAGCGACCTTGATAGGTTGGCTGCAAGTACTAGCGCTTTCGGTGACTATTAAGGCAAATCATGACCGGAGAAACGCCGGGACACTTGGCACACATTGAGGATATCAAGCGCCTCAAGTCTCGCTACTGCCGCTTCATAGACGGCAAGCAGTGGGGCCGCTTGAAAGAGCTGTTCACCCCCGAACTGCAACTTGAAGGCTTCACGATTGTTGGCGGTAACGGTGCAACTTTTGTCGATGATCTGGCTCGGCGACTCGAAGCCTCAATGACCGCCCACCATTGCCACACCCCTGAGATCAGATTGACCGGACCCCACACTGCCGAAGGCGTGTGGGCGATGATGGATTTGGTTGAGTGGCCCCATCCAGTGGACCTCAAGAACTTCTCCGGTGCGACGGGATTTTACGGGACCGGGTTCTATGAAGAGCGCTATCGCTGGGACAACGGCCAGTGGCGGATCGCATTCATGCGCCTGACGCGAACCCGATTCGAACCTCTGATCCATGGCGCGCGGCCACCGGGCTTCGACGTATTTGCCGGTCTTCGCGGCTTCACGCCACCTTCGTCCGATTGGATGCGCTGATGCGCGATGCTTGATACTCACGATATAGAGAGGACCGATGATCGAACCGCTTAACAGACGCTCCGTGATGACGCTCACCGGTGCTGCCGCCGGCATCGTCGCAATCGCTCCGCCACGCGCCCAGGCGCAGGATACCAAGAAGATTGCCGCAATGAGAAAAACAGTTCTTGAGATTCCAGTAGACAACCCAACCTTCGCAGCCAGTATCGGATCATACGAGAAATTTGGCTACTCGCCCGCCGTTCGGGCCGGCGGGCTGCTCTTTATCGCCGGTCAAATCGGGCGCAGGCCCGATGGAAAGATCGGTGACACCGTCGCTGAGCAAACGGAACTGGCGTTGCAACGAACAGCCGAGATTTTGCGCCTTGAGGGTCTGGATATGACCGACTTGGTCGAGGTCGTTAGCTACCATGTCGATATCCAGCATAATCTCGAAGCCTTCATGGCGGCGAAAGAACGCTATGCCGTAAAGCCGTACCCCGCGTGGTCGATCATTGGCATTGATGCGCTAACCTCGCCCGATTTCAAGATCGAGATCCGGAGCATCGCCGCTTTGCGAAGCTAAGGACGAATCGGCGTATCGACCGACGTGTTTCTGTCAAAAAACATCACGCTAGATACTCGCTTAATTGACGGCGCGCTCCGGTGCTAATTCAGGTGACGGGACTCATGAACTGCTAGGGTGCCCGAATCTGGTTTACGAATGCCATCAATGCAGGCGTACGAACTGCTGCTTCCGATAGTAGGCGAAGTATCCAGGATATCGCGGCGGCCAATCCTCGAATAGGGGATTAGTTGTTCTGCCTCTATATGCGGAAGCATAAGGTGGTCGACCCACATAGCAATGCCTATCGCTATCCGGATCCGTAACAGATCAAATTCGAAGGACGCATCTTCCTGCCAAAGGCGGGTTGGACCCGGATGGTGGTCCACCGGGCCGATCCTGGGCAAGGTCAAGATGTGACGATCTCCAGCGTTGCCGAAGCTCGGCCATTTAGGGCCGAGAGTAGTCACTTGCCGGTCTGCCGATCGAGGCGGCGGACCGCCTGGGGAGGCATGCCGTAATGTTTTACAAAGGCTCGCCGCATGCGCTCGGGGTCGGTGAAACCGACCGCTTGCGCGATCGCCTCGATCGGCTCAGATCCGGCCTGTAATCGTGCGCGGGCCGCTTCGAGCCGAAGTCGTTCGACAGCCCTCGCTGGCGTCTCACCCGTTTCGCGCCGAAATGCGCGGCCGAATTGACGAAGGCTGAGACGCGCAGCTTCCGCAAGGCGTTCGATAGGTAACGGCTCCTGCAGACGATCGCGTGCGAAAGCCAATGCGATCCTTATGCGATCGGACTCCGGTTCCATCTGAGAGATCGGGGAATATTGCGATTGTCCGCCGGCGCGTCGATGATAGACGACAAGTTCGCGCGCTACTTTGCGCGCTAGTTCGACGCCGTGGTCAGCCTCGATCAGCGCCAAAGCAAGGTCGATGCCTGCCGTGACGCCTGCCGATGTCCAGATAGCGCGATCGGCGATAAAGATCTTGTCGGCATCGACCTCCACCGCCGGATACCTCCGTTGCAACTGGTGCGCCATCCGCCAATGCGTGGTGGCGCGTTTTCCATCGAGCAGTCCTGCCTCGGCCAGCAGAAATGCACCAGTGCAGACGCTCGCGATCCTGGATGTCCGCACGGCAAGCCGCGCCACCGCCTGCACTTCGCCCGGTTTAAGCATCGGGGCGATGTCGCCGCCGGAAATGACAAGCGTGTTCACATTGGCGTCACCGGCCGCCATGGTGGTCACCGGAACGCCACCGCTGCTCGGGACGAGTCCACCGGCGCGCGATAGGACCTCAAGCCTGTAAAGCGGCCGCCCGGCGACCTTGGCCACGGTCTCGAAGGCAGCGAACGGGCCAGCAAGGTCGAGGATCTGATGGCCTGGGTAAACGAAAAATCCGACGATGTGCATCGTTGGCGCATTCTAAGGGATCCAAGTCCTTTGCGCCATACGCTCCTGCCGACATAATCCGTGTGAACCGGGGAGGCCACCCATGACCATTCTGATCCCGCATTATGAGGGGGCTCGGAGCCCAGCGTCGGTGCCCGAGCATGCGTAGGTGTCCCAAGATCGAGCCGGCCGACTTGCCGTCGGTCTCGCGGCTGAGCTCGTCCTATGGCCGAGCCGATTTTGCCGATGCGTTTTCGGCGGACTTGCCAGAAACGGCCTCTGGGGACGTAGAGGCGCTCGCACGACATGTCTTCGAACAGCAACCTGAGTGGATCGCGATGCTGATGAGCATCCGAGACATTCTAGTGCGGCCTTTCGGCCTCAAAAGAGCAGCCGATCTGCAGTCCAGCGGAGGCGACCGCATCAGCATCTTTCGTGTCTTCGATCGAGACCAGGACGAGATCATCCTGGGAGAAGACGACCGGCATCTCGATTTCCGTGTGTCGGTCCTCTTGCAACCGACATCCGAGGGCCGGCCCCGTCGACTGATCGTAACGACGCTCGTCTTCTACAATCGTCTGCTGGGCCGGGCTTACATCGCGCTTATCGCGCCCTTCCATCGCTTGGTCGTACGATCGTCGCTCGATCAAGCGCAGAAGCGCGGATGGCCGAGTGATAGCGGCCGTGCCGCTCAGCCGCCTCCCGCGACGGGCCCAGCCAACGCCAGCAACGCATCGGATTGAACGCTAACAGGGACCGAGCGACGGTCATGCTTCTATGCCGGCAGGAGCCCTGTGGCCCGGTAGCTTTCGATCAACGCGTCAAACAATGATATGTCAGAGCGGCTTCTCGCCATGAGCTGAGCTCCGGCGACTGCCGCAAAGATCGCACGTGCCCGCGCCTGGCTGTTATCTGGGCGCGCCACGTCGGCGGCGACAAGCGCCTTGCTGATCCAGGCCACGTTGACGTCGGAGAAGGTCTGAACCTCTGCCGTCACCTCATCCGGAAGATCATCATATTCGGCCGACATGAAGCTGCAAAGGCAAAGCCGATTGTTGCTCTCAAGCGATCTCCGGAAGATTTTTCGGATACTCCCGTAGTGCACTGATCGGATCCGCCGCGTCTCTGAGTAAGCTTTCGAGCTCGCTTTCGGTATCTTCCCAGTAGCGCCGAGCAACCGCTGCACCCAAGCCCGCCTTGCTGGGGAAGTGGTGATAGATGCTCGCCGCCTTGATCCCGACCTGGTCTGCGAGATCGCGGAAGTTCAGTCCGCTGCAACCATGCGATTGAGCGATCTGCCTGGCAGCAATCCCCGAGCCTCTTCGTTTGGAAACAACCACCAACATATTGATATTGCTGAGGTACAATCCTCCGATTTTTTCCAAACGCGCGTTAAAATCGTTGAATAATCAAGCAGGTTTTGATTCCGCCATTCGGGCGTTCGCTCAAGGCTGGCGTTGGTGCGGAACTCCTGGACTTAGCGCTCCACTCGGCTGTTCATTTGGAAACTAGGAATTTGGAAAGGCGCCGTGTTGCCGGCGGCCAGGATCAAGTCTCAGCCAGCATCCAACTATCTCAGATCCCCCGCAGTCCCGTTCTCGTCTAGGACGCCGCAACGAATTCGCAACGAATTGGGTGAAACGACCGTGAACAGAACGCGACCAATGCGGTCCCCACATCAAGAAAGATCAATAACTTAGAAGATGCTCACTGCGTTCGGGACGCAGGGAGCCCCACGGTCAGATCGCAACTTGAACCGAATGTCGGTATCGGTGGTTGCGCCTCCCCGCAACCAACGATCCTTGCGAAAGCAAGGCACCCAAAACCCCGGCTTCCGAGAGGATGTCGGGGTCTTTCTTGTTCGCGGCGAACCGAAGGATCGCGGCCTGGTCGCCGCGCAGCACGATCGCCAACTCCGCCTCTTCAGGCACAAGCGTCACCTGATCGACTAGGGTGCGAAAGACTTCCGCGGCCTCGGCCTTCCCGTCCTCGCTCTGCAGGCTCTCATAGAGCGCCGCGATCCGCTGACGGTAGATCTCGGCCATATTCGGATGCAGGAGGGGCGGCGGCTCTTCGGCGTTCGCCAGCAATTCGGTCAGCTCGGCCTTGCGGGCTTCCAGACCGCCGATCTTGTACTTGAGCTGAGCGCCCGGCACGCCATCCAGGATGGCTTGGATTGCTCGGTCCAAGTCCCGCTGGACGCGTTCTAGCTCTTTTCGCTGACTGATGATGTCTGCGCTACGCTCAATCCGCAGCCGGTTCACCTCGCGGGTAAACTCGTCGCAGAACTCCTTGAATAGCTCCGGCTCCATCAGGTGGGTCCGCAAGCCGCTGAGCACCGAGGCTACGAGCGCGTCCCGTCGGATATTCAGCCGGCTGTCGCAGGTGCCCTTGTTCCGCGACGTCGCGCAGCCGAGCAGATCCTTAGAGATCATCGTGTAGCGCCTGCGACATGTGGCAGAATGCCCAGCCGATCGGTCATCACGGTGGCAACCGTGCGGCGAAGATCATGCGTGGTCCAATAGGGCAGGGGCTTAGAGACGACAAATCGTCGAACTCTGGCATCTCAATGAGTGATCTGAACTCGCGCCAATCATGAGGAACTCAAGTTCCGGACTTTCGCACCCTTGCAAGGGGTCGGCCTGCGTCGGCGAGCGCTACGGCCAGAACGATCTCATCATCCAGGGGCGCATCCGGAATCGAGAGCGATACCGCATCGAAATGATCGAAGCTCCACTCATCATCTTTCTGGTGAAGGGGAATATCGACGCTTGCGCCAGCGGCGGCCCGCTTGGTGACGGAGGGAATGACAGCCAATCCTCGGCCGACGACCGCACGAATGTATTTCCCGAGTGTCGGATGGAGAAGCGCCGCGCCATGTTCCAGCTCCCCGCGGAGACCGACAATGGCTCCTTTGCCATAACTGACGGCCGGTCTGCGATATACGAGCAGTTCGACGGCGCGTTTCGCAAGGATGGGTCCGACATTATCCGCTGCCTGGATCAGAGGAAATAGGTCCTCGGCGAAGCGGCCCGCAAACGGGTTGCCGAGCACCGCCGCGACGACGACCTTGCGCACCGACGGTGCGAGCTCCCTGTCGACCTCCTGATGAAGGTCCTCGACGATGGCGACGATTTTGCGAACGGTTGTCATGGCCAAGTCTCATTCCGAGGCGCCGACTACGAAGCTACACATTGCGCCGGCAGATTGCCGAGATCTGCGATGGTCTCAATGCCGTTGTCTGGCTGAACCCGCCCCAGCAGCGCCTCGCAGATGACGTGCCCGGAACTGTCGAGTCGCGCATTTCCCCTCGGGGCCTCGATTTCAACTTGTGGAAAGACGATACGGATCTTGTCGGTGTCGAGGGAGCCCGCGCGACGAACCGCATCGGCCCAAAGCTTCAGCGCGACATAGGTTCGCTCTCCATGCGGAAGCACCACTGTGGTGCCACGAACAGTACGGCGCACCGAAGCTGCAAATCGCTTGTCATAGGCCGCGAGCATCGCCTTATTGCTTGGCGTATCGATGCTCATGAAATAGTCCTCAACACTAAGGCCACCTGCGGCGGCGCCTTCCGTCGCTGCGGCGATCGATTCGTGAATGAGATTGGTCGCCAGTTGCGGCTTCATCTCGAAGCTCTTGTATTGTTTGACGAACGTGACCGGGTCGTCGCCAATGCCATGCCATACGATGTCGGCGCCCGATTCTCTGACCTGCTGGAAGGCCGGACCGAAATCACGAGCTCCAAACGGGAAGAACTGGACGCCCGCGAGTTTACCGCCTTTCGCTTCGATCGATGTCTTGATGGCCGGAACGAGAACATCCCGATTGGTTCCGAGATCCGACGCCAGGACATAAATCGATTTGCCGGCATTGCTCGCCAGCCATTCGATAGCCGGATTGACACTCTGGTTGATGGTGAGGCCTGTCGTAACCAGCCTGGGATGGCATCGTCCTTCATCGAAATTCGGGTGGAATAGGAGCTTCTTCGCGCTGGCTGCAACCGTCAGGATCGCCTCGCGTTCGGAAGGTAGAACCGTGCCGGTGATCATGGCGACGCCATCCGGGCCGAACAACTTGCGTGCCTTTTCAAGGGTCGTCCGCGTGGACATCTCGCTGTCTTCGGTCACGATCTCGATCTGCCGCCCCGCCGCTCCTCCGGCGGCGTTCACCTCGTCGACGGCAAGCGTCAGGCAGTTCTGATTGGTCTGTCCGACGAACGCCAAGGGTCCACTGAGTGGCCCGAGAAATCCGATCTTGACCACTTCCGCTGCTCGCAAAATGGCCGGAGCCCCGATCAGTGCTGCTGTGGAGGCCGCTCCAGCAAGCAGCAGGCGCCTGCGATTCAACAAATGCGTAGCGCGCGACATCATTCCACCCCTTCTTCAACCGTCAAATTGCGAAATACTTTTGCAGAAGGTCCGGGTCCCTGAACTCCGTGGGCGCCCCCTCATGAACGATCCCGCCACGGTCCATGACGATGCAGCGCTGTCCCGCTGCGATCGCGAGATCGATATTCTGTTCGACCAGCACAATGGCGAGCGACATATCGCGCGCCAGCGTCGGGAGCAGCTCGCCGATCAAGTCGACGATCATCGGCGCGATTCCGTCGGAGGGCTCGTCCATCAGCAATACGTCGGGCTGTCCGCAGAGCGCACGCGCGATCGCGAGCATCTGCTGCTCGCCGCCGGACATCGTGCCGCCTTTCTGGTCGAGGCGTTGACGCAACACCGGGAAATAGCCGAAAATGGTCTCGTCAACGTTCGTCTTGCCGTCGCGACGAGACCGGCTGCCGAGTTCGAGATTTTCTCTCACGGTGAGCCGTGAAAAAATGCCGCGCCCCTGCGGGACATAGGCAACGCCAAGTCTCGCGATGCGGTGCGCGGGGAGACCGACGACCTGTGCGCCGTGGACTCGAACGGACCCGGAAACGTCTGGAACGATCCCGATAATCGACTTGGCAAGGGTTGACTTTCCCGATCCATTGCGGCCAAGCACGGACAGAACCTCGCCGATCTCGACGCGCAGGCTCAAGTTGCTGATGATCGGCGCAAGCCCGTAGCCTGCAGTTAGATTCTCAATGTTGAGCATGTCTGGAGACCGAGCGACCGAGATACGCGTCGCGGATACGCGCATCCTGTTGAATGTCTTCAAGTGCACCGTCGCCGATCAACTCGCCCTGGTGCATCACCAGTATCCGGCAGTTCAGCGAACGCACGAAACTCATATTGTGCTCGATCACGGCAACGGCACAGCGCTCGCGAAGACGCTCGACGAGGCGCGCCATGTCCTTTACGCCTTCGACTGTCATCCCGGCTGTCGGCTCGTCCAACAGCAGAACATGCGGACGGCACATCAAGGTCATGCCGACCTCAAGCCACTGGCGCTGGCCGTGCGAGATCGCGTTGGCTGGTAGCTTGGCCTGCGGCGCAAGTTTGATCGTTTGCAACACGTCATTCGGGTCGGGCATCGAAACGCCGCTATGCGCCTCGACCGCGACACCCGCGACGATCAGATTGTCGCGGACTGACAGGTGTGAAAATACATTCGCGCCTTGAAACTTTCGGACGATTCCAGACCGACTGAATGCGTGAAGCGGTTGTCCGATCATGTCTTTGCCGCCAAGTCTGAGTCCACCAGCGTTCGGCCGCTGCGCGCCCGACAGGATATTGAGCAACGTGCTCTTGCCTGCCCCATTCGGACCGATGATGCAGATCAGCTCGTTGGACGACAGATTGAATCCGACGTTGCTAACTGCTCTGACAGCCCCGAACGCAACGGATAGCTGCGAGGCAGATAACAGCGGTTGGCTCATCGGTTCGCCTCTATTGAGGCGGTCGACCGATGCGTTGATGGCCAGCGAATCCTGCGAACTACCGCGAGGCCGTCCGGCACGAAAAGCACCTGAAGAACGAAAAGGCCGCCAAGCAGGATCGGCCACAGGTTGGCGCTGTAGCTCGCAAGCTCAAATTGCAGCCGGGTGACGAGCAGCGCCGCGACGACCGGACCGATCAACGTACCGCGGCCGCCCACGGCGACCCACACCAGGATCTCCATGGACATCGAGGGCAGGAACAGGTCGGGAGCGACCACCTGATTGGTGGCGGCAAACAGGCTTCCCGCGAGAGCGGCCAGCGCTGCCGAGAACACGAAGACTCCCAGAAGATAGAGAGACGTATCGTGACCCAGGGAATGTGCGCGAAATTCGTTCATTCCGAGTGCGGCCAGCACCTTTCCATAGTTGGACCGGGAGGCGAGCCACAGGCCGAGAAGCGAGACTGCCAGCAAGGCGAGCGCCAGGTAGTAGCTGGCATAAGGCCCGGAGAAATCGATCGCACCGTTCAGGAACGAAAGAGTGGGAATTCCCAGAATGCCGACATCTCCGCCAGTGAGCGACGACCAACTGACGACGAGTTGAGCCACAATCATCGTCATTGCCATCGTTATGATCGCGAAGAAGTGCAACCTGACGCCAGCGTAAATCAGGAAATAGCCGATCGCCCCGGCCAACAGGACCGCTGCGCCGATGCCAGTCATGACACCGAGGAATGAGCCAAGCATGAACTTTGTCGTGGCGATGGCCGTGCCATAGGCGCCAAGACCAAAGAAAACGGCATGCCCCAGACTCAGAATGTGAGCCCGGCCCCAGAGGAGATCGAGGCTGAGGGACAGGATAGCCATGATCACGGCGTCCCGTAGAGCCGAAAGTCCGTATTCGCTGATCATTGCCGGCAGCAGCGCGAGGCAGGCAAACCCAAGAGCCGTCAACAGGGCAATGCGGCGTTCACCCTTAGCCAACGGCTCCTGTCGGCAGAGTGTCGCTATTTGCGCGAGGCGAACCATGTCAGCGTCTTCCCGTCATGTCGTGCGCCGCGCTGAAGCCCGGGATGAGCCCCTGTGGCCGCATGCGCATGATCACGATGGCAAGGCCGAGGCTGAGCGCCGATGCCGCTGACGGGTCAATGCGATAGCTCAGCAACGTCTCGGCGCTCCCCATCAATACGCTCCCGATGACGGGGCCGATCAATGATCCGATCCCGCCGACGATCACCACAAAGAAGGCCTTACCGATGTAGAAGGAGCCGAGATGGGCTTCGACCGACGCCAGAGGCGCGACCAATGCTCCCGCGGTCGCCGCGAGCGCACTGCCAGCACAGAACGCAAGCCTCCCGACCCGTTTGGTATCAATGCCGAGCGCCTCCGCCATGATCCGGTTCTGCAGCATAGCTCGCAGATCAAGACCAATGCGCGTACGTGTGAACGCGATCATCGATATCGCGATCAGTACTGCCGCCATAGCGATAATGAAGAGCCGATAGGTCGGATATTCCGCACCAAGGATCGGCAAGACGCCTGCAATCGGCGTCTGGACGTTCTGGGGACGCGCGCCAAAACCAAGCTCGATGAGCTTTTGCAGGACAAGGCTCAATCCGAATGTGGCGAGCAGCGTATCGAGTGGGCGGAGATAGAGCCTCTGAACGATCAGCATTTCGATCGCCAGGCCGATAAGTGCTCCGAGCAATGGAGCCGCGCAGAGTCCAAGCCAGAACGCTCCGGCACCATAGGAACTTCCGATCACCTGAGCGAGCGAAACCGTGTAGGCGCCAATCGTCACCAGCTCGCCGTGGGCGAGATTGATGACGTCCATCAGGCCGAAGATGATCGCAAGCCCGAGCGCGACAAGCGCAAGAATGCTGATCAGCGTAAGCGCGTTAAGCACGATGACGGCAATATCAGCCACGACGGCCCCTCAATTGTTTCCGGAGATCCGCGGCGTGACATTCATGCGCAAATCCGAATCCAGAACGAGGCGTCGGCTCACATCGGCGTTGAGGCGCCTGACATATCGCTCTGCCTCCACGATGTGTTCAAGCATGAGCTGACGAACGGCGTCGGCATCCTTCTTGCGGATTGCCGCCACGATAGCGCGATGCGCAGCGACGTTGGCATCCCCGAAGCGGCGATACTCCTTGCCGGCGGGATCGCTCCCGAGCACAACAAGGTGACGCAACATCTGGTTGATGATCTGACAGAACAGGCGCAGCAGCGGGTTCGGATTGGCCTGTGCAAGAATGTCGTGGAAGTGCAGGTCTTCCTGGCGCTGGAGCAGCGCATGTGCGCGATCCTTAGAGTGCGGCGCGCAGGTTTCAATGCTGCGCTCGAGCGCAGCGATTTGCTCCTCGGTCAGATGCGGCACCGCACCTGCGGCCAATTCAGGCTCAATGACGCGACGGATCGCATAGATATCGTGGATCGTGACGTCCTTGAAGAACAGGTAGTTCTGCAGCAACTGGAATGTACGGTCCAACTCAACTTCGCCAACGCGTGCGCCGCCGGCGGGGCCGGTGCTGATCGTCACGAGTCCTTGCACCTCAAGCGATTTTAACGCCTCCCGCATCGTCCCTTTGGACACCCCGAACGTGTCCTGAAGTTCGCTTTCCTTCGGAAACCGGTCTCCGGGCTGCATGGCGTGCTCCGCGATCCAGCGCTTGATTTCTTCGGCGACGAGGTCGCCGCGCTTCTGGGCGTTCAGCGGCTTGCGAGGCCGGGGCGACTTCGACGCGTCGGGAGTTTGGTTCATTTCACCGGACCTTGACCGTCCGGATGCCGAACGGCTAATGAATATATTTATCATAATAAATATAACCAGAAGGACGAGCATGTCAACCGGCAAGGCACCAAGAGAAGGATCCGCCAGCGTTCATTCACCCCGGGAGCTGTGGGCGTTCTCCGCCAGCCAGCTTTCGAGGGGCTATGAACGCCACGAAATTTCGCCGGTGGAGGTTTGTCACGCGATCCTGGACCGCCTATCGGCAATTAATCCGTCGCTCAAAGCGTTCTGCTTCGTCGATGAGGACGAGGTGCTGGCGCAGGCTCGCCAAGCGGAAGAGCGGCATCGGCGCGGCGCAGCGCTCAGCGCGCTCGACGGAGTGCCTGTCTCGGTCAAAGACAATATACAGGCTGACGGTACGCCGACCCTGTTCGGTTCACGCGCGATCGACCGCGCAACCTCGTTCAAGCAGGACAGCCCGTCCGTTGCACGGCTGCGCGAGGCCGGCGCCGTCATTCTCGGCAAGACCACCATGCCGGAATTCGCCTACAAAGTGACCACGGAAAGCCCATTGACCGGCATCACCGTGAATCCTTGGAACCGAGAACACTCTCCGGGTGGCTCAAGCGGCGGCGCCGCCGCGGCCGTGGCAGCCGGACTTGGCCCCATCGCACTCGGTACTGATGGAGGCGGTTCGATTCGAGTACCAGCAGCATGGTCCGGCATCTTCGGTTTCAAGCCAAGCTTTGGACGTGTGCCTCACTATCCTCGCGGCACATTCGCGCCGCTGAGTCATGTTGGCCCGATGACCCGCACCGTCACGGATGCCGCTCTCATGATGCAGGAAATCACCCGACCCGACGTCCGCGACTGGTATTCTCTTCCCCCTGATGAGGTCGATTACCTTGCGGAAATCGGACGCGGCGTGGAGGGAATGAAGGTCGCGGTGACCACCGCCATGGGGCTGCCAAACGTCAGCGGCGACCCTGAAATTGCGCAGGCCGTCAAACGAGCAGCCGACATTCTCGCATCCCACGGAGCACTCATTGTCGATGCGGACCCGCCGGCCGTGGAGAATTGCCGGGCGTTGCATTTCACGATGTGGACTTCGTATTGTGCAGCCGTTGTTCGCAGCCTCTCTGAAAAGCGAGATCTCCTCGATCCGGGTCTGCTCAAACTGGCGGAGCTAGGTGAGAGCCTTCCCAGGCACGCATTCCTCGAGGCCGTTGCTGCACGCGCGGATGTCGGCCGGGACATCAACACGTTCTTTTCGCGTTACGACCTTCTACTTGGTCCTGTATCGCCTATTGTTGCGCCTCGCACACCCTGGCTTCCAGCGAGCCCACCGATCGTCCCGTTTCTTACGAGCTGGTGTAATCAGGCAGGCGTGCCTGCAGCGTCGGTACCGATGAGCTTTAGCAAAACTGGACTTCCGATCGGAATCCATCTGGTTGGGGCACGATTTGCGGATACGACCGTCTTGCGGGCGAGTATGATCCTCGAAGCCAGTCGGGCCCCTTTGCCATGGCCTGAGATTCGATAATTCAGGACCGGTCCCCTCCGCCTTACATCAAATCGGTCGTTGACCGCGTGGACGTACCGCGCCTGCGTGCATCGCGGGTGATAAAGCAACCCTCGAGCAGACTTATCGTAGGTGAGCAAAACGCGAACCGAATGTTCGCAGTTTTTACGTAGATAGCGCCCCTGGCCGGAATCGAACCGATGAAGAAAGGTGCGTGATCTTGGCCCTAAGTTTGCGTCGGCATCTAAATGTCAATCTCGATCATAGGAAAGATTCTTTAGAAAGTGATGCGCCCGGCGATGTAGCGCACCTCTGATTCGAACCCCGACAGCCGGCGATAGCAGCCCGCGGCCCTCAACACACACGGGCGAGCGCGGCGGCCGTCGGTCAGCTAACCTTGGCCGGAGATATCGCTGGTCATCCGAAGATGGCCTCGACGTCCTTCAAGGAGTGGCCGGTCACAGCAGCGATCTGCGGCACGCTCGCGCCAGCAATAGCGAGGCGAACCAATCAGGAAAATTCGAATTTCGCGAGAGAAGAAGCCGGCGCGTCAGTCAGATTTTTGACCGGCGGTTAACCGATCTCGCCGAGACTTTGCACCCAGCCAGACCCGGAGACGTGGAAGTGTCCTTCCAACTGACCGTCTTGAAAGTGCTGGCCGGCCAGTCCGCCGGGCGAGCCTCCGTTGCCGAGGTCCGGCACGCCGTCGAAATCTTGATCAACAGCGGCAAGGACTGGACTGATCGCATGAAGCGGTTGGCTGAGCACGCGCCCGATCTGAATATCTTCACGGCCAAGTTCGTGCTTCGGGATAGTGCGGGCTGGGAAATCACGGAGGAGGGGCGGCTATTCCTGGCCGCGCTTGAAACTGCGGTCGCCGTTCGAAGATCGCCGCTTCGATCATTGGACGATCCGCCAGCGACTGAACCCGCCGCGCCGGGGGCGACAGATGCGGCGAGATTGTCCGATCCTCCCCGAAGCCGTCGTCAACGAACACGGCGTCGCCGCGGCAAAGGTCGATCAAATCGACGAACGGCGTGAAACGCGCGGATGCTCAATCGCGTGACGCGATTGCAAGCCCTCGTTCGCTGCGTCGACGTCAGATCGCGGCGGATAAAGTTTTCGTCGATCTCGGCAAGAGCGCGCCCGATGATCGGCGCGGGATCGATCCGAGAAACGCGATCGAAGGGTCTATGTCGGGGCAACCACCGCGTACCCTTGTCTCAACGCCTCTTCAAACACGCGTTTAAGCCCGGGATCAGACAAGATTGCTTCGCCCGGCTGGAAACCATCCACCGGTCGCCACTCAAGCCCGCGCTTTGGCGCAGGCAGCTTGCTCGGATTGATGGCGTACGCGGTCCGCCCGGGCGCCTCACCGAAGGCGCCTTGTTCAATAAATTTCTGAAGCCGGTTCATCGATCCCCCAATCACGTGGCCGGCAGCTTGCCATGCTGGGAAGAGGGCAGCAACGCAGAGCCCGCGGCAGCTAGCGCCGATGTTGCTGGCCTATCGCGTGCCGTGCCTCAAGTCCGGCGGCGGCCGGCACTTTCCCATGCCCCGCATGATCCTAGCTTCTCAGCGCTCCGATATGTGAGGCCCCATTTTTGCCGGCGAATGCGACGCTGAAATCGGTTGCTGCCCCCGGTATCCTCGATCGAAGAAGGCTTTGACGGCGATCAGGGCATCGATCTTAGGAAATCTGCTGCACTGGGCAGCGGACCCATTCCTAAGACGGCTATCCAAATCTGCCTAGCCGCGAAAAGCGCCAATTCGTGCAGCGGTCGGAAACGCGTCGTCATGAGCCGACCCGACCGACGATCATATCGCCGATCTTGCGCCACAGCGGTTCTCCGGAGTTTGGGTCCAGGCAACCTTTTGATTCGGAGCGTATTGATGGGTGTGAAGCGCTATGAGGTAAGCGAGGCACAATGGGCTCGGCCAAGGTAGCTGGTCCCGGCCGCAGGTTTTGTGGGTTCTACGGTCTGGTGCCAACTGGCAGCACCTGCCGGAGCGCTATGGTAAGTGGAAGAGCGTACACGCGCGTTTCACTCGCTGGGCCAACCGCGGCAAAGTATTTGCCGTTGGTGAATGCGACCAATCGGACGCCACGGCGCTTTAGCTCATAGAGGGTTTCTCGAACATCAGAAAACAATTGTAGTTTGCTTTTTCGTACCTTGTTGAATGCGTGAAAAGCTGGATCGGGAAGGCGCCAAATTTGCTCGGCGCCCTCAGCCGTCACGTGTGCCAGGACTATGTTGGTTTCGAAAGCGCGTAAGGATGTTCAACGTCGTGATGTTTGACATGCACGGCCTTCAACTGGCTTAGGAGCAATTCTTTATCACAGCGCAGAAGTGCCTCCACCGCATCGACGATGGCGTAAAAGGCAGGCAGGAACGATGCGTACCCGTTGTATGGGGTGTTATCCAGATCGAAGACCGCTAGGTCGACGTAGGCCCGCATAATCCATACGAGCTTCAGAACCTCAAGATCCAGCTTGCCGCCGCGCTTGGCCGGTCGAAGTTCGCCGCCAGTCCGCTAGATCTTGAGCCAAGGTCGTTAGTGGGGTGTGACACGGTGCCGGTCGAGGCTGTGTGTTGGAGTTGAGGGCGCGGTTGCTGAAGGCGGCAGAGCGGGTAGTTAACCTTGCGTCTCCAGCGACACACCAAGAGTAAACGCCTTCGCAATCGTAGCGCTCTTCGTCCGCTTCAGCTTTTTTGCGATTTTCTCGGCACCCAACTTCTGCTTTGCGAGAACCTTCAGATCGCGAACATCTTCTGTCGTCCACTTGCGACGGATTACTTTTCCATTCTTGGCCAACTCGGCGCTCCTTTTGTTGTAGGGGGCGCGATTTAGCACAACGCGCGGTGTAGGCAAGACGACATCACGCAACCCTGAAAGTACACAATGCTCGACCCCAGCAATTTGCCACCCGAACTCTCCGAGCCTCCATCGGATGCGCGCGGCTGGCTCGCGTTCCAACCGGACACGGGCAAGGTCTGCCGAAAAGTAGAGGGCGAATGGTTGCCAATCGCCGAAGCGCAAGAACGTATTCAGGTTAGGACTCCCCATTGACCGCACTTAATTCCTATTCAACGGGCAGGGTTTCCGTTGCCGCTAATGGCACGACTTTAACTGGGTCTGGCACGATTTGGTCCGGCGTGAATTGGGCACCGGCGACATTTTGCAGATCGGAAATTAAGGCGGTCCGCGAACCGGTCCGCGATAAAAGGCCACCGTCTACTAGGCCGTGAACCCATAAACTTTCCTGGCGCACGGCTTGCCAGAGTCCGCTATGCCCAGATAGTAGACGTATGGTTGCAAAGCAGCGAAACGACGCTATGTGCCAACATCGGAAGTTGATGGCACCCGCCGCGAGACATATTCAATCACGCCAGTGCTTTAGAAAGGCTCGCTGCCACGTGTTCATGAGTACTCGTGGGATTTACCATTCCGGCGATCGAACTGTCGGCCCGATATCCTCAGGGCCCGGAAGGCCAGGCGCTGGCGGTTGCGGCGTGCCAACGGGCGGAAGCAAGTTGCCCCAATCCGTGCGCGCGCGCATCTGGTCGACTGTTGCCGCGGTCACGAAGTTGCCGTCCACCCGTATCTGCCATCCTCCACCGAGCGCCCGAAACACCGCAGTCAAGCCGAGCGGAACATTGGCGGCGGCAACGGCAAAGCTGTTCTCCGCCTGCAACAGATTCTGCTCCGCGGTCAGTACGGTCGTGAATGACACACCCCCTTGCTCGTATTGCTCCGTTGCAATTCTCAGAGCCCCGCTGGCGGCCTGAACGCTGCGACGCAGGAACTCGGCCTGGTTTCGCGACTGCACGTAGTTCACAAGTCCGTTGTCCACTTCCTGCTGGGCACTCAACACGGTGTTCTGATAGTCGACCAGCAATTGCTGCAGCTTGGCATCCTGCAAACGGACGTTGTTGGTGATCTGTCCGTAGTTCAGGAGATTCCATTGAAATGATGGTCCGGCGGCATAGGCCACGCCCTTCCAGTTGACGACGTCGCCAAGGGTATGGCCGTTGGCGGTGCTCGCCGAGCCGCCGAATGTGCCGGTGATGCTGATTGCCGGATAAAGTTGGGTGAGGGCGACGCCAATCTGTGCACTCTGTGCCAAAGCAGCAAGTTCGGCGGCGCGAACGTCCGGTCTGCGGCGCAGCAGATCGGCGGGGATGCCGACAACGATGGTTCGCGGAGGCGACGGTATCCGACCCACCGAACGTGAAAGCAACATTCCCAGCGACTGCGGGGGAACGCCGAGCAGCACGCAGAGCGCGTTTTCTCCTTGCTGCAATTGAACCGTTAGCTGGGGTATCGACGCCCGGGTCTGTTCGAGCACATTGGTCGCCTGGAAAACGTCAAGCTCCGAGGCACCCCCGCCCTGGAATTTTGCCTTCGCGATGCTGAGCGCCTTCTCCTGTCTGCGGACATTGGTTCGTGCGATGGCCATCAGCTGCTCCGTCGTACGAATGCCGATATAGGTCGCGGTAACGTCACCAAGCAGCGACACCAGAACGTTGTCGTAGGACGCGATCGACGCCAGATACATACCATCGGCGGATTCGACCCCTCGCCGGAACTTGCCCCACAAATCCAGTTCCCAGGCCGCTTGCGCGGCAACGGCATCGGTCCAGAAATACGAGGGCGTCGCGTTTGGACCCGACAGCGGCGTGGCCGCGCTGGTCCTGTTGTAGACAACCGAGCCCACTCCTTGCTGCACCTGCGGATAGGATATGCCAACGGCGATTCCAAGTAGCGCGCGAGCCTGCAGCACGCGGGTCCCCGCGCTTAGCAGCGTCAGATTTTGATTATAGGCAATCTGGACCATCTTATTGAGGGTGGGGTCGCGAAAACCTTCCCACCAATGTTCGTACTCAAGGGGGCCGGATTTGACCGAGCGATGGTCTACGTCACGAAATTTGTCGGCGAGCGGAGCGATCGGCGCGGTGAAATCCGGCCCAATGGTGCATGCCGTGATCGGCAGAAGAAGTGCTCCGGCAAGTATCCAATGAATTCCGCGGCCTGGCACACTGGCGACATTGTGCGGCCGAGCAATCGTCGTATGATACTGCTTGCCTACCACAGCGTTCCCCCGTCCGTGCACGTCGAATTGGATCTCACCTCGCGCGCCGCGTTAACCTCATGTTACACGCCTATGACGGCTTTTCCACAGTGGGCATGACATACAACAGCCACTTCTTCATCCGGATCGCGACTTTCGAGATGACGTGCGTAGCCTTACCCTTCTGCGTATAGATCGCCGCTGACCCGCCTGAGCCGATAGACAGCTTTCGGGCGACGGCGTCGTCGGCGAAATTGATCCGCACCGCATAAAGACCATCGGACCCAATCCGAGCCGCATTCGGGATGGTGCCGCTTGTTGTGAATTGACCGCCGCCCGAAGCGGGTATGATGTAATCTACCTTCCCCAGGAACAGCTTACCCGGATAGGGGTTGAGCACCATCTCGACGTCGTCACCCGGCTCGACATTCGAGAGCCAGTTTTGCGGAAACACTGCGGCGACCGCGGTATCTGAGACGTTGACGAAGGTTCCGGCAGCCGCAAGTGGCATGGGCACCAGCATAGTCCCGACTTGCACCTGCCAGTTTGTAACGTACCCATCGCCAGGGGCCGTCATCTTGCACTGTGCGAGGTTGAACCGCGCATCATCCAATTGAGCTTCCACCGCGGGAACGCTGCTTTGCGCTGTTTGCACGGCGGCGGCAGCCTGTTGCGCAGAAGCCTGCGCTTGCGCGAGGCCGGCTTGGGCCTGCAGGACAGCGGCATCTGCCTGCTCGCGCTCTTGTACGGCCTTGGCTACATTGAGCTGGCTGATCGCAGCCTTGTCCTGGCGTTGAATATTGAGCGCGATTTGCTCCTGGGTCTTGGCCAGTTCGTCGGCGGCCTTGACTTTAGTGAGGTTAGCCTCCGCATTCGGTATGGCGGCGTTTGCAGTTGCCAGTGCAGCCTCGGCTTGTTTTACGTTGGCCTTCGACGTAGCCAACTGCGCTTCCACCTGGCTCACCGTGTATTGGTAGGGCGCCGGGTCAATCTCCAGCAGCAAATCGCCTTTCTTGAGAGGCTGATTCGCCTGGGCGTAGATTGTCTTGACCTGTCCCTTCACGTAAGGGACGAGCTGAACCACGTACTGGCTCGTCACCATCTTGTCCGTGATCGGCGCCGACTGGGTCCAGACCACCACGACGCCACCGATCATGAACACACCGGCAACGATCATTGACGCGATAATATAGGCCGTGGGCTTGATGTGCAGGACCTTGAACAGCACCAGCACGACGGCGGTGTAGACAATGATCAGGAATGCGATCACCGCCGCGTCTCCTTGTCGTCGGGAGGTTTACGCAATGCAGTCAAACGCGATGCAGCTTCGACCGCACCAAGCGATTGCTCATCGTCCTTTGCTGATTTTGCACCAAATGGCGTCGTGAATGCCCATATGAACGCGATCGGCCAGAGCAATCCGCCCGTCGCAATTCCAATCCAGCTCATGGCGTTGATGGCACCTGCCTGCGGATGCCCCCATCTGTGCGCGAGCTGGCCGGGCAGTTTACCCACGCTGACGACGATTATGACGCCCACAAAAATAAGGACCGCAAATACGACAAAAGCGAACGCATCCAACGCGCCAAATGAGGAATCCACCGTTCGGCACTCCTTAAATTCAACTATTCAACTGAAGCTAATCCGATGGTCAGCCGGCCATTTCAAATCCGGCAGTCTCCAGCTCTTTGTCCAAAATCGCCTTCTCCTACGTCCGATAAGTGCCATAACCGGAAGTAGGCGAACCTCATTCGATCACTACCTCACCGGGCACAGCGGACTTTCGGCGGCTGCGATTCGCGCACTTAGTCGCGCGCTCTTTCGAGTGCGTGCCGCGTGATCTTTTCATCATTACCCGTCAATTGCGTTGGCCCCAGGTTGAAGGTCAACTTGTCGATCTTCCCGGTGAATTGGAACGGCAGCTTGTAGCTGTCATCCACCCCCGTGCGGGTGTAGCCGGACTTACCGATCCACGGAAAAATCTGAGTCGTATTTTTGTAGAGATAAAATCTGAGTCGTATTTTTGTAGAGATAAGGCGTCCACTGGTCGGTCTCGCCGCCCATGAATCCGTAAAAATATTGAAATCCCATGCCGACCGGCCATTGGTCGAACGGCCCCGCCGCGCTGTACAGATAGGTTGGGGTATTATGGTTCTTGCCGAACCACGAGGTGGCAAAGCCGTGATCCCGCAGAATCGTCCCGATTGTCGCGCTCTCAGGTCCGATGACGGAATCGTAGCCCGGATATCCGGTGGACAATTCACCGATCACGCCAAACCCGACCGAATGGTGGTTGCGACCGGTAATCAGCGCTGCCCGCGTCGGTGAGCAAAGCGCCGTCGAGTGAAACTGCGTATAGCGCAAACCGGCTTTCGCGATGCGATCCATGCTCGGGGTCGGGATGACACCGCCAAAGGTGCCGGACACTCCATAGCCTTGGTCATCGGTCATGATCAGCAACACGTTTGGCGCGCCTTTGGGCGGCACGACGGACGGTGACCAGTAAGGCTTGGAATCTTTGGCGTCTTCCTTGATCACGCCGCCGAACTGCGGGGGCTCGGGAGGGAAGCTGTTTGCCATCGATGTTGTCGTGGCGCTGGGCGAACCCGGCGTGCCCGTGATCTGCTGAGCCACCGCGCCCGGCGCGAGCGACATGCAAAGAACAATACTGGATGAAGATAGGAAACTCGTAATTTTACTCACGACGCGCTCCTACAATGCCGGTTTCGCGGTGCACAACGCCGCGTTGAACGTAGAACGATACTCTCCTAGTTCAAGAACTTAAAGTCTAAGAAAATACCCCTTTCCCTTCGCGGGCCTATGCATTTTCGGTCCCGAACGAATGAAACATCCGCGCGAGCGCTTCGTTTACCGGAGCATCTATGTCCGGCTTCGGTCACGCGGAAGTAATTCAAGGGCATTAGCGGCAACGCCATAGGCCATCGCGGGTTGAAGGCACCGGCCGACACGTGATTCAAGCTCCGAAACCGGAGCCTCGAATCATGCGCTACGAACTCAGCGATTATGAATGGACCGCCATCAAGCCAATGTTGCCGAACAAGCCGCGCGGCGTTCGGCGTGTAAATGACCGTCGCGTGCTTAATGGCATCTTTTGGGTCCTGCGTTCAGGTGCGCCATGGCGCGACCTGCCAGCGACCTATGGTCCCCGCACTACCTGTTACAATCGCTTCGTTCGGTGGCGGCAGGCTGGCGTCTGGGACCAGATCATGGATGCGCTTGCCGCCGGTCATGACGCGGCGGTACAGATGATTGATACCTCCGTCGTCCGCGTGCACCAGCACGGAGCCTGTATCGCGGACAACAATCATCAGGATATGGGTCGCTCGCGAGGGGGCCTGACCAGCAAGATTCACGCGGTCGTGGACACCAATGGCCTGCCGGTCCATCTCGCTCTCACGTCCGGCGAGGCGCATGACAACCGGCTGTGTTCGGTCCTCCTCAGCGCCTTGCGTCCCCAAACGATGTTGCTCGCGGATCGCGGCTACGACGCCGACTGGATCAGGGAGCTTGCTCGTCAGCAAGGAGCATGGGCCAACATTCCGCCGAAACGCAATCGCAAAGGCCCGATCTGCTTCAGCCCATATCTATATTGCGCGCGCAACTTGATCGAACGGTTCTTCAACAAGATCAAGCAGTGCCGCGCGTCGCGACCCGATATGACAAGCTCGCGGCCAACTTTCTAGCCTTCGTCAAGCTCGCATCCATCCGTATTTGGCTGCGTGCTAATGAGTCCACGCCCTAAAACCATTGAGCTCACTGGTGGGCCCGGCAGGACTCGAACCTGCAACCAGACCGTTATGAGCGCGAGGCTCGTAGGTGCAATAGCTGCCTTGTGCAATGCAGCAGTCAAAGCAGCGCGCTACTGGTTTCTCAGTGGCGGCCAACCCCGATGACCGAATTGCTGAAATGGAGGCAAGTCGATTGACTGATAAGGTTTGGTCGCAAATGGACTCAGTGGCCGCACTGATAAGGAAAACCGACAAACCTCATCAGTCCACGAAAAGCTTATCAGTCGCGGCAGTCGCCAAGGGTCTTGCAGCATTGAGGTCTGCTTCTTGTTGTTGTGAAGCAGACAAGGGGAGGGCATGCCGACGGTCGCCTTGTAGACCCAGAGCGGACTGACTACGGACGATCACCTCGCCGCAAGTAGACGCGACGTGTGCAGCACCATCGCATGCACGGGGTCCGATAGCGACGGGCCTGGTTCCGCCGAGCATGATCGCTGAGGACGTGGGAAGCATCTCGGCGCGAAAGCGTTGGGATTGCGCGCCTATGTCCTCCGCAACAAACCTTCACCGAACATTGAGGGTCTCGTGATCGCAGGAACTCGGGATGCTAGAGGAGTTAGGTGCGTTGAGGCCACTGAAGTCGGATGACCGTTGGAGGTCAAAAGTCTGCGAGCGTTTCTTGTCGACCGGTCTTGCTGGTTCGCACGCAAAATGTTCGGAAATAAAAGCAAAAAGCCAACTTAGACCAAAGGCTTTGATGGGCATCGATTTCGCTCAGGTGAGACAAAAGCACGAGATGGACTTCCCTATTGGCTCATTCCGCTACCAAGCCGGGTAGGCGACGC
The DNA here is from genome assembly GCF_056429065.1 of Bradyrhizobium sp. USDA3010. NCBI lineage: Bacteria > Pseudomonadati > Pseudomonadota > Alphaproteobacteria > Hyphomicrobiales > Nitrobacteraceae > Bradyrhizobium > Bradyrhizobium sp. USDA3010. The sequence continues at coordinate 25,341 of NZ_JBWJZD010000037.1, forward strand.
GGTGCGCTCGGAAGGCGTGGCGAAATCGAAAACGTCCGGCAGTTATTGTCGGATCAGATAGACTTGGACAGAGAAACAGAGAGTTGGCACAAACTGCATACTTTTTGCGGATAAAATACCTATCATTTCCAAGCATCCCCCTCTGCAGCGCCTGTGGCTGATGGGCCGCAGTCTCCAACTCTTTTTTGGCAAACCTGTCCTCGCTGAATTTACGTGGTGAGCCCCACGTGTTCCAGGATTACAGTGTCCCCCGAGTTGTAATCGGAGGCGACACACCTTACGGGGAGCAATATGACTGGAGGAATTGCACTGGCAGCGGCGAAAAGCGGGCGGCCAATCTCAGCACATCGACGAAGACTTGGCGTTGCTGCAGTCGTCTTGGCGCCCGCGATCACGTTTTTTTCCCAGTGTGCGTTGGCCGATGAAAGCGGCATCAGCTTCTGGATCCCCGGCCTCTTTGGAAGCCTCGCGGCCACACCGCAACAGCCGGGCTGGTCATGGGCGAATATCTACTACCACACCTCCGTATCCGCCGGCGCCGACGTCGCGCGGGCGCGCGAATTCACGCTCGGTAGGGTTCCGGCCAACGTTACCGTCAACACAAATCTGAATTTGAGTGTCAACGCCACCGGCGATCTTGGCTTTGTGCTCCCGAGCTATGTATTTGCAACGCCAGTGCTCGGCGGCCAGGCGTCGGTGTCCCTCTTGGCAGCCTATGGCGTCGTCGGCACCAGCCTGGCGGGGACTTTGTCCGGCGTGGCCACGGGCCCGTTCGGCAACACCGTTCCCTTCGCGCGGTCCGACACCATCAGCGACGCGACATGGGGCTTCGGGGATTTGGCGCCGCAATTCGCATTGCGCTGGAACGCCGGCGTCCACAACTACATGACCTATATCACCGGCGACATCCCGGTTGGCGCTTACCAATCCGATCGCTTGTCGAATCTGGGTATCGGACACGGCGCGATCGACGCCGGCGGCGGCTACACCTATTTCAACCCGCAGACCGGACACGAATTCTCCGGGGTGCTCGGGTTCACCTACAATTTCAAGAATACTGCGACGCAGTATCAAAACGGCGTCGACATGCATTTCGACTGGGGCGCATCGCAATTCCTGTCGAAGCAGGTCATGGTTGGCCTCGTAGGCTATGTCTACAAGGAACTCGGCTGCGACAGCGGTTCAGGCGACCGTGTCGGCTGCTTCCAATCCCAGGTGGTTGGGGTCGGTCCCCAGATCGGGTTTCTTTTTCCGGTCGGCGACATGCAGGGCTATCTCAATTTTAAGGCTTACGGAGAGTTCGCTGCGGAAAACCGGCCATCAGGCTGGAATACCTGGGTGACCTTCTCAATCTCGCCGCCCACGCCCGGAGCGCCTCCGACGACAAAGCCGATCGTCAGAAAATATTAGGATCAACTAACCCGCCGGTCCACCGAACCGCCAAACTTGCCCAGCCGCGCCTACGAGGCGATCGAACGACGTAGCCGATCGCTGCGATGCTTGAGTCCGTTTTTGACCCTTTTGCGAATTAGCGCCCGATGCTGATTATGTCTGATAACGGGGGTAACCACGAAGCTATCGGGGAGCGGTCGAACCGACGCAACTGGCCCACAACGAACATAAGAACTTTGCAACAAGCACTCGAAGCCAGCCCCTATCAATGCACTCAGTTGACCTGATACGATGGCCCGCTCGGGGGCGATATGCAATGGCGGGAATTTCTTGGCGTCGTTGATGGTGCGGTGGTCGGGGGGCCGCACGCCAGGGACGCACAGGAGGGCCTATAATGAAGAAGACATTTGCTGCTTTTGTCGCGGTCGCAACGATTGCCGGTTCGTTCGCCGCGACGCCCGCAAGCGCACAGCGTGGCGTCGCCGCTCCGGGCCGCTATTATGAGCCCGTCCCTTACGGAGCAGGTCGCGGGCCATACGACGATTTTGGCAGTTGCGAATGGGTGACACAGCGCTTCTGGGACGGCCATGGCTGGCGGGTCCGCCGGGTGCGAGTATGCGGCTGATCCGCGATTGCGGCGAGGTCGGACGACTCGTAGCAACCCTCGAAAGTCGAGCGGAGGCCATCGAAATGACCGGGACCGCCACGCGCAAGCCGACGAAGACTGCAATGATCTTGGCTTTTTGCCAAAGTCCGACACTTCCTTTTTCGATCATGCTGTATCGTGGACTAGCTACGAAAGTGGTTTGCCCCTTAGGAGGATAAAATGAAGTGGGGATCAATCGCGTTGTGGGCGTCGCTAATAATTGGGTTCTTAGCTGGAAGTACTGGAACCGGGAGTGCCGTAGTTTACTGCCAATACGTTGGCTATCCTGCCAATTGCGTCGTACGGCCCGGAGCTGTAGTCGCAACAAGCCATGATCCTTACAGAATTCGACCTTCAATTGATGCTCGCACGCGCGGCCTTATTAGGCAGGACTTATTCGATCGGAATAACCCGAACAACCTGCGATCGGATTGGCCCAGTCCACCTGCTCAACCGGGCCAGTTCTGAAAAATAGCGCTGCGGCGCAGTCGTGGCTTTGCGAGTGCCGCAGACCGCCAAATTCGCGCCCGTCTCCGAACCTTTTCGTTCTGAGGTTGGCCTATAGCGTCAATTGGCACGCTGTCCGGAGTCGAGGGAAAGGCGGAATCCCAACGCATATGATAATTTTAGATCACAAGCGGCATGCACAATTCGACAGAAGGCCGAAGAGCATTCCTTCATGCCAAGGTCGACCTCTTGGCCCGTTTGAGGGTTCGATTGGTTCTGACGATATCCGCTGTAAGAAGTAGATCGGAAGGGATCGCCTCGATAGCGTCGTCGCAGTAAGCTACGGCTTCCATCTAACTGTCATTGCCGGCTTGAATGCGCTGCTATCGTTCTGGCGCTGCGAGGTCGCCGCAATCCCGAGTTGCTGGCAACAGCGATCTTTCCGGTCGTCGCACTCGTGTTCGGAACGGTGATGGCCGTCGTCGCGCCGTTCGTTGCGCAATTCACATGGTGCCTGGCATTTGGCGCGCCTCTGGCGGGGTGGTTGGCGGCCCGGCGTTGTCCGCCGAGAACGAATTAGCGAGCTCGATCTTTGCCAAGCGTCCTCGTATGCAATCAATGCCTAACCGGCCTTGCGATAGGTTTCGCAAGAGCGGCGCCGTGCATCTCGATATCGACTATGAACCGCGCTTCCCCCTCCTGGCCCACGGCGTCAGTTAACGCAGTGCGGCGACATATCCGAAGCTAAGGGTAAGAGCGGAAGTAGCTGACCGACTGCAAAGACGACGCGATTGACCCAACTCGGACATCGGCCCTGATTCAACCACGCGGAAATCTTGATCTATATCAAGGCCACTACCGTCGGCGTTGGCTTGCTGCTCCAAGCGTTATCCCTTTTTGATGCGCTTCTATCGTTATCACCGAAATGGGAGCTGAACATGTCGGTTGAGCCGCTCGACATCAACCTACGGCGCTACCGGGTTGGGGAAATTGATCGCCGATCCTTAATCCCCTTACTCGGCGCCGGGACGGCCTTCCTGATGCTGGCGGGCAAGGCTTGGGCGCAGCAGGTCCCGATCCCCACAACCGCCGCCCAGGTTCCCGGCCCGCCGAGCGGCACCGCCATGACCACGGCCTACGTGCAGTCGGTTGGACGTGCGGCCTATCTGTGGGGCTGGACGCTGGTCAACATGGCCAACCGCCACGCGGATTTTTCGAAGGCGCCCGAACCCGGCCTGACCGGCGGGGTGGTGCCGGTCGCGCACAACGCGGTCGCGATGCTGACCGGTTATATCAGCCCGGACCAGCGCATCATCGCCTGCGCGAACCAGGATGTCGCGTACGGGGCCGGCTTCCTCGACAACCTGGATAGCGAGCCCATCGTTTTCCAGGTGCCAGACTTCGGCGACCGCTTTTGGGTCTATGCGCTTTATGATGCGCGTACAGACCAACTCTCGAACATCGGCAAGCAATACGGCACGAAGCCCGGCATCTACATGGTGGTCGGCCCGAACTGGAAGGGTGAGACGCCGAAGGGAATTACGGCGGTGTTGCGATCTTCCACGACGGTGGTCTTCGTCATCCCACGTGTATTCATGGACGACACGCCGGAGGATCACGCCGCCATCCAATCGCTGATCAGTCAGATCGTCTTCTACCCGCTCTCGCGCTTCGACGGGAAAACGAAGACCGTGGATTGGAGCAAGCTCCCCCACTTCCCCGCGCCCAAGTCCAGTGGCGCAGGCGAGGTTCAGTGGGTGAACCCCGAGACTTTTTTCGATGAGCTGCCTGCGGTGATGAAAAGCGTGCCCCCGCTACCGGGCGAGGAAGCTCTCTATGCGTCGATCGGCAGTGTGCTCGATGCGGCGGCCAAGGACACGGCGATCAAGAAGACGCTGACCGAAACCGCCGTCGCCGCCGACCGAGAGATGATCACACCGTTCTTGCAGTGGCGCTATAATGGACGCTCCGCCGGCAATGGCTGGAATTCGCCGGTCAATAATGCGGAGTGGGGAACGGACTATCTCAATCGCACCGCCACGGCGAAATCGAACATGTTCGACAACCTGGCGACGGAAACCAAGTACATCTATACTGACGATGACAGTTCGGGAAAACAGCTCAACGGCCAGAACACCTATGCGGTCACCTTTGCCAAGGTCCCGCCGGTCAAGGGGTTCTGGTCGCTCACGTTGTACAACGATGTCCATTTCTTCAATCCGAACCCGCTGAAACGCTACTCGCTCGGCACCAAGAACAAGACCCTCAAATACAACGCGGACGGATCGCTGACGCTCTATGCCGGCGCCAAGTCTCCCGGCACAGACAAGGAGAGCAACTGGCTGCCGGCGCCTGAAGGAACGTTCTCGCTCTACATCCGGGCCTACTGGCCCGACAAGGCCATCATCGACGCCACATGGCAGCCGCCGACCATCGCGATGGTGAAGTGAATAAGCCGATCAAGCGCAGGAAGAACACGAACATGACAACCAATCGCAGCCTCAGCCTTATCGCCACCGCGCTGGTTGGCGGTCTGGCAATGAACGGCCTTGCTACGCAGGCTTTCGCTCAGGAGACCTCCTTCGATAAGTTGGCCAACCTCCCGTTCGCGGAAGGCCGGCCGACGAAGGAGACCGCGCAGACACTGCGCGACGAGCTGCTCTTCCAGCGGGCAACGCAGACTTACCTGTGGGCGATGCCGTTGATCAACACGCTCGGCATGCAGGTCGGTTCGGAAAAGGTTTTCGGCGCCGGTTACAATGTCCTGCCGATCTGGAAAAAGCGCCTCGACGCCAAGACCCTCGTGACCACCCCCAACTCTGACGTGCTCTACGCGATGAGCTACGTCGACTTGGGCAAGGATGGCCCGCTGGTGATGGAAGCGCCGGCTGAGCTGCAAGGCATCCTGCTCGATTACTGGCAGCGCCCTATCCCGGTCGACGGTGGCAAGTTCTTCGGTGACGTGGGCCTGTTTGGACCGGATCAAGGCAAGGGCGGTAAGTTTTTGATGCTGCCACCCGGTTACAAAGGCGCTGTGCCGGAAGGCCATTACGTCTACCGGTCGGAGACGAACAACGTCTTCGTCTTCCTGCGTGGATTTTATCAGGATCCGAACAATCTTGCGCCCGCCGTCGCGCATCTTGAAAAGACAAAGATCTATCCGCTGAACGGCGAGTCCACCGCCAAGCCGATGAAGTTCTCCGATGCTTCCAGTGTCCAGGCCAACATGCTGCCGATCAGCGACGGCAGCGCGTTCGACCAGCTCAAGCAGCTCGCAGACCGGGAGGGCGACAATCTCGCAGGTCCCGATTGGCTTGGCATGCTGGCGGCGATCGGCATCGTCAAGGGCCAAGCGTTTTCGCCCGACGCGCAGACGCGCGAGATTCTCGATCGCGCCGCCAAGACTGGCTACAAGATGAGCCGGGTAATTGGGTTTGAAGAAGTCGTAAGCGGCAGATCATTCCGTGAGTATCCTGATCGCCGCTGGCTCAATCCGATCGCTGATGGTACTCCCGCCAATCCGGGCGGGCCGTTCGATCTGCAATGGCGACGGCCGGCCGGGAACTACCTCGACTTGAATACGCGCATCTGGTTCTTCACCGATTACTACGCGTTTAGCCCAGGCATGATATCTCAAACTCCGGGAAAGGGCGCGAAATACGTTATCGCCTTTACCGATAGCACCGGCACGCCACTAGTGGGCAGTTCGAGCTACAAGATCAACCTGCCGCCGAACATTCCCGCCGCCAACTTCTGGTCGGTGACGCTCTACGAAGCCGAGAACGCCTCGGGTCTCGTCAATGGCCAACCATTTCCGTCGCTCGGCTCGCGCGACAAGCCGGCGCAGAATGCCGATGGCAGCACGGACCTTTACATCGGTCCCAAAGCCCCCGATGGCAAGGCCGGCAACTGGCTCGAGACTGTGCCGGGTGGGGGGTATTTTGCCATCCTCAGGCTCTACGGCCCGACCGAAGCCGCCATCGACAAGAGTTGGAAGCCTGGCGACTTTGAGAAGGTGAAGTGAACGTCATGCGGCCGATGCGGAACGTGAACACACCTACCAACGCGGATAGACGCCTCATGTCGCTTATTGGCCCCTTTCGTAAGTGCTGCGCTGGCAAATGAAAGTCCGGTGTCGGGGGTGAAGCGGACGCCACGATCGCGCGTTCTAGCAGACATGAATAACTCCCACTCAGGGATTTTATTCTAGCCGATGGCGATCTTGTGCCCCGCTCTCAACGGCGCAGCAGCTTCCTTCGAGAACCATTGATACCTGAATCGCTTACGAAGGCGCCGGGAGCCGATGAATCGGGTGTCGCTGGTGCAAAGCGGTGTTTATTTTCAGAGGACGAGACATAGTAATTTGCAAAGACGAACGCGCAATTCGCCGCTGCAGCCGATCAGCAACTAATGGCCGTTTAGTCATGGCAGACCTCTAGACCCACTGTGCAAACTCTAGTCAGCGCCGACCTATGCAGGGGCGAGCATGGGAGGACCACGCAGCTGTCGGTAGCGCCGAGCCGCAGCCGAATCGGAAGGGCTTTCTTTGTTGGTTCGGTGGTCTTGGTGTCGTGGCGCGCGTTCCGTCGCTTCTCGCGTCCCGTGCGCCGCTCTTGATGTCGCTATGCGCGTCCTTGCGGCGTTCCTGCGTCCGCTTCGCCGGTTCTGTCGCCGCTCTGTGCAAGACTTCGCCGTGTCCGTGGGCGGCGTCGCGAGGGTGGCGGGAGTAGAGGTGGTTTGGGGCTTTAGCCGGTGAGACCGTCAGAACCGCAGCAGGAGCGACAAGTCCAAATGCAGGCGCGTCTCCAAAGAAAGCGAGCGCGCTGCGACGACAGACCTCTTTCGGCTCCGCACCCAGCGGCTGGGTGCCGGTCTAGCCACGCTTGGTGCAAGTGGACGGAATGGACGAATGGCAGAAGGAAGCCTCATGACCATATAGGGTCAACGTGTCACGCTGTCACCGTTGCATAACGGTCAAAGGCGATCCAATTTGCCGCTGGTCTGGTCGTCTTGCGCTCAGACGGCGTAAACGTTTCACGATGACCAACGGCCAATCAGCTCGCAATCGAGGGCACACCATGGAAAGCTTGGCGCATTATCCTTTTTTTGTGTTCGTCCTTACTTTCGTTTTCCTGTCGATTGCCACGATAGCGGGTGCCTCCTTGCACAAGCGATACCCAACTGTCACGGCAGATCATAAAGACGATTTGGGCATCATTCTTGCGGCCACACTGACACTCTTGGCGCTGATCATAGGCTTTAGCTTCGCCATGGCCACGAACCGCTACGATGAGCGCAAGAGGCTTGAAGAAGCGGAGGCCAGCGCGACCCGTACTGAAATAGCGCGAGCCGAATTGTTGCAGCCAGTAGAGGCCGAGAAAGTACGCAAGCTGCTGAGAGAATATCTTGATCAGCGCATATTGTTCTATGACATCAGGGACATTTCGCGACGGGCGCAGATAGCTCAGCGCACCAGCCAACTGGAGGGCGATCTCTGGGTACCCATCCGCGAAGCTGCGGCGGCGCAGCCAACGCCTGTGGTCGCCCTCATAGTCGCCGGCATGAATGATGTGTTGAAGGCCCAGGGCGACGCTCAGGCAGCCGAGTGGAACCGAATTCCTATCGCTACATGGCTCTTAATGGCAGCAATCGCTTTGTGCTGCACAGTGTTGTTGGGCTATCGTGCGCGAACTTCTATGCCACTGGCTCTCGTCCTTCCCCTCGTGGTCGCAAGCTCTTTCTTTTTGATCGCCGATATCGACGCCCCACGTCACGGTCTCATTCATGTCGGTCCGGAAAACCTAAAAAGTGTGGCCCTCGGTCATACGCAGTAGACGATGGTCGGGGCGGTATTGCATCCCATCGGTTTCGGGGTCTTTCTGAAGCGCAGCAACGAGTGGGGAGCGCGCGACGAAACCTGCGCGTATTTGTAAAAGATGCATCGCACCGAAATTTCATGAAGATCGAAAGGATACGGGCTGGCCAGATGGCAAGCGGCTACACGTTGATCTCGCCCGCGGCGCGCACAATCGCTGAGATGGCTGCTTTAGCTGCCGGCGACGAGGTTCTCCCTCGCAAACGCACAATGCCCGTGGTCGACGTCGGCGATTGCCAGCCGTGCACGATAAGTCGGACGAGCCTCCCGGATTCCAGCTCCTCCCATACCGCCGCGGTCGTCGCACCCAGAACGGTATCCGTGGTGAGCGCGACCGTCTTGAGCATGCCATAGTTGTCGCACTCGAGCGCAATGGTGGCCTCCTGGCCCTCAGGCAGGCCCAGCAGGGCGGCTAGTTCCACCTTTGAGGGGCTCAGTAGCTTAGGCACCGCGAGACCGTACGTCCAGATTTCCTGGAGCGTGTGCTCGCGGCCGGCTAGCGGATGGCCTGCTCGCACGTAGAGGTGGGCCGGTTGCCCTCCGATCAGCTGGATATCCAGCGCGGCGTCCCTCGGCATGTCGCGCACATCGGCGGCGAAGAACTCAATGTTCTCGGAACGCAGGCTCTCCAGCAACTGCAACCAGTTGCCGACCTCCATGCGCAGCGCCACCTGCGGATACTCGCGGCGCAACGCCACAAGCGCGCGTGGCATTAGGGTGATCGTCAGCAGCGGTCCGACACCGAAGGGCGTGTCGCCGAGCTGGCCGTCGCGGTAAAGATCTATGTCGCGCTGCAGGCAACGTGCTTCGAACAGGAGCTTGCGCGCTCGCTCGATGACGAATTTGCCGGCCGGGGTGGGACGCACGTCACCAACTTCGCGGTCGAACAGGCGGATACCCAGGTCGCTCTCAATGGCTTGAATGCTGCGGCTGAAAGCCGGCTGGCTCAAGTGGACGGCTTCGGCGGCGCGGGCGAAGTGCAGAGTGTCGGCTAGGGCGACGACGTGGCTGAGGCGGCGTAGGTCCATGGCATTGCTCTCCATGCATCAAAACAATGCGAATTATGCATTGGACGCATTACGCCGCCAACTACTAAGATTATTCTCACAATCCAGAACATGAGAGCGGAGACGCCCCACATGAGCTCGCAACTGCAATACCTCCTGATCGGCGCCTGCATCCTAGGCTTTGCGGCCATGGAGCTCATTACTCGGCGCTACCAGTCCGCCGTGCGCGACACCGCGACAGCCAACGACGCTTGGCTCGAGGTGCTGATGTTCGTCAGTCTGTTAGCCATCACCCAGCCGATCGCGCTGCTGGGCAGCAACGCCTTGTGCAACTGGCTCATGCCCGCGCAACACAACGCCTGGTCCAACCTACCGTGGTGGGCCATGACCGGCTTGCTGCTGATCGGCGATGACCTCACGCAGTACCTCTGGCACCGCGCCTCGCACACACCGCTGCTGTGGCCACTGCACCGCGCGCACCACAGCGCGGCCTACATGAGCGTGCGCATTACCTACCGCAACAACTTCTTCTATTACCTAATGATGCCGGGCCTGTGGATCGGCGGCGTGGCGGTATACCTTGGTTTCGGCCCAGTCTACGCGGCGTACTTAGTGATCAAGCTGGCGGTCATCCTGGGTGCGCACTGCGCCTGGGCGTGGGACGCGCCGCTGTACCGCATACGCGCCCTGCATCCGCTGATGTGGGTGCTGGAGCGCACCATCTCCACACCGGCCACGCACTGGGCGCACCACGCTCTTACCAACGAAGATGGCATCGGCCACTACAAGGGCAACTTCGGCAACCTGCTGTTCTTCTGGGATGTGCTGTTCGGCACGGCGCATATCACGCGCAAATATCCGGCCAAGATCGGCCTGCAGGACGACATTCTTTTTGGCCCGGAGCGCTGGACGACGCAGATGTTCTACCCACTAATCCACTCCAAGCGCGAGCATTCGGCGCTGCGCCCCGGCGGCTATGGCTTCACCGAAGCCGACCTACAGACCGAAGCTAAAGAGAAGGCTGCTTGAGCGATCGCGCCGGACTGCTGGTTTGCTCCCGCCCGTGTGGGTCGCGCAATCGAGGCGCAACAGCAGACGTTCGCGATGCCTCGGAAGGAACTGAAATGCGTAAGCATCTAGTCTGCGAGCGGCCTATTTGCCACGCAGAGATGACCGGAATGGAAACCATCGTGCTCGCGGCTAGGCGGAGCACGGCGGTTGTGCCGGCTTTCATCCGTATCGTTGGTATTGGTTAGGGGGAAGGCGATGATCGTCTGTTCTTGCAATGTGTTCAGCGACCATCAGGTGCGCTCAGTGGTCGTAAAGGAGGCGCGACGGCCCCGTATGAGCGAGGTGTATGCTTGCCTCGGATGCAGCGCCCAGTGCGGCCGCTGCGCTCACGCGATCAAGCGGATCGTGGACGAAAGGCCCGGCTGCGCTCATGCGAACGCAAGCGTGCACTAACTTGAAGTTGATACATTCACGACCACGCGCGATTCCCGTTAGTTAGCTTGGAGGACACGCGACAACCACGAGAAAGCATGAACGTGCCTGTCAATTCGATCGAAATTCCAACTGAATTCCAGTCCTGCTTTGACAAACAGCGTGCGGCTTACTTGGCGGCGCCGGAGCCATCCTATGCTCAACGCATTGCTGACTTGAAGTCGCTGATGCGTCTTCTAAAGGACAATAAGGAAGAGCTGGTGGCAGCGATCAACGCTGACTACGGCAACCGGTCTGAATTCGAAACCCTGTTCGCCGAATATTTCGTTGTCCTGGAGACCGTCGGCGACGCAGTCAAAAATTTGAAGAAGTGGATGAAGCCGCAGCGAAGGCGCGTCGACTTCATAACCTATCCGCTCGCACGAAATCGTGTCATCCCGCAGCCGCTCGGCGTCGTCGGGGTCATCGTTCCCTGGAATTTCCCGCTTAACCTCAGCTTCTGCCCCCTCGCAGCGATTCTGGCGGCTGGCAATCGAGCGATGGTCAAAATGTCGGAGAATTCAAAATCACTTGCAAAAGTTCTCACGCGCGTATCCTCAAAGTATTTTCCGATCGAGAAGCTTGCCTTTTTCGAGGATGGCGGCGGGCGGGGGCCGGGATTCTCGTCGTTGCCTTTCGACCACCTGCTGTTCACAGGATCCGGTACGACAGGTCGCTCGGTCATGGCTAACGCAGCCCGTAACCTCACCCCTGTCACGCTTGAACTTGGCGGCAAGGCACCTGCGATTGTTGGACCTGACTTCCCGGTCAAAACAGCGGCGGAGCGCATTCTCTGGGTTAAGATGTTCAATGCCGGCCAGATCTGTACGAATGTCGACTACATGTTTTTGCCAAGAGGGAGTGAAGACGAGTTCATCCGCCATTGCAGGCGACTGATTGCCGAGCGCTTCCCGGACATCAACGGCAAGGACTACACGTCGATCATCGATGAACAGTCTTTCACGCGGCTGCAGGTGACACTGGAGGATGCCCGTACAAAGGGCGCAGTCCTGGTCAATCTTTCGGAACAGCAGATTCCGGATGCGGAGCGCCGCAAATTTGCACCGCATCTCGTGCTAAATCCGACTGAGGACATGATTGTCATGCAGCGCGAGATCTTTGGCCCGATCCTGCCGATCAAGACTTATGCAGATCGGCAGGAGGTTGCCGACTATATCAATGGCCGCGACCGCCCGTTGGCAATTTATCCATTCACTCACAATGCCGAGCTGCGTGACTTCTACATCTCGCGGGTCATGTCGGGTGGCGTTTCGGTCAACGACGCTCTCCTCCACGTCGGCCAGCACGACCTGCCTTTCGGTGGAGTCGGGGCGAGCGGCATGGGGCACTACCACGCACGCGAAGGGTTCAACACCTTTTCAAAATTGCGCCCGGTCTTCTACCAGGGCCCTCTCTCGCCTATCCAAATGCTATTTCAGCCGCCCTACGCCGGCCGCGCAATGAGTGTCCTGCAGACGATGATCAAATGGAAGACGTGATTTGTGATGTGAGCATGTCTGGGTAAACGAACATGGTGAGGAGCCAGGACCCTGCGTCTATGCGCGACGCTCAAAGAGAAATACAGCGCGTGAGCCACTTTCCAAGATACGTGATGGTCGAAAACCCGCCGACCGTATGAGCAAATCGGCCTCCGCCACGGGTCGAGATCTTCCACGATCGGATCAGCCTCTTCGCGACTGACGCGCAAGCCAGCCAGTTCACGCACCGCCAGACGACAAGGCGCGGACCGCGTTGTTAAGGATAGGATTTTGGCGTCCGCCCGCTACTACTATTGGCCGAAGAAGGGAGACCAACTCAGGTCGTCGCGTCGCCGGTCCTGGAGTTGGGAATGATCAGAAGCAATGAGCAGCCTTGGAAAGTGCAACAAAAGGTCTCGTGGTTGCAGTCAGCATACTGCGGCCTTGTTCCTCGACGTCCAGCGCAGCAAAGCTTGCCGCCGTTTCGTTCGAGAAAATTGCCCAAGCCTTAGCACGCGCTGGATTTAACTGGCGTTCACTCTCCGTATTGTCGCGGTCGATGTCAGCCAGGGTGGCGCAATGTTGCAAATGAAGCTCTCCTAACTATAGCGGCTGCGGCCTCGATTCATTCTCATTCGCGCGGGGAACACCATGAAGGATAAAGTCGTTGTCATCACCGGCGCGCTGGGCGCGCTTGGCAATGTAGTCGCTGAGGAAGCCCTTTCGGTGGGTGCGCGGGTCGCCGCTATCGATCATGCTGCCTCGCAGCTCGCGGCAACAGCCGATCGGATCGAACTTGGCCACATCGATTTGACTGATGCAGCACAGGCGAAAACAGCGATCGATGCCGCCGCCGCTCATTTCGGCGCGATCGACGCGCTGATCAATATTGCCGGCGGATTTACCTTCGAGACCATCGCCGATGGCGATTCCAAGGCCTGGCAGCGCATGTATGCTCTGAATGTCGAGACCGCGCTGAATGCCTCGCGCGCGGCGATCCCGCATCTTCTCAACTCGCGCGCAGCCCGCATCGTCAATATCGGCGCGATGGGCGCTTTACAGGCCGGCTCAGGCATGGGGCCTTATGCGGCGTCGAAGGCGAGCCTGCACAAGTTGACCGAGTCACTAGCTGCCGAGTTGAAAGGCAAGATCACCGTGAACGCAGTGCTGCCCTCGGTCATCGATACCGCGGCAAACCGCGCCAGCATGCCGAAGGCCGATCCTGCCAAATGGGTGAGGCCGACTGAACTCGCCGACGTCATCCTCTTCCTGGCGAGCGACGCCCCAGCGCCGTCACTGGCGCGTTACTGCCGGTCAATGGACGGGTCTGAACACCGCTATCAACTTCCGAAGCACGGTAGCTTCGCACTTAGGTGCTGGAAAAACTGATGCCGACCTCACTTACCGAGACCGGACGTTCGTCATGTCTCGTCGTACGTTCGCGGTTAATTACCAGTCACCACTCTTCAAGTGCGGTGCCATCAGTGCCGGCAGGCGCACCCCCGACCCTTCCCGGTCGCCCTTGCCGAACGCGAAAACAATCTCCGAAGCATCGGCCTACACGTTCCGGACCCAGGATGCCGAGCAAACGCTGGCGGCTTGTTTGCGTCGTGCCATGTGCAGTCTTCACCGTTGGATGCTGTAGGAAGGACGTGGGGGGCAGCGACACTTTATTTTCACCCAAGAAGACCGGAAAAATGCTCGGGCTCAGGCGAACCAGTGTGACTGTCGTCGCGGTCTGCTGGCTTGATAAAATACGCTCCGGGAAAACATCAAATCACTCGGACGCTGGGACCTGGATCAGGCAGGACAAAGTTATGCTCATGGGTCGAGGTTCTGCAAGTGTACAGGTCTCCATCAGAGGCAAGAGAGTCTTCGAGCGTTAGCGCCCGCGTTGCCAGAATCGCCCACTGCCGAAGCCGCGACAGCGTCACTTGGCGAATTGCCTGCTGATTCCGTGCCAGGCTTGATCTTTGAGGGCAATCAGGGTCGGAGGCGGCAATTCAGCTGGTGGTTGGGTACTCCTGGCACCGTTCACGACCAGGCGGGCGACGTCGATTTCTCCATCTGTGTAATAGGCGTCGCCTTCTCCATTTCGACCAAAGAGGGTCGGTCCTATTCCGGAAATCTGGAAAAGCGCCTCGACCATGCCGGCCACCTTCAGATCATGCATCAGCAGGTCACGTTCAGCATCAATATCCGGTCCGATATGATGGGTGACTTGGCCCGTGTCGTGGCTAAGTCCGACACCACGATCGAAGGTGATCGACCCGAGCCAAACTGGGCGACCATCTGTACCTTTTTCAAGAACCTGCCACAGCCGAACGTGGTGCCGCCGATCGGCGCTCCTACCGTCTGGCTTCTCGAAAGCAAGCTGTTCCTCTTTCCCTTGATAGTAGAGCGGACTAACGGGCGCGTCCCGGTATGGGCGGTCAAGTATGACGCTGCCGATGATTTCGATGCTCGTTCTCAACGTGATCGGATCGGCGGGAAACCATTCAGCGGCATTCATGGCGCGAATGATGTCTTCCTTGCCGCCGACAAGCCCGACGTTTAGAGCGTCGCCCGGAATGCTGGCAGAGGTACGTGTCACCATGGGCAGATTCGTCAAATCTGGCTCATGCTCATGGTGGCTCCACATCGCAGGCAACACGAGGTAGGCCGATATGAAATAGACGACTGGCACGGCCCCGAGAATGATCAGCCAACGACGGCGTTTTGCGGATCGTTTCATTTGAAGCCATCCCCGCTATTGCTAACAAAGGCGCTTCGGCGCGACCCAAGTCATTAGGTGAACGTTCCCTCCCAGTGGGGATGGCGCGCTACCGATCGTATGAGGCATTTTCGATCAATCGACTATGCAGAAGCGGCCGGATTGGAGAAGATACCAGGATGGCACCCCCTCATTCTGTCGCCTGATGTCAATTTCATCGCCGACAAATCAGCCAGGCCCGCCGAGATCGAGAATTCCATCCGCCGCCCTATTCGGTCGCCCCGCATGCAATTCCGTTGGCGATCTGTTGAAATACAGAGGTCTCGACGCCGTTGCGGACACGGCTACCGTAGGGTGGACCTGGTCGAAGTGAGAAGGATTAGAAGGCGATCTTCCCGGCAGTCAGTTTCTTGATTGTGAGAGGAAGGTGCAATGCGATGAAAATCGTCAGTACCCAAGAGCGCGGTCGCCGTCTCTTTTGCTTTGCACACGCATAGGTTTTGTGGCAGCTTCCCGACCTATTAGGGAACTGTTTGTCCCTGAGAAGACGCCACTATTTATTGCAGTCCAGGCCATGGCGGGATCAGGCCTTTCGTCCCCGGAGCGAAACGCCAACGACCTCTTATAGAATTACGCCGCTCTCGCGCGGCAAGCAATTTTCCAGTTCGGCAAGGAGTGTGGGATGCCCTTCACCAACTCTTTCGTCTTTTCCGATCCATTGCCGTATCAGGCAGCTCTGCGCATCTTCGATTTGGAAGTCATTCCCACGTGCACGGGTAAGTTTCGGGCAGAGTTAACGCAAATCGACTTGGAAAAGCTGCGGATGGAGCGCGGCCATGAAAATCTGCCGCATGTCGTCGCTGGGTCCGCCAAGCCCGGTCGCAAAACGATTACGTTCCTCACCGGAGAGCAGGTGATGGTATACTGCGGTCATGAAGTCTTGCTCGGTGATATTATCATCCTGAGAACAGGTTCCCAACATCAACGAAACAGGGCGAACCACCACTGGGGATCGATGTCTCTTACGCACGACGACTTCGCGGCGGCTTACGCGGCCATAACCGGTCGCGAAAACTCGGAAGCAACTCTCAAGCTTGTTGTGCGACCGAACTCTGACCTCATGTCGCGACTGCTGATGGCGCATGAAATGGTTGGACAAATGGCGGAGATGACCCCCGATGTGCTTGCGATACCTGAGGTGTCGCGTGCTCTCGAACAACAACTGATCCAATTGATGATGAGATGCCTGGACGAAAGCGAGTCGTCAGAAGTGACGACCGGTAGTCACCGCCATGATCTGATCGTCGCGCGACTCGAGGGCTTCCTGCAAGAGAATCCCAAACGGCCGCTGTATTTGATGGAGATTTGCACCGCGATTGGTGTTGCAGAGCGAACACTCCGGGCCGCCTGCCAAGAGCATTTGGGAATGGGCCCGATCCGCTATCTTTATTTGCGAAGAATGCACCTGGTGCGCCGTGCGCTCTTGGGCGCGGATCCGTCGACCGTTAGCGTCACGCGGATTGCGACCGACCACGGCTTCTGGGAGCTTGGCCGATTCTCAGTTTCTTATCGCAACGTGTTTGGCGAGTGTCCCTCGGAAACCTTGCGCAGGCCAATGCAAGACAAGCCCGAACTGCTCGGGCGCCCATCGTCGCTCGCTGGCGTTACCTACCAGTAGACGCTTGAAAGCATCGCCGCGATGCATTGAGCTGCCGTTTTCGCATAGTCGGTACCCCGGTTCTGGGCGGCCAACTTGCGGTCGGATACTGTCTCGCAGAGGCTACCCTAAGTTTTGGGAGGGGCTATGCGAAACGGCAAAAACCGTGACTGTTCCGCTTGCCGACCAGATCACCCCTTAAAAGGGCGCCCAGGGCGGAAAAAGAACGCCGTCCCGGAAAGCGCCCTCAGCTTCCGAAGTTGCATAGCCGGATCACCTCTGATCTTCCATCCTGCAATTCGGCCATTGCAGTTCGCGATGACGGCACGCATCGAATGAGACGGCCTGGATGGCGGAGCACGGCACGGCCACGTTTGCCAGTCCCGAAGACTACAGCGCCGCAATTGGAGCTGCGAGGCTCAACCTCTTCGTCACCGCCGGGGGAGACTTCAACGGGCGACTGACGTGGTTGAATGTGAGCGGCCTGCAGGTGGTTCGCGGGCGGGAGAATATCCCGCGCATCGGCTTTCTTGTGCTGCCGCCGGCCCAGGCGGTCATCTCGTTCCCCGCGAGCGGAGAATCGTCCTTTGCGTATTGCGGGATTGGCTTGGATTTCGGCGATTTCGTATTCCATGGCCTCGGCGAGCGCGCCCATCAGCGGACCGATGCGGGAGGCGTTTGGGGGCTTATATCACTTCCACCAGAGCAGCTCGCGGCTTGCAGCAGGGCCCTGACCGGGCAAAGCATCAGGCCGCCATCACAAGGCCACGTCACGCGGCCCGCGCGCGATGCCGCAAAATGCTTGCTAGGGCTATTTTCAAAGGTGTGTCGGCTCGCTGAAAACAAACGTGCGCTAATCGTCAATCCGGAGGTTGCGCGAGCCCTCGAGCAAGAGTTGCTTCACGCGCTTGTCAATTGCCTGACAACCGGCGCTGCCGCCGAAAGCCCAAGGCGGAGACGACGTCACACCGATGTCATGATCCGGTTCGAGGAAGCCTTGGCCGCTCGAAGCGAGCCGCATTTGAACGTCTCGCAGCTCTGCGCGGCAATCGGCGTGCCGGAACGAACCCTGCGACAATGCTGCGCCGAGTTTCTGGGCATGAGCCCGACCCGGTACTACCTGTTGCGCCGCCTGAACATGGCGCGCGCGGCATTGCGGCGCGCCGACCCGAAGACGGCAAGTGTGGCGGCGATCGCGCGCGACCATCAATTCGTTGAGCTCGGACGCTTCGCCGTGGCTTACCGCGCCGTGTTCGGCGAAATGCCATCGTCAACGCTGCGCCGCGCTCGATCCAAAACGGAATGATCCAAAAGGTTCTGCCGAAGTCGCATAGCGCACCCTACGCGTACCTAGGAAGATCGATATCGACAGGCAGCGGACGGCCACGGCGAAAGCCGTCGGCAAAAATGATCTGTTGCCTGCAACCAAGCGCCGGAATCCGAAGGATCTTTCCTAACACGCATCGCGATTCGCAATCGGAGGAGCTGGAGTCATGAACATCAGTAAAAGCTTAAGAAACAAGCTGGTTTCAAGTGTTGCCTTGGCGGCAATAAGCCTGCCCGCAATGAACCTGACGGCATCCGCCCAGGCGCCGGCCGGCAAGCCGAACATTCTCTTCATCATGGGCGACGACATCGGCATCATGCAGCCGAGCATCTATCACCGAGGGCTGATGGTTGGCGAGACGCCAAACATCGACCGCATCGGAAACGACGGCGCGCTCTTCATGACATATTATGCCGAGCAGAGCTGCACCGCTGGGCGCAATGCCTTCTTCACCGGAATGCATCCGCTTCGCACGGGCATGATTCCCCCGCAACTGCCCGGCAGCCCGTCCTGGCTGCGGCCTGGCACCCCCGCCGTCGCCAAGTTCTTGCTCGACCTCGGTTACAACACCGGTGAGTTCGGCAAGAATCACCTTGGCGACAACCCTGAGGCGCTACCAACTGCGCATGGTTTCCAGGAGTTCTGGGGGTATCTGTACCACCTCGACGCGATGCAGGGCGTGAGCTTCCCCGACATCAACAAGAGCCCGACCGTGCAAGGGATCGCGCCGCCGTGCAAAGCAACGCCGGTCCCGGGTCTCGCCGATGTGCCCGGCGCTGTCGACCCGCGGACAACGACCTGCCTGACGCCGCCGCGGCCGGTGCTTGCCTGCAAATCATCGGACGGCTCGCAAGCGAACCAGACCTGCAAGGACGAAGGTCCCTTGACGCTCGACCGATCACGAACTGTGGACGAAGAAATCTCGGCGAAGGTCATCGACTATCTTGATCGCAACGATCCCAAGAAGACCAACAAGCCGTTCTTCGTTTGGTATAACCCTGCCCGCATGCACATTACGACCGTGTTGCCCCCCAAATACGAGGCGATGATCGGCGAGCCCGGCGGTAAGGACTGGGGCCTCAACGAGGCCGGCATGAAGCAGATGGACGACAATATCGGCTACGTCCTCAAGAAGCTTGAGGATATGGGCCAGCTCGACAACACCATCATCGTCTTCACGACAGATAACGGCGCCGAGAACATCACCTTTCCCGATGGTGGCACTACCCCCTTCAAGGGCGGCAAGCTGACCACCTGGGAAGGTGGCATGCGCGCTCCGCTGGTCGTTCGCTGGCCGGGCCACATCAAGCCGGGCACGGTCAAGAACGAGATGATGTCAGCGCTCGACTGGCTGCCGACGCTGGTCGACATCGCCGGCGGGCCGAAGGGCGACGCTTTGAAGAAGCAGATCGAGGCCGGAAGCTATCCCGGCATCGTCAAGACCACGCTCGACGGCGTCGACCAGCGCGCCTATCTCGAAGGCACGGACAAGTCGGCGCGCGAAGTCTTCTTCTACTACACCGGCGCGCAGCCATCGGCGGTACGCTACAAGAACTGGAAGATGTACTACACGATGGTGCCGGACACCGGCACCGGCGGTTTGTTCGGAGCGCAGAGTTTCCATTGGACGCAGGTCGCCAACATCAAGCGTGACCCATTCGAGCAGACAGTCGGCTCCGATGCCAAATCGCTGCTGGGCTATGCCGGTTCGATCGGCTCGCCGAGCACAGCCTATCTCTACGACTGGAATATCCTGCCCCTCGGCCAACTGCTCTGGGAAAAGGAGCTCTTCTCGTACAAGGACTTCCCTCCGATGCAAGCGCCGGAGACCTATAACCTCGACGGCATCCTTGCGGAAATGAAGAAGGCCGGCCACCAGAGCGAATGACTTCGACGTCCGAACAAGGTGGTCGGCTCCAACGAGCCGGCCGCTTCACTGCCAGACATAGCGGTTGTCCTCGTCATCTCTCGTCACGGGCTTTCCGCGGACTAATTAAGCCGAAGGCTTTCCGCAAAGGCCAGGTTCATTCTCGGTGGAGGCAAGCCCTAGAGAAGCGGAGGGGGCCCCCGGTCAAGCAACTAAGCGGCATATGCCGGAGCAAATGGAGACGATCATGAAGCCAGTCACGAGATCTCCTCACTTTAATCGCCGCGTCCTTCTCTCTTCGCTGGCGGTGCTTCCGTTGCTTTCGGCCTCACTTCACTCCAGCGCGGTGATGGCAGGAGCGCAGCGCGACGCGATGCCTTCCTGGAATGACGGCACCGCCAAGGCGTCTATCCTCGACTTCGTCGAGCGCGTCACGGAGCACGGCGGGCCGTATTTCGTGCCGCCCGATCAGCGTATAGCAACCTTCGACAATGACGGCACGCTTTGGGTCGAGCAACCAATGTATGTGCAACTCGCCTTTGTGCTCGACCGCGTGAAAATCATGGCTCCGATGCATCCGGAATGGAAGGCCAAGCAGCCCTTCGCTGCGGTGCTGGATGGCGACCTGAAGGCGTTGGCGGCTTCCGGCGAAAAGGGCCTGGCCGAACTGGTCGCGGTCACGCACGCCGGCATGACAACGGTGGAGTTTGAGACGATCGTCACTGACTGGCTTGCGAACGCGCGCGATCGCCGCTTCAGACGACCTTACACCGAGTTGGTGTACCATCCGATGCTGGAGTTGCTTGCCTACCTGCGGACGAACGGCTTCAAGACCTTCATCGTGTCAGGCGGCGGCATCGAGTTCATGCGACCATGGACGGATTCTGTCTACGGCGTCCCTCCGGAGCAGGTTGTCGGATCGTCGATCAAGACCCGATATGAAATTCGTGACGGTACCCCGACTCTATTCCGCCTTCCTGAAGTCAACTTCGTCAACGACAAGGCAGACAAGCCGATCGGTATCAACGAGCGTATAGGCCTCCGACCGATAGCAGCCTTTGGCAACTCTGACGGCGACCTCGAAATGCTGCAATGGACGACGCTCACCGACGGCGCTCGGTTTGGCCTAATCGTCCACCATACCGACGCCGAACGCGAATATGCCTATGACCGTCAATCAGATTTTGGGAAACTGGACGTGGCGCTGGACGCCGCGGCAGTCAACCGGTGGACGGTGGTCGACATGAAGAGGGACTGGAAGCGGATCTTCGCCTTTGAGTAAGGACGGAAACCGCGAAGCCCGGTGACACCGCCAATGCAGTGTGGAGCGTATTTCGATCGCTCAACGCGACGCATGGTGAAACTTTGTTGCCGCAGCCGGCGGGCCCCTTGCAGGATGATAGTTTTGCCGAAACTGCATAGTGCGAGAGGCCGCGATTCGGCAATCTGACGGTCGCTGTGGCCGGGGTTTGTGATGAGTTTCACCAGTACGAAATATGCCCGAGGGCAAGCGGTCGAGCGCCCCGCAGACGAGGGAATGGATTATATTCCGGGCGGGACTTTTCGCATGGGTTCGGATGGACACTATCCGGAGGAGGCGCCAGCGCACCGGGTTGTCGTGGACGGGTTCTGGATAGACCGAACGCCCGTCACCAATCTTGAATTCCGGGAGTTCATCAACGCCACGGGCTACGTGACCTTCGCCGAGTTGACACCCGATGCAAAGGACTATCCGAACGCATTACCACACATGCTGAAGGCCGGCTCCCTCGTCTTCACGCCGCCCAAGCAGGCTGTCGACCTGCGCTATTGGGGCGAATGGTGGACGTTTAAATTTGGAGCCAGTTGGCGTCGTCCCTATGGACCGCACAGTAACCTCCGCGGACTCGACGATCATCCGGTCGTACATGTCGCCTACCGTGACGTCGAAGCCTATGCAAAGTGGGCCGGCAAGGAATTGCCGACCGAGGCCGAATGGGAATTCGCCGCACGCGGGGGCTTGGATGGCGCCGAGTTTGCCTGGGGCGACGAACTGATGCCCGGCGGCAAGCATATGGCGAACACCTGGCAGGGCAACTTTCCGCACGAGAATCTGGCGACCGACGGTTTCGAACGGACCTCGCCGGTCACAGCGTTCCCGGCCAACAGTTACGGTGTGCACGACATGATCGGCAACGTTTGGGAGTGGACCGCCGATTGGTACTCGCCGAAGCACGAGGCCGATGCGCCGAAGGCGTGCTGCATTCCGGAAAACCCGCGCGGTGGTCCGGAGACGGCAAGCTTCGACCCACGGGATCCGAAGATCAGGATTCCACGCAAGGTGCTCAAGGGCGGCTCGCATCTTTGCGCTCCCAACTACTGCCGCCGTTATCGTCCGGCCGCGCGTCATGCCGAGCCGATCGATACGTCAGCCAGCCACGTCGGTTTCCGTTGCGTCGTCAGGAAGAGGAGTGCGTCATGAGCAGCGACAAGATTCCAGAAAATTCCGAGACCAGCGCCACGTCATCCAGCACAGGTTTGAAACGCCGCGATCTGTTGCTCAGCGGTAGCTCTCTTGTCGCAGCTTCGGCGTTTTCGGCTGCCGGACTGACAAGTCCCGCAGAAGCGCAACAACCGACCGCGGCGCCTGCGTCGACCGGCCAGCGGCCCAACATCGTTGTCATCATGGGTGACGACGTCGGCATGTGGAACATCGGCGCCTATCACCGGGGCCTGATGGCCGGCCGGACCCCGAACCTCGATAAGCTCGCAGCTGAAGGCATGATGTTCACCGACTACTACGCCGAGGCGAGTTGTACGGCAGGGCGCGCCAACTTCATCACCGGCGAGTTGCCGATTCGAACCGGCATGACCACGGTCGGTCAGGCCGGCGCATCCACAGGCATACCGGCACAGGCGGCAACGATCGCTACCGCACTTAAGGGAATGGGCTACGCCACCGGGCAGTTCGGGAAGAACCACCTTGGTGACAAGAATGAATTTTTACCGACGGTGCACGGCTTCGACGAATTCTTCGGCTATCTCTATCACCTCGACGCGATGGAGGATCCTGCACATCCGGGATATCCGCAGGAGCTGCTGAACACCGTCGGTCCGCGCAACATGCTCCATTGTTATGCGACCAATGTCGACGATCCCACCGTGGATCCACGCTGGGGCAAGGTTGGCAAGCAGAGGATCGAGGACGCCGGAACGCTCTATCCCAAGCGGATGGAAACCGTCGACGACGAAATCCGTGACCTCGCCCTGAAGTTCATTGACAAGGCCAGGGCCGACAACAAGCCGTTCTTCCTGTGGCTCAATCCGACCCGCATGCACATCGTCACCCATCTGTCACCAAAATACGAGGCGCTGCGCAATTCCAAGAACGGCTGGACCATCCATGAAGCCGGCATGGCGCAGCTCGATGACGACGTCGGCGTCGTGATGCAGAAACTCAAGGACATGGGCGTCGATGACAACACCATCGTGGTTTTCACGACCGACAATGGCACCGAGGTCTTCACCTGGCCGGACGGTGGACAGACGCCGTTCGCGCAGAGCAAGGGCACAGTCCTGGAAGGTGGGTTCCGTGTACCCTGCATGATCCGCTGGCCGGGCAAGGTGCCGGCCGGCAAGGTTGAGAACGGTATCATCTCCGGGCTGGACTGGTTTCCGACCTTTCTCGCGGCAGCCGGTAACCCGAACATCGCCGAAGAGCTGAAGAAGGGCAAACAGATTGGTGACACCACCTATAAGTGTCACCTGGACGGCTATAACCAGATGGACATGATCACCGGAAAGGGCCCGTCGAACCGGCACGAAATCTTTTATTTCGGCGAAAGCGAGCTTGGTGCCGTGCGCATCGACGACTTCAAATATCGTTTTATCGACCAGCCTGGAGGCTGGCTGGGTGAAAAAACCAAACCCGATGTGCCCTATTTGATCAACCTTCGCCTCGATCCCTTCGAGCGCACCGGCTGGCCAAATAGCGGGACCAAGGAGGGGGCCCAGCAATACTTCGACTGGTTCAAATACGAGTTCTGGCGTTTCGTCTTTGTCCAGCAGCAGGTGGAAAAACTGGCTATGACGGCGATCGAGTTTCCGCCGATGCAAAGGGGCGCGAGCTTCAATCTCGATGCCGTGAAAGCGAAAATCGCAGCAGCCCAGGCAGCCATCGCCAAATAGATACGCTGAAGTTCATGACGGGTGCCGAAGCCTGGGCGTCCGTCATGACGAGCGTCTCGTGGCCTGACCTGCTTGCAGGCTGCAAACGAGACCAATGCCGCAAGCAAACTGTACGATCAATGAAGCAACGCAAGCCGTTGATTGCTGCACGACGAGCCATAGCGGATTCCGGTGCGTCGTAAGCAGGGAATACGTCATGAGTGATGAGCATTTATTTGAAGAGCATCGAAACGGCGCGGCGCCAGCTGGTACGGGAATCAATCGACGCGATCTTCTGCTGGGCGGCAGTTCGTTAGCGACAGCATCGGTCCTGGCGGCGACCAGTCTCGCGACACTGGCACAGGCCCAGCAACCGCCGCGGGGTAGGCGACCAAATATTGTTTTCATTCTGGCGGATAATTTGGGCTACGGCGAGCTGGGAGTTTACGGCGGCGGCATTCTACGCGGCGCGCCGACCACACGCATTGACGCGCTCGCCAGCGAGGGCACACGCCTGCTTAACTTCAACGTCGAAGCACAGTGTACGCCCTCGCGGTCCGCGCTCATGACGGGTCGCTTCTCCATACGCTCCGGTACCTACGAAGTGCCAATCGGCGGGGCCCCGGACGGCCTTACGCAGTGGGAGGTCACCGTTGCGAAGCTACTATCAGATCAAGGCTATGCCACCGGTATGTGGGGCAAATGGCATCTGGGCAGCGCCGAAGAGCGGCTTCCCACACATTTTGGCTTCGACGAGTGGTATGGAATCCCGCGCACCTACGACGAGGCGATGTGGCCGTCGCTGGACGAAGCGAACGGCATGTGGCCGTCGGTTGGCAACAAGCAGGGCTGGAACGCAAATATTGTTGGTCCCGAACCGATCTACGAAGCGCGCAGGGGTGAGAGAGCCCAGAAGGTCGGCGACCTAAACCTGGACAGTCGCCGAACGATGGAGGCCCAGATAACGAGCCGTGCCGTCGAGTTCATCAGGCGCAATGCACAGACGGGCAAGCCGTTCTTCGCGTACGTTTCATCGTCCCTCATGCATATGCCAGTGCTACCGGGTCCCGACTTCGTCGGGAAAACCGGCAATGGCGATTGGGCTGACACTTTAGCCGAATTGGACTACCGCACCGGTCAGATACTTGACGTCATCAAGCAAGCTGGGATTGAAGACAATACGATAGTTGTCTTCACCAGCGATAATGGCCCGGAGGCGACGCACCCGTGGGAGGGCGATAGCGGACCTTGGCGGGGCACATACTTCACGGCGATGGAAGCCTCCCTTCGTGCTCCATTTATTATCCGCTGGCCGGGTAAGGTGCCTGCGGGCCGCGTAAGTAATGAGATCGTCCATATCGTGGACATGTTAC
This sequence comes from Bradyrhizobium sp. USDA3010, assembly GCF_056429065.1. NCBI lineage: Bacteria > Pseudomonadati > Pseudomonadota > Alphaproteobacteria > Hyphomicrobiales > Nitrobacteraceae > Bradyrhizobium > Bradyrhizobium sp. USDA3010. The sequence goes on from NZ_JBWJZD010000037.1 coordinate 50,751, forward strand.
CGACCCTCGCGCGCGTGGGCGCCGCGGACGTCCCGAAGGATCGTCCCATCGACGGCGTGGACGAGTTGGATTTCCTCCTCGGGAAACAGGAGCTCTCCAATCGCGAGGGATTTCCAGCCTATGTGGCCGACCGGCTTTCGGCGGTAAAGTGGCGCAACTGGAAGATGCACCTGATTTGGCAGGTAAGTATGTACGACACGCCACAGAATCTGCCCTTACCGAGAATATTCAACTTGCTCACTGACCGGAAGGAAGAGCGCGACGTGGGCGCTTACAACAGTTGGATAGCTGAGCCGATGTTCAAAATCCTCGCAAAGTTCCAGGCAAGCTTGAAGAGATATCCGCCAATCAAGGCCGGCACGCCTGACCCTTATTCGCCGCCACCGTTCCCGTGAGAGGCCATCGCTGAACCGATAACGATTCAGATGCGGAGGAAACTAGTATGAGCTCGAACAACGTCGTATGCGCCTTCTACGCAGTGCTTCTGTCATTGATTTCGCCGGTCGCTAGTATGGGAACACCTGATGCACGCGACACCGATTTCTCCTCACGCGTGTTCACGGCGGCTCAGACCGCCAAGCGGCAATGCGTAAATACCTGTCGTGCACGATATCGCGACTGCGTGGCCACGAAGCAAATACCAAACTCCGAGTGTCGGGGTGTTTACCAGGATTGCACCCGTTTCACTTGTAACGCTGTCCAGGGATGACCGACCGCGGTTTAAACGACGCGATAAGCGGCTGATCGTCGATCACGGCCTAAGTACTGAAGTGCGATCGCAAGCCGTTCTTGCAGGACTAAGAACCAAACTCGAAATGAGACCTGATCGGCGTGGGACTGAAGCTGCCATTTATTACCGCGGACGGCTCTAAGCTGTTATAGATCGGGGATTGCGCAAGGCATGTCCTCAGTGGGGCCAGATGCGACAGCGCGAGTTCATCAAACGCTGGGGCGGTGCAGCGGCAGCTTGGCCGCTCGCCGCGCTTGCGCAGCAAGCGAACATGTTGAGACAGCTGGCCATAGCCGTTTGCCTGATCCTGCTTGCATCGCATCCTGCCGTTGCGCTCGATCCAGTGTCCCTGCAGCTCAAATGGAAGCATCAGTTTCAGTTCGCTGGCTACTATGCAGCCGTCGAGCAGGGCTTTTACCGCAGCGCCGGTCTCGACGTAACGATCCGCGAGGGCGGTCCCGATATCGACGCCGCCGAAGCGGTTGCCGGCGGCCAAGCGGATTTCGGCGTCTGCACCTCCAGCGTCCTGCGCGAATGGGTGATGGGCCGCCATTTGGTCGTGCTGGCCGTCATCTTCCAGCAGTCCCCAGCGATCATTCTGGTGCCGCGCCGGGCCGACATCAGAAGCGTCTCAGACTTGCGGGGCCGCACGCTGATGGACACGCCGGGCAGCGATGAAATCGCTGCCATGTTGAAGCACGAAGGTGTGGATTATGCGGCGATGCCGCGCATTGACCACCGGGGCGATCCACGCGATCTCCTGGCCGGCAAGGCCGACGCGATGGTCGCCTACAACACCAACGAGCCATTCGTCCTTGAACAGCTCGGCGCCGCGTATCGCACCTTCTCGCCCGCGGCATACGGGGTCGATTTCTACGGCGACAATCTGTGCACCTCCGAAGCCGAGGTGAAGGCCCACCCAGAACGTGTGGCGGCATTCAGGACTGCAAGTCTGAAAGGCTGGGCCTATGCGCTGGCGCACAAGGAGGCGACGGTCGATCTCATCCTTAAGACCTATTCGGCAAAGAAGAGCCGCGAGGCCCTGCTGTTCGAAGCTGCCCGCATGGATACCCTGGTCAGGCCGGGCCCCGGCCGGATCGGTGAGCAGGATGCTGCCCACTGGCGACTCATCGCCACGACCTATCACAAGCTCGGGCTGCTGGCTGACGATACGCTGCCCGCGAGACTGATGTGGACTGGCGAAGACGACATCGAAGGGCACTGGTTGATCGCCGTTTTGTTTGGGGTTGTCGGATTGGCGTTTATGGTGCTGGCTTTGTACCGAAGCCGCTCCCTGCGTAGGGCATTAGCCCGGTTCGGAGCATTTCCGCCGGTCGCCACGATAGGGCGGCCGAGGCTGAGTTTTGTCATGTCGTTGCTGTTCATCTGCCTCAGCATTCCCATTCTCATTTTCATTCTGATCTACAATTACAACAAGAATTCCGCCGGCATGGTATCCATCCTGAACGACGCGGTCGCGCAGACCAGCCGCTCCGGCGTCGAGCGCGCCGAGAACTTGATCGACAGCACCGAAACCCCGTTGCGCTTTCTCGCCGACGTGGCCGCCGCTGATCCCGGCTATTTCCGCATCGAGCAAAGCAATGATCTGTTGTACCGCGCGCTGACCTCGGCAGCGCATATCGACGCCGTCTACGTCAGTTTCGAGGATGGTTATCATAGGGTCGTCACCCGCATGGACGACGATCGAAGACGTAACGACCCCCGTATTCCGGCGGCTGCGAATTGGCACGCCAGCTATATCGATGCGATCACCTTTGCGCTCTCGCGGGTTCGGCATCGCAAATTTTTTGACGTCTGGCCGCATTTAATCGGCGGGTACGATGTTGCAACCGACTTGGACATCAGGACCTTACCCGGCTATCAGACGGCCAAGATGACACGGACCCTTGCGGTAACCGAGCCCGCAATCAATCCCGACACCGGATTCCCTATTCTCTACTTGCGTGTTCCAATCTTCCGCGGCGTCAATTTTCTCGGCTGCGCAACGGCCAATATCACCATGGACGTGTTGTCGCGGTTTCTCGACAAGCACCGCGCCAGCGCGCACAGCGTCACCCTGATCGCCGACCGCAATAGCGGCGAGATCATCGCCTTCCCGTATATGCAGAAGAGCGTGCGCGTCGAGAACGGCAAACTCAAGATCGCGACCCTGACCGATATCGACGATCCGGATGTCCGTGAGGCTTCTCGCCGACACGCCGGTGCCGATACCGACAGTTTCGTTTTTCGGTCCCCTGCAAACGGACGGGATCTGATTGCGGCCTTCGCCAATTTCCCGGATGGCTTTGGCCAGCCCTGGCAGGTGATCACCTTGACGCCAATCGACGATTTCGTGGGGACGTTGAAGGCGACCAATCGGTTGATCATGGTGGTCATCATCATCCTCACCACGATCGAGCTTTTCTTCATCTATATCGCGGCCAGCCGGCTATCTCGGCCAGTAGAAAACGTATCGCAGCAATTGCAAGCCATCGAAAGTCTGCAATTCGACGCGCCGGCATCGCGGCCATCCAACATCAGGGAAATCGCAAGGCTTGAATCGGCAGCTGCGCTACTTCGCAACTCGCTGAAATCGTTTTCCTCCTTCGTTCCGCTCGATGTGGTCCGCCAGCTCATCAAGTCGGGCATTCCGCTGACCCTGGGCGTCGAGCCGCGGTTCCTCACCGTGTTCTTTTCCGACCTGGAGAATTTCTCCACACACTCGGAAACCCTGGCCCCGGAAGACTTGCTGGTGCAGATCTCGACCTATCTCGAGCAGGTTTCCGGCGCGATCTTGGTAGAAGGCGGGACCGTCGACAAATTCATTGGCGATGGTGTCATGGCGTTCTGGAATGCTCCGATTCAGTGCCCCGACCATGTTCTGCGCGCCTGCGCGGGCGCGTTGCGAGCGGCACGGCGCATGGAGCGGGTGAACGATAGCTGGGAAGCGGAAGGACGGCCGCGAATCCGCATCCGGATCGGGCTCAATTGCGCCAACGTATTGGTCGGCAATGTCGGCTCCTCGGCCCGGCTGAGCTACACCGCTTTAGGGGATGGCGTAAATGTCGCGGCGCGACTTGAAGGCATTAACAAGCAGTTTGGCACGACGATCTGCATCAGCGACAGCATCTATGACCAGGTAGGGGCGGAGATATTGGCGCGCCCCTTGAAGCGGGTTCAGGTGAAGGGCCGCAAGACCGAGTTCATGATCTTTGAATTGCGTGCCTTGCGCGCCAGCTCCGACGCGGAGCTGAGGGCCCGCGACCGGGACGAGCAGCTCTGTGCAATGACGAGGTTAGCCTCGCAATATTTTGAGGCTGGTGACGTTGCGGCAGCGCAGCGGGCGTATCACTCTGTCCTTATTTCCTTTCCCGGCGATCCCGTGGCCAAATTCATGCTGACGGAATGCGAAAAGTGCCTCCTGATTGATTCCAGCGGCGGCGATTACGTTTAATAAGCAATTTCAATAAGTTGCGGAGCGATGAGCCTGGATGCTATCACGGCGGAGGGCTCTGAGCAGTTTCATTCTAGGTTCCCTCCCTCCACCGAGAAGCATCGCGAAGACCTCCGAGATGTAGGCGTGCTGTAACGCGAGTATTCAGACGGAGACCCGATGGGCCCCGAGTTTCAACCTATCAACCATATCAACCCAAGATCTGCGATCTGCAGCTAGTGACCTTTAGCAGCGTTCACGCTCACTCAATGTCCGCTCAGCACCAACGTCTTGACCGGCAGCACTAGCGCCTGAATGCGTAGCAACATTGCGTGCACAATGCTGGTGGGTCGACGGCGTGCAGCGCCGTTGCGCCATAATGCCGGGCAACTTGGTCTTGCTGAATCCGAGTCCCAGCTGCAACATCCGGCTGCAGACCCGGCTGGGGGCACCATGAAATCGATTGCTCACGCGGCTCCGGCCGTCGATGTCCAGGCAGCACCGAAGCTCCACAAGCGCAACGTCGCCCTGGACCGTGCACGCACCTTCCTGACGCTGGTCGTGCTGCTGCATCACGCGGTGATCCCCTACACCCATTTCGGGCACACCGACCCGACGTCCTGGATCGGCTTCGACTGCGTCGTGCTCGCCACCGACAGCTTCTTCATGGCGATGTTCTTCTTCCTGTCGGGGCTGTTCGTCTGGCCCGGGCTCGGCCACAAGCCGTGGCTGATCTTCCTGCGCGACCGGCTGCTGCGGCTCGGCCTGCCCTTCGTGATCTGCGCGTTCACCGTGATTCCGATCGCCTATTACGCGATCGCGCTGCGTGCGACGCCGGACCTGACCTTCTCCGAATACTGGTGGAAGACCATGATCTTCGGGCCCTGGCCGAGCGGCCCGATCTGGTTCGTTTGGGTCTTGATGACGTTCGACGTGACGGCGAGCGTGCTGTACCGGGTGTCATCGCGCCTGCTCGAGCCGATCAACCGCCTGTCGATCAAGGGATTTGAACGTCCCTCGAAGTTCTGGCTGTTCCTCGTCGTCGTCAGTGCCGCCGCCTATCTGCCGATGCTGGTCCATTACGGCCAGAACTACTGGTTCGAGCTCGGACCGTTCTCGGTGCAGGCGAGCCGGGTGCTGCTCTATGCGTCCTATTTCTTCATCGGTGCGGGGATCGGGGCGGCGAACCTCGAGGGCGGCCTGCTCAGCGCAAACGGACGGCTGACCGAGCGGCGTTGGTTCTGGACCGGCATCACGCTGATCCCCTACTGCTTGATGTGGGTGATGATCTACATCAAGCGCGGGGTCATCGGTAACCCCGACCCGCTGCCGGGCTGGTATCTCGCGTCCTACGGCACCTTCTACGTGCTGTTCAGCGCCTCGATCCTGTTCGCGATCCTGGCCTACTTCCTGCAATCGAAGGCGCAGGGACCGACGCTGCTCGACCGCATGCAGGGCGACGCCTACGGCATGTTCCTGGTGCACTATCCGATCGTGCTGTGGCTGCAATACTGGCTGTTCGACATGGAATTGCCGGCCATCGCCAAGGCCGCGATCGCGTTCTTCGCCACCGTGGCGCTGAGCTGGGCCGCCACCGCCGTGCTGCGCAAGCTGCCAGGCGCCAAATACGTGCTGTAACGACGCAGCGATCCAGAGTGGATCTGCACACGCTCTCCGTTCGCGGCAAACGGGTTGCGGTGATCGGGCAACTCGGGCGGCCGGAAGCACGGGAGGTCGACCGCCAAGAGGCCGAACGATGGAGTCTAGCTCGCTGTGCGCGCGCCGATGGTGCCAGTACGCCTTCGGTGACGCGTTCAGTGAATCTCACGCCCGCACAGAACCGCATCGTAGCGGAATCGGCGAGCGATCACCAGGAGCCGGACGATCCGCCCCGATAGCGGCAGATCGGTCACTCGGCGTCGATAGCGGCTCTGGACACGTCGGGAAACCGTTCCGCACGAAGGACAGAGGCCGATGCTTCCAGAAGCCCGAACCATAACAATCGACCTAACACACCACCAAACTCGAGCGTTGGAATGCCTGCTGCATGGCGCTGATTCTCCTCCAATCAAAGCGCCAGACATCCCGCAATCTGCATCCTCTAATCCCGATAGCTTAATCCTCTTCCGCTCTAAGGGTGTGGATCGGCTTTTGTCCCACTGCGCAAGGTCGGACTTCGTTGTGTCGACGCTCGCTTCGGTTAGCGTTGCAAGGCTCTTGACCGAAGTGCATGATCGTCGTGTGCGACCCAGGCCATTCTTGCAAAACTTGTGTCAACACTCGGTGGCGCTACGATAGTCATGGCCGCCATACGCGTCTATTTTACGCACCAATAGCGGCGCATGGGCGGGGACGCAGCATAAATGACCGGTTCAAATCGAGCATCGCAACCACCTGATCGTTCACTAGGAGGGCAGCGTTGGACGGCTGAAGACGATGACCGTCTTTTAGAGCTAGTTGTCGGTGGACAAGAGTGGAGGACGATAGCTGCAGCATTGAATAGGACTTTTTCCAGCGTTCAGAACCGGTTTCGATTTCTAAAGGGCTCCCAGGAACGCGCTGCGCAATCGTCCCGCACAATTTAACACGCGCGCAGGATCGTGGTTTGGAGCCAGATTGGTCCTGTGGCGCTTTTAGCGTCGCCGGTCGTCGGATCGCAGAGGCTCTAGCCCGTCTTATTCATGATTGCCGGGCGGGGCAGCTGGAACATTTCCGGTCGGGGTGAAGGCGCGCGCGAACGCTTCGGCTTTTTCGCCGCTTTTCGACCCGACTTCGTGAACGCGTTGGAGG
>NZ_JBWJZD010000038.1:0-56678 GCF_056429065.1 Bradyrhizobium sp. USDA3010
GGTCCTTCGAGTATCCCTTCGCCATCGCGCGACCTCGCTGTTGCTGTCAAAGCAACCCGAATCTGATTTGCGCGCTTTTGGGAACCCCCTTACTGTTCCGATTCACATCAACCGAAAACCGCTCTAGGCAATCCTGGAGGTGGCGCCGTGATCAAGCTGCTGATCGAACGAGATCTTCCGGCCGGTTTCGATGTGACCGATGACGCGCAGGCGGCGCGTCATGCGCGGATTGCGCTGGACGCCATCATCGCAACGCAGGGCAGGATGCACTGGCTCTGCACCTATGCGACCGACGACCGCAAGCTGTTCGGCCTCGTCGTGGTCGAGAGCGAGGAGGTCATCGATGACTATGTGCGCAATGCAGGCATCGCAAGCTCGGTCCGCATCCATCGCGTGCTTCGCACGCTCGATCCCGCGCTCGCCGCTGCGCCGACTGCGAGTTAGGCGCGTTTAGAATCCGGCGACGCTGCCGTGCAGGTCGTATTCATCGGCGCGCTCGATCTTGGCGGTGACGATCTCGCCGACCTTGAGCGGGCGGCGGCTGGTGAGATAGACGGCGCCGTCTATCTCGGGTGCGTCGGCCTTTGAACGACCTTTCGCGACAGTCGGGCCGACCTCGTCGATGATTACCTGCTGGCGGGTGCCGACCTTACGCTTCAGGCGTCTCGCCGAAATCTTCTGCTGCCGCGCCATCAGCGCATTCCAGCGCTCCTGCTTGACCTCGTCTGGCACGGCATTGCCGATCGCGTTCGAGGAGGCGCCAGCGACCGGCTCGTATTTGAAGCAGCCGAGGCGATCGATCCCGGCTTCATCCAGCCAGTCGAGCAGATAGGCGAAATCGGAATCGGTCTCGCCGGGGAAGCCGACGATGAAGGTCGAGCGCAGCGTCAGCTCCGGGCACTGCTCGCGCCACTTCTGGATCCGCGCCAGCGTCTTCTCCTGGGCGGCCGGGCGCTTCATCGCGCGCAGCACGTCGGGGCTCGCATGCTGGAACGGGATGTCGAGATAGGGCAGCACCTTGCCCTCGGTCATCAGGCCGATGACCTCGTCGACATGCGGGTAGGGGTAGACATATTGCAGCCGCACCCAGGCGCCGAGCTCGCCGAGCTCCTTGGCGAGATCGAAGAATTTGGCGCGCACGCTGCGATCCTGCCACGGGCTCTCGGCGTATTTCAGGTCGACGCCATAGGCCGAGGTGTCCTGCGAGATCACGAGCAATTCCTTGACGCCGGCCTTCACCAGCTTCTCGGCCTCGCGCAGCACGTCATTGGCCGGCCGCGACACCAGATCGCCGCGCAGCTTCGGGATGATGCAGAAGCTGCAGCGATTGTTGCAGCCCTCGGATATCTTCAGATAGGCGTAGTGGCGCGGCGTCAGCTTGATGCCCTGCGGCGGCACCAGGTCAATGTGCGGATTGTGCGCCGGCGGCAGCGCGCGATGCACGGCATCCAGCACGCTTTCATATTGCTGCGGTCCCGTAATCGACAGCACGCCGGGATAGGCCGACTCGATCTGCTCCGGCTCGGCGCCCATGCAGCCGGTGACGATGACCTTGCCGTTCTCGGCCATGGCCTCGCCGATTGCCGCGAGCGATTCCTGCTTGGCGCTGTCGAGGAAGCCGCAGGTGTTGACGATCACGATGTCGGCGCCGTCGTGCTTGCGCGCCAGTTCATAGCCTTCCGCGCGCAGCCGGGTGATGATGCGCTCGGAATCAACCAGCGCCTTGGGGCAACCCAAGGACACAAAGCTCACTTTCGGCGCGGCGGCCTCTTGCATATCTCTGAATCTGCCTGATTGATGGGCAGGAGCTAGTCCCAATTGTCGAGAATTACAACCCTTTCCGCACCGTCCCGGCGTGATATGGATGGTTCTTGCCGGGCTTTAAGAGTGGTCGATGAGCGCTGATTCGTCTCCCAAGATCGTCATCGTCGACGAGAGCCCGATCCGTGCGGCCATCCTCGAGGAGGGGCTGCGGGAGGCGGGCTATACGGACGTGGTCCATATCAGCGAGATGCAGAGCCTGCTGTCGCGGATCTATGCGCTCGACCCCGAGATCATCGTCATCGACCTCGAGAACCCCAGCCGCGACGTGCTGGAACAAATGTTCCAGGTCAGCCGTGCCGTCCGCCGCCCGATCGCGATGTTCGTCGATCAGAGCGACGCCGCCTCGATCCAGGCCTCGGTGGAGGCGGGTGTCTCCGCCTATATCGTCGACGGTCTCAAGAAGGAGCGGATGAAGCCGATCCTCGATCTCTGCGTCTCCCGCTTCAATGCCTTCTCCAAATTGCAGGACGAGCTCGACCGCACCAAGCATGCGCTGGAGGAGCGCAAGGTGATCGACCGCGCCAAGGGAATCCTGATGAAGGTGAAGGGGCTGACCGAGGAAGAGGCCTACGTGCTGATGCGCTCGACCGCGATGCGCGAGAAGAAGAAGATCGGCGAGATCGCGCAATCGATCCTGACGGCGTCGGAGCTCTTGAAATGACCACACCCCTGCACATCGGGTTCATTCCGCTGGTGGACGCTGCCGCCCTGATCGTCGCGGTCGACAAGGGATTTGCCGCAGCCGAAGGCCTCGACGTCACGCTGGTGCGTGAAGTGTCGTGGTCGAACGTCCGCGACAAGCTCAATATCGGCCTGTTCGACGCGGCTCATCTGCTGGCGCCGGTGGCGATCGCATCACACCTCGGGCTCGGCCACGTCAAGGTGCCGATCGCAGCGCCCTTCAATCTCGGGCTCAACGGCAACGCCATCACGGTATCGCCGGCGCTGCACGCCGCGCTGCTGGAAGAGATCGACGGCGACCGCTTCGATCCGATGGCGACCTCGCGCGCGCTTGCCCGCGTCGTGGCCAGGCGGCGGAAGAGCGGGGCCGAGCCGTTGACCTTCGGCATGACCTTTCCGTTCTCGACCCACAATTATCAATTGCGGTTCTGGATGGCCGCCGGCGGCGTCGATCCCGACGAGGACGTTCAACTCGTGGTGCTGCCGCCGCCCTACATGGTCGACAGTCTCGCCAACGGCCATGTTGACGCGTTCTGCGTCGGCGCGCCCTGGAATTCGATCGCGGTCGATCTCGGCGTCGGCCACATCCTGCACTTCGTCTCCGACATCCTGCTCAGCGCGGTGGAGAAGGTGCTGGCGGTGCGCCAGAGCTGGTCGGAGAAGAACGCCGACGTCGTAGCCGCGCTGGTGCGCGCGCATCTGCGCGCCGCGGAGTTCATCGAGCAGCCGGAAAACAGGCCCGAGGTGGCGCGCATCCTCAGCTCACCCGAGCGGATCGGCGTCGACGCCAGCGTCATCCAGCGCACGCTCGATGGCCGGCTGAAGATTTCGCCCGACGGCACCATGCGCGAAAGCAGTCGCTATTTGCTGGTCGGGCGCGAGACGGCGGCGCGGCCGGACCCGGGGCAGGCGGCCTGGCTCTACGCGCAGATGGTTCGCTGGGGCCAGACGCCGTACCGGCCGGAGGCGCTGAAGGCCGCCATGGCGGTGTTCAGGCCGGACCTCTACGACGCCGCATCCGGGCGCCCGGCTGGCACCTCCAACGCCATCGGAGCGTTCGCCGGTCCGCCGTTCGATCCGAACGACGTTCCCAGCCATCTGGCGGCCTTCAAGATCGGGCGCTGGAAGCCCTGAGCGGCGGTGCAGCGGCCGCCACCTCCGGTTCCTTTGCATGGGGTTGTTTTCGAGATTTTCGGTTATTGCGGGCTGGCGTGGGTTCCCGACGCCTCGAATTGCAACGAATAAGATTCTCGGGCGAGCGCACGGGAAAGAATTTTCCTCTCGGAACCGTGTTCCCGAAGGCGGCGGCATCGCTATTTTTGCCACCCGCTTGAATCGGCGTGCGAACGCTATTCCATATGCCCGACAATGGGGCGTTGGAGATCGACCATGCGCGAGCTATCGGCGGAAGCCCGCCTGCACTTTTACGCGCGACACATTTCAAGGAAGTCCGGGACCGGAATACACACTGCGGCGCTGTACAGCGCCTTTGCGGTGATCGCGGCCATCGTGTTCGGCACGCTGTCCGTCCACCCGTTCTGAGCCCTTCTGAAAATTCAAAAGCCGCCGTCTGATGTCCCCAGGCGGCGGCTTTGTGTTGTCTGGATGCTGGCGGCTCAGTAGCCGTAGCCCGGTCCATATCCGTAGCCGTAGCCATATCCGCCGCCGCAGGTGTTGCAGGTCGGCTGGACCGGCGCGTAGTAGGAATAGCCCGGCGAGACCATCTGCGTGCGTTCCTGGGTGGCGTATTGCGGCGCGATGCGCTCATAGGCGACGCCTTCGGGCGCGACCATCACGGTCTTCGGCACCATCACGGTACGATACTGCGCCGGCGTGCGATGCGCGATGACGCGGCCCGGCGACACCATCACGGTCTCCTGCACAGTGCGATACTGCGGCGGCACGGTCTGCACCTGATAGCAGGTCGTGCAGGGCTGGGGCGGCGGCGTATAGCAGCTGTAGCAGCCGGCGGAGGCTGCGCTGGTGGAGGCGGCCGTGGCCAGCGCAGCAATTGCGAGGGAGAGGCTGGTGCGGAACATGCTTTCGTACCCAATTTCCTGAGAGGACAATCAAAGGCTCGGAAGCTGCACCTAGCAATCAAACGGCAAGTTTGGGTTTAAGAAGACTCTTAACGGAATCTAAAGGGTCGGCGCGGCGGCCGGTCCTTGGCAGTCGACGCGTGCGCGGCTCAGTGCGCGGTCTTGAACGGCGCGACCGTGATGCCGGCCTTGCTCAACGCCTCGCGCAGACCGCGCGCGATTTCGACGGCGCCGTGCGTGTCGCCATGGATGCAGACGGTATCGGTCCGCATCTTGATCACCTTGCCGGTGACCGAGACGACCGCGCCATCCTGCACCATCCGCACCACCCGCTCGGCGATCGCCTTGGGATCGTGCAGCACCGCGCCGGGCTTCTTGCGCGACACCAGATTGCCGTCGTCCTCATAAGCGCGGTCGGCAAACACTTCGTGCGCCATCCGCAGATTCGCGGCTTCGCCCGCACGTACCAGCTTCGAGTTGGCGAGCACCACGAACACGAGGCTCGGGTCGACTGCCTTGATCGCATTGGCGATCGCCCGTGCGGTCATGTCGTCCTCGCAGGCGACGTTGGAAATCGCGCCATGTGCCTTCACATGGGTAACCTTGTGGCCGGCCGCGGTTGCGATCGCCTGCAGGGCGCCGATCTGATAGGCGATCAGGTTCTCGATCTCGGAGGATGTCAGCCCCGGCATCGGGCGGCGGCCAAAACCGTGCAGGTCGCGATAGCCGGGATGGGCGCCGACGCTGACGCCGCGCGCCTTCGCGAGCTCGACGGTCTTGCGCATGATGTCGGCGTCGCCGGCATGGAAGCCGCAGGCGACGTTGACCGAGGTTGCAAGCTCGATCATCGCGGCATCATTGCCCATTTCCCAGGGGCCAAAACTTTCGCCGAGATCGCAATTGAGGTCGATGGTTGCAGTCATGACGATCGATCCGTTTGTTGTTCGTACTTGATTCAGGGTAGCGCAACTTGCCAGGTCGACACATCGACGGCGCTGACGGCCTGACCCGCGACATTCGCATCCCGCAGCGCCTCGATGTTGAGGCCAAAGTCGTCGATGCTGCGGAGGCGATCGGGCAGGGAATGCAGCAGCGCGTGGAACTTGATCGCCTCGGCCTGCGCTTCCGCCACCGTCACGGCCTTGAAGCGGAACGGCCGGCCGGCGGAGGTCTGCGCGAAGCGGCCAAGATCGGCCGTGATCACGGTCGCGATCTTTGGATAACCACCGCTGGTGCCGCGGTCCGGCATCAGCACGATCGGCTGGCCGTTGCCGGGCACCTGGATGCTGCCGTTGACGGTGCCGTCGGAGACGATGTTGTGGCCGTCGCGGTGTTTGATGACCGCCCCTTCGAGCCGGTAGCCCATGCGGTCGCTGGTGGCCGAGATCTTCCACTCGCTGTCGAGGAACAGCTGCTTGTTTTCCGCGGTGAACTCGTCGTCCTGCGGGCCGAACACGATGCGGATCGGCGCATCGGTGGCGGCCGGCAACTCGATGCGGCGCTCAGTGGCGCCGCTCGCAGCTTTCGTCTTCAACTCGTCGCCGCTTTGCAGCGGCCGCGGGTAGGGGCTGCCGAGCCCAGCGCGGGCGTTGACGGCGAGGCTGCCGAACATTGGCTCGCCCTCGATGCCGTGCTCGATCGCGAGATAGCTGAACGAACCGCCGCGCGCAAAACCGAGATTGAGCGTCTCACCGTCGGCGAGCGTTGCCGAACTGTCGAAGGCGACCGGCCGGCCACCGATCTCCGCATTGCGCGATGCGCCGGCGAGTCCGATGCGCACCGCGCCGCCGCGCGCGGTGAAGGTGGCGCCGAATGGGCCGATTTCGACCGCAGCGGCGAACGGCTCATTGCCGACCAGCGTATTGGCAGCTGCCAGCGAAAGCCGGTCCATCGCGCCGCTCGGCGTCAGGCCGTAGCGCTGCGAGCCCGGGCGTCCGCCGTCCTGTACCGAGCTGGCCGGGCCGATCGAGGTGACGACGAGCTTGCTCATGACGTCACCAGTTCTGCGACGAACGCGCCAGCCTCGGCGGCGCGGTCCTGTTCGGCAAAGGTCTTGGCATCCACCGCCGTGAAGCTGACGGCATCGCCCGGCTCCAGCAGGAAGGTCGGGTCGCGATGCAATTGGTAGGTTCGCACCGGGGTGCGGCCGAGCAGGTGCCAGCCGCTCGGGCCGGCCAGGCACTGCACCCCGGTCTGGATGCCGCCGATCGAGATGGTGCCGGCCGGGGTCACGAGCCGCGGCTCCTTGCGCCTGGGTAGATGCAGGAACTTGTCGAGCCCGCTAAGATAGGACCAGCCGGGGGTGAAGCCAATCATGGCGACGCGATAGTCGCCGGCGGCATGGCGCGCGACGATGTCATCGGGCGTGGTCTGGAGTGCCTTGGCCACATCCTCGAGATCGATGCCGTGCTCACCGCCATAGGTGATGGGTATCCGCCAGCGCCGCGTTCCGCTTTCGGTCGGCGGTGCCTTGGCGGCCCGCGCAAGCAGCTGCTCGCCGAGCGCCTCGAAGGTGATCTGCACGGGATCGTAATGCACTAGCAGCGACCGGTAGGTCGGCACGGTCTCGGTGATCCCGGCGATCGGCTCGGCTGCTATCACGCGGTCGAGCGCGAGCACCCGCCGGTTGGCGGCGTCATCGATGGTGCGGCTGAATTCCACCGTGATGGCGCTGTCGCCACTCGGCAAAAGGCGGGGAGGACTTAAGGGTTCGGCCATCGGCTCAAGCAGATTGGGTCGGCCATCAAGCTAGCGTGTTTCGATTAAAAACGGAATTCGCTTCGTGCAAAATGATGCAGCAACTTCAATAAATTAATCGGCATGCCGGCGATAAATTTGGATGATCGGAGGTTTTTCGCGCAGCCCTTGACGCAGGGCCTTCGCCCGGCAACATGCGCCGGTCTTTTCCTCCCATCGGAGCAAGCTTTCCAGATGTCACTGTCCGCCGAAGCGATCGCGACGCTGTCGCACGTGTCCACCGCCACCATCACGACGGTCCTGCTCAAGAAGGGCCTGCGCAACATCTGGATGCGCGGCACCAAGCCCTTGAAGCCCGGGCAGAAGCGGCTGGTCGGACCGGCCTTCACGCTGCGCTTCGTGCCGGCCCGCGAGGATCTGGCGACGCCGGAATCCTGGTCGTCGCCGATCTCGACCCGTACCGCGATCGAGGCGATGCCGGCGGGCTGCATTGCCGTGGTCGATGCCATGGGCATCACCGATGCCGGCATTTTCGGCGACATCCTCTGCGCCCGCATGGTCAAGCGCGGGGTGACGGCACTGATCACCGATGGCGTGGTGCGTGACGTCGAGGGCGTGCTCGGCACCGGCCTGCCGGTGTGGTGCGACGGCTACGCCGCGCCGCCGTCGGTTGCGGGTCTGACCTTCGTCGGCTGGGGCGAACCGATCGGCTGCGGCGGCGTTGCCGTGTTTCCGAACGACGTGGTGGTGGCCGACCAGGACGGCGCGGTGCTGATCCCGCAGGCCTTCCTTGACCAGGTGCTGGCCGAGGGACCCGAGCAGGAGCGGATGGAAGCCTGGATCGTCAACGAGGTGAACAATGGCGCCCAGCTGCCCGGCCTGTATCCGATGAATGCCGAGACCAAGGCGCGCTACGCCGCAACCAAGAAATAACGTCAAGAAAGGGAGGTAACCCCATGGATATCCACGTTTCCGGCTCGCGGCCGACCCGCCGCGCGCCGAAGGAGAACTTCACCGGCAGCGTGCTGCAGGACCCGATCAACATGGCGCCGGCGCCGGCCCGGCTGAATGCCTCGCGCGTGTCGTTCGAGCCCGGCGCGCGTACCGCCTGGCACACCCATCCGCTCGGGCAGACGCTCTACGTGATCTCGGGCATCGGCCGCGTGCAGGCCAAGGGCGGTCCGATCCGGGAGATCCGCCCTGGCGATGTCGTCTGGATCCCGCCGAACGAGAAGCATTGGCATGGCGCTTCGCCCGACAACAGCATGACCCACATCGCCATGCAGGAGGCGCTCGACGGCGTCTATTCGACCTGGATGGAGCACGTCACCGACGAGGAATACAACGGCAAGGTCGGCTGAGCCGGCGTTGCTGAGCCACAGGAAAAGCCCCGCTGATCGAGCGGGGCTTTTTTATTCCGGACCGCGATTTCGCATCGCTCAATTCACCCGCGTCCAGGTCTGGCCTCCACAGAACATGCCGCCGAACGCGCAGCCCTGGACGCGTAGCGTGTCGGGGCTCTTCAGTGCGACCGTGGAATCGTAGGTGCTGCCGCTGTTCGGATCGAAGATGCGGCCGCTCCATTTGTCCTTACCCGGCTTCATGTTGATCAGAACCTGCTCGCCGTTGGCGTTCGATGTCTTGTCGACCGAGTAGCCGCAGAGATTGGCGCCGCATTGCTCGATGCGGACCTTGCCTTCCTTCTCTTCGGTCAGCCAAACGCCGAGCGGCGAGTTGGCTTGTTGCACGGGGTTCGCCGCCGGCTTGGGCGCAGGCGATGCGGTGCCGACCGTCGGCGCTGGGGCTGGCTTTGCCGCCGCCGGCGCGGCGCTTTGCTGTACAACTGGCGGCGCGGGTGGTGGCGGCGGTGTAGTCGCTGCCGTGGCCGGAGGTAGCGCAACGCTCGTGGTCGCGGGCTCTGTCGTTGCCGCTGGCGGCGCGGCCTGATCAACAGCAGCCGGAGAGGGTGATGCAGCGGCCGCGTGCGGCGTGGCGGCCATGGACGGGGAATCCGTCCTGACGTCCTTCGGCGCCGTCTCGTGCTTCTGCTCGGCGTCCTTGTGCTTGGCGCGCTTGGTGTTGCGGCCGGTATTGTCATAGACGCCGGGGATCGAAACCGTTCCACGATCGGGATCGATACGAATGGTGCGGCCGCCGTAATCGAACGTATATTGCGCCTGCGCTGTCGCCGTGCTGGCCAGCACAAGCGTAGCGATCGCCAGAAGCTTTCTCATCTCGACCTCCAGTGCAGGGAATCCCGTTCGTGAGGCTATTTGGTGGCCGCCTCGCTGAACGTGCCCCAAATCACGGTCAGAACATGAGTCGCGTCCTCGCGCCCCAGGTTCAAATCACCGGATTGCGATCTGGTTCAGGCCGCGCGCATCAATTTGCGCCACGCGAGCGGCAAACTTGACGCAGCCTATTCGAACCACGCGGCATAGATCTTCGCGTAGCTGCCGTCTTCGCGCGCGATGTGGAGCCACTGGTCGACGAATGCCTTCAACGCCACGTCGCGCTGCATCCAATAGGCCTTTTCCGCGAAGTCGAACGGTTTGTCGGGATGCACGGCGCAGAGCACGCCGGGATGCAGCTTCTGCTGATAGCGCGTCTCGGACGCGTCGGTCATCATCAGGTCGGCGTCACCCTTGGCGATCTCGTCGAAGATTCTAGTGTTGTCGTTGAAGACACGGATGTCGGCGGCCTTCACGTTGGCGCGCGCAAAACGCTCGTTGGTGCCGCCAGGATTGACGATGACGCGGGTACCGGGCTTGTCGATCTCGGCGATCGTCTCAAACTTGCCCTTGTCGGCGCAGCGCGCGATCGGCGTCTTCCCCTCGCGCATGATCGGCGTCGAGAACAGACCCTTCTTCTGCCGGTCGAAGGTGATGGAGACGCCGCCCATCGCGATGTCGAAACTGTCGGCCTCGAAATCCTTCATCATCTGCGGCCACGATGTCGGCACGAACTCGACCTTGACGCCGAGCGCCTTGCCGAGCGATTGTGCCATGTCTACGTCGAAGCCGCGAAACGCCTTCGTCTCCTTGTCGAGCGCCGTGAAGGGCAGGTAGTCGCCGGTCATGCCGACGCGCAGCGTGCCGCGCTTGACGATCTCATCGAGCCGGGACGAGGCCTGCTGCGCTTGCGCGGCAGAAACAAGCAAGGCGAGAGCGAGGCCAGCCAGCGCGCGAAACATCAGACTTCTCCGTCAATTTCGATGACATGTCGTTGCGGAGCATTTAGACCAGATGAGACTTTCGGGCCAGCACAGCGGGCGCAATAGTGACCATCTCGCTCCATGAAGCATCCGTCGGCGTCTATGTGCCGTATCTGCGCAATCTTTCCGCGCTGCTCGATCATGCCGAGGCCCATGCCGGAGCGCGCAAGATCGATCCAGCCGTCCTGCTCGACATGCGGCTTTCCCCGAACATGTACAGCCTTCGCCAGCAGGTCGGGGAGGCGAACCGGCATGTCGTCCTGAGCTGCGCGTTGCTGGCGGGGTGCGCGCCGCCGGTCTTGGCCGACACGGCGCCCGGCATCGCCGGACTGAAAGCACAGATTGCGGCCACGATTGATTTTGCGCAGGGCCTGCCGCGGGAGGTGATCGACGCCGCTTGCGACAGGGACGTCGTATTCACGTTCCGGAGCGGCGCGACCAGACCATTCACCGGCAAGTCCCTGATCCTGTCCTTCAGCGTGCCGCAGTTCTTCTTCCATGTCGCAACGGCCTACGACATCCTGCGCCATGCCGGCGTCGATCTCGCGAAGAAGGATTTTCTGGGACCACCGAGGCCGCCGCTGGGCTAGAGCGTTTTCGAGCGATTCGATCAGGACCGAAGTTCTAGGCCTCGTGGCGATCCCTGCTCGCCTGAAGGGCGGCCGCTGTGCGGCTGACGATCTCGTGCTTGAAATGCTCGAAGCGCCGCCGCGCTTCGGCCTCGCGATCGTCGACGAATTTGATCGCGGCGTCCCGGTCCATGGGGCCGTTGACCAGCGGGGTCGATCCTTCGCCGACGGTCTCGTCGACATAGTATTGGGCGCCGTCCTCGCGCACTGTCCAGCGGAAGCGCAGTGCGGCCATCGGGCCTGGGCCGGACTTGGAATAGCCGTTGGCCTCGATTGGTTGGGGCGGCTGGATCGTCTCTGGCTCCGGCACGCTCGGCTCGGGTTCGTTTGGTTCGGGCTGCTCGGCCTCCTCGATCGGCGGAGGCTCGACCGTCGTCGGCTCGGCAGGCGCGGCGTCCATCGACTCAGTGTTGATGGACACGGCCTCGACGGTGACGACCTCGACTGATGATGGCAGGGGCGGTGGCATCGCTATCGAGACCGGCGGCTCCTCGACGGGCTCGGATGCCTTGTCCGCCGTCTCGTCGGACGACTTGGTGTCGGACGACTTGCTATCAGACGACTTGGACTTCTCCGGAGGCGTCGTCGTCTGATCGAGAATGCTCGCGATTGCGGCGAGCGCATTGTCGGTCGGGTCACTCACGGTTCGGTCTCCCAGGCATGACGCCGGCGGAATCGTGCCGACGCCCTTCCTATCTACCTGATTGGACTGCCCTTTGTCGCGCCCGATTGAGCTAGGCGCAAACCGGCGGATGCCGGTCCTTCCAGGGACGAGCCTGCTCGAGCTGACCGGCCAGGCGGAACAGCAGTCCTTCCTCGCCGAGCTTGGCCGCGAACATCATGCCGAGCGGAAGACCGGCCTTGTTCCAGGCCAGCGGCACCGACATTGCCGGCTGCCCGGACATGTTGAACATCGAGGTGCCAGGCATGTAGCGGCGCAGCACCGGCGCGATGTGGGTCAGGTCCTCGGACATCGTGTTCAGCTCGCCAATGCGAAGCGGCGGCGCGCACAGCGTCGGGCTGAGGAAGATGTCGCAGCCCTCGAAAAAGGTCGCAAGCCCGCGCGAAATCTGGAACGCAGCAAGCTGCGCGGCGACGTAGTCGGCGGGGGTCATCTTGACCGAATTCTGGCCGCTGGCGAGCGTCAGCCGCTCGACATCGTCCGACGTCAGCGCGCGCCCGACGCGCTGTTCGAGCAGGCGGATGGTCAGCGCCGTGTTACCGCCGACGATGGTCGTCATGACCGCGGCGGGATCGGCGGCAAGCGGCGGCGCGCGCTCCTCGACATGATGGCCGAGGCCCGCGAGCAGCTTGGCGATGTCGCGGACCGCCGCGGCGATCTCGGGATCTACAGCATCGCCATAGGGCGACTTGTCGGTGAAGCTGATGCGCAAATGGCCGGGGTCGCGGCCGACCTCCTGGGAAAACGGCCGTTCCGGCGGCGGCGCGACATAGAGGCTCGACGGCTCCGGACCATGGATCGCATCCATCATGACCGCGCTGTCGCGGACGCTGATGCTCAGCACATGGCCGACAGAGAAGCCGCCCCAGCCCTCGCCGCGATCGGGACCGCAGGGGTTGCGGGCGCGCGTCGGCTTCATGCCGAACACGCCGGAGGCGGAGGCGGGGATCCGGATCGAGCCTCCGCCGTCGCTGGCATGCGCGACGGGCAGGATGCGCGCCGCGACGGCAGCCCCCGCGCCGCCGGACGAGCCGCCGGAGGAATGCTCGAGATTCCAGGGATTGCGGGTCGGGCCGAACAGACGGGATTCCGTCGTCGGCATCAGGCCAAATTCCGGGCTCGCGCTCTTGCCGAAGATCGCAAGACCCGCATCGAGGAAACGCTGGGTCAGCGTGCCGTTGTGATCGGCAACGAAGTCCTTCAGCAGGCTGGCGCCCGACGTGGTGCGGGTGCCCTCGAGCAGGTCGAGATCCTTCAGCAGGAACGGCACGCCGGTGAAGGGGCCGTCAGGCAACCCCTTGGCGATCTGGCGCTCGGCGTAGTCGTAGTGCTTGACGACGACCGCGTTGATCTTCGGATCGACAGCGGCCGTGCGGGCGATTGCCTCGTCGAGCAGCTCCTTTGCGGTGACGTCCTTCTTGCGGACGAGCTCAGCGAGACCGACCGCATCGTAGTTGCCGAATTCCTTGAAAGCCATGTGCATGCTCCGCATCGCCGGGCCGACCTCGCGGGATCGGCCGCGGCGCCAACGAGAAAGGCTGAAAGCTCAGCCGAGGACGTCCTGATTGATCACGTTCTGGCGCAGCGGATTGCCGTCCAGCACGCTGAGGATATTGCGCGCGGTCTGCTCGCTCATGCGATCGACAGCCTCGACGGTCACGCCCGCGACGTGCGGTGCCATGATCACATTTGGCAAAGCGTGAAGGGGCTGGCCGACCGGCGGAGGCTCGACCTCGAACACGTCGAGGCCGGCGCCGGCGAGCTTGCCCGACACCAGCGCGTCGTGCAGCGCCTTCTCGTCCACGATGCCGCCGCGGGCGGTGTTGATGAGGTAGGCGGTCGGCTTCATGAGCCTGATCCGCGCGGCGTTGAACAGGCCGACCGTTTCGGGCGACTTCGGGCAATGGATTGTGACGAAATCCGCCCGCGGCAGCGCCGCTTCGAGACTCGGCACCGCCTCACAGCCGGCCGCGGTGATCTCGCCGGCCGCCTTGTAGGGATCGTAGACCAGCACGTTCATTTCCATCGCGAGGCAGCGCTTGGCGGTGCGGGTGCCGATGCGGCCGAAGCCCACGATCAGGACCGTCTTGCCGTAGAGGTCGAACGGCAGCACGCCGAGCCGGCTCGCCCAGGTGCCATCCTTGACCATCGCGTGCATTTCCTGCGCGCGCTTCGCCAGCGTCAGCATCATGAACAGGGCGTGCTCTGCGACCGACGGCGAGTTCGCGGTGCCCGCGACCATCAGCGGCACCTTGCGGCGGGACAGTGCCGGCACGTCGACGGCGTCATAACCGACGCCGATCCGGGTCACCACCAACATGCCCTTGGACGCTTCCAGCTCCGCCTCGCCGAAGCGGGTCGCGCCGAGCGCCACGCCATGGACCGGCGCATGCTGCTCCAGCATCGCCTGGAAGTCCTTGGCCGAGATCAGGTTGGGAAATTCGACGAGTTCTACATCATCCCGTTCATTGAGGAGGACCCGTGCCCCCGGCGACAAAGTCTGGGTGATGAAAATCTTCTTCTTGTTGGTAGCCATTTCCTGCCCTTGAGGTTTCTTGTGCGCCGTCAGAGCACGGCGCCGGTCACCTCGTTTAGCAAATGCATATTGTTGAGGTCCACAGCCAATCGGAGCGGGCTGCCATCCCGCGCGCCGGCATTGGGATTGACCCGGCCGCAAAGCTGGGAGCCCTCGAGCGTGAAGTAGACCAGCGTCTCCATGCCCATCGGCTCCGTGACGTCGAGCACCGCGTCGAACGGCTCAATACCGGGCTCGGCATGCGGCCGCGCCTCCATGACATGCTCGGGCCGCAGACCCAGCAGCAGCTTGTCGGTGCGGGAAAGGGCCTGGTAGCGGGCGGCGCGCGCCGGCGGCAGCGGGAAGGAGAGGCGATCGGTCAGCCGCACGTTGAGCTTGCCGCCGACGTCCTCGAGCCGGCACGGCACGAAATTCATCGCGGGCGAGCCGATGAAGCTTGCGACGAACCGGGTCGCCGGCTTGTGATAGAGTTCGTTGGGCGTGCCGATCTGCTCGATCCTGCCGTGGTTCATCACCACCACGCGGTCGGCCAGCGTCATCGCCTCGACCTGGTCGTGGGTGACGTAGACGGTCGTGGTGCGGACCTTCTGGTGCACCTTCTTGATCTCGATCCGCATCTGCACCCGCAGCTTGGCGTCGAGGTTGGACAGCGGCTCGTCGAACAGGAACACCTTCGGATTACGGACGATCGCGCGTCCCATCGCGACGCGCTGGCGCTGGCCGCCGGAGAGCTGCTTCGGCTTGCGGTCGATCAGGTCGGTGATGTCGAGCATGCGGGCGGCTTCCGTCACCCGGCTCTTGATCTCGGCCTTGGGGTAGTGCTTCAGCCGCAGCCCGAACGACATGTTTTCGGCGACGGTCATGTGCGGATACAGCGCGTAGTTCTGGAACACCATTGCGATGTCGCGGTCCTTCGGCGGCACGTCGTTGACGACATCGCCGCCGATCATGATATCGCCGTCCGAGATGTCCTCGAGGCCAGCGATCATCCGCAGCGTCGTCGACTTGCCGCAGCCGCTCGGCCCGACCAGCACCACGAACTCATGGTCGGCGATATCGAGGTCGATGCCGCGCACCGCCTCGACCTCGTCGTAACGTTTCACCACCTTGCGCAAACTGACGTCGGCCATGAATTCTACCTTTGTCGCGTTCAACCCTTTGTCGCACCGGCGGTCAGGCCGGCAATGTAGTAGTCCATCAGAAAGGCGTAGATGATCAGCGGCGGCGCGGCGCCGAGCAGGGCGCCGGTCATGATCTGCCCCCAGTTGAAGACATCGCCCTTGATCAGGGTCGTGATGATGCCGACCGGCAGCACCAGCTGATCGGTCGAGGTGGTGAACACCAGGGGATAGAGGAACTGGGCCCAGGAGACGGTGAAGGCAAAGATCGTCGCCGCGATCAGGCCGGGCAGGGCGACCGGGATGAAGATCCGGGTCAGCGTCTGGAACCAGCTCGCGCCGTCGATGATCGCGGCCTCATCGAGCTCCTTCGGGATCGAGGCGAAATAGCCGATCATGATCCAGGTGCAGAACGGCACGGTCAGCGTCGGATAGATGAAGAGCAGCACGTACCAGCGATTGATGAGCTGAACGCCGGTCCAGTCGCCGATAACTGCAAACATCTTGAACAGCGGAATAAACAGCAGGCTGTCCGGAATGAGATAGGTGAGGAACACTCCGGTCGCGAGCGTCGCCGAGCCCCAGAACTTCATCCGCGCCAGCGCAAAGGCCGCCGGCACGCTGATCAGCATCGTGATGGTGACCACGATGATCGAGACCCAGGCCGAATTCCAGAAGAAGCGCAGGAACTGGTTCGAGGTCAGCAGCTGAATGTAGTTCTCGAGTGTCGGGTGGTACACCCACCACGGATTGGTCGCCGCCGAGATCTCCGCGCTGCCTTTCAGCGAGGTGATCAGCATGTAGAGCGGCGGCACCAGCGAGAAGATCGCAAACAGCGTCAGGAAGAAATAGGACCAGCGCAGCGCCCAGGTCCGGTCGCGGCTCATGCTGCCGTATTTGACCTTGCGGGTCGGACCCGACTTGTCGATCGTCACCGTGCTCATCAGGATTCATTCCCGCGTTTGGTGATGTCGCGCAGGATGAAGATCGCCGCGACCGCGAGGATCGGCACCATGAACAGCGAGACGCTGGCGCCGAGCGGAATGTCGCTGCCCTCGATGCCGACGCGGAACGCCCAGGTGGCAAAGATGTGGGTGTGGTCGAGCGGCCCGCCCGCGGTCAGGATGCGCACGATGTCGAAATTGGCGAAGGTCACGATCAGCGAGAACAGCGTCGTGATCGCGATGATGTTGCGCATCATCGGCAGGGTCACGTACCAGATGCGCTGCCACCAATTGGCGCCGTCGATCGCGGCCGCCTCATAGAGCTGCTCGGGCACCGATTTCAGCGCCGCCAGATACATGATCATGAAGAACGGCGCGCCGTACCAGACGTTGACCAGGATCACCGAGAAGCGCGCCCACATCGCGTCGCCGGTCCACGGGATCGGCCCGAGGCCGAAGAACGCAAGCGTGTAGTTGAAGGCGCTGTAGGAGGGGTCGAACAGCCACAGCCAGGCCAGCGTGCTCATGGCCGGCGGGATCACCCATGGCACCAGCAGCATGCCGCGCCACTTGCGCTGCTTGTTGGCGGGGACGTTGTGCACGAAATGCGCGACGATGAAGCCGATCAGCGCTTTGAAGACCACCGCCGAGATCGCAAAAATGCAGGATTGCTTGACCACCAGCCAGAAGGTTTCACGCTTGAACAGGAACTCGAAATTGCCGAAGCCGACGAACTTCGTCATCGCCTTGTTCAGCGTCGCCAGATGCAGGGAATAGAGGGCCGGATAGATCACCAGCACGGCAATCAGCAGGATCAGCGGCAGCGTCATCAGGAACGCGGACATCGACTTGCGCCGCAGCGCGTTGCGCAGGCCGGCACGCCTTCGCCCTGTCGGGGCCGCAGCTGTGCGGTTGGATTGGAATGCGACATCAACCATTACGCAGGTTCCTCGCGCGGGTTGGTTGCACGGCTCGCCGGTTCGGCGGTTGGGCTACAAGGACGAGACCCCGCGCGGCCAGCACGATCGGCGGCCGCGCGCGAGCTCGTCCGATCGTCAGCTTCGCATGAAGCCTTCACACTCGCCCTCGGCCCAGGCGAGCGTCTTTTCCATGCTTTCACCCTGGTAGTAGCGCAGGCACATCTTGGTCAGGGTGGCCTGGAAGTAGATCTGCTGCGCGACCTTGGGCGGGGCAGGCGAGGCCGCCATCGACAGCGTCTGGTGTTTGAAGGGGTTCGGGTAGTGGTAGAGCGTGCCCTTGGGCGGCCCTACCTCTTCCCAGATCTTCAAGGTCGTGAGCTTTTCGTAGGCCGGCAGGTCGTAGCCACCGCTCGCGACCACCATCTTCTCGATCGATGCCGGTTGCGACAGATGGGACAGCAGGCTCTTGGCCGCTTCCTTGTTCTTCGAGAACGACCAGATCGACCAGAAGAACGGCAGATAGGGCGCGAAACGTCCCTTGGGTCCGGCCGGGAAGCCGTGGGTCCAGCATTGCTCCGCGACTTGCGGGGCATCGCGCTTGGCGACCGCCCACGCGCTCGGCGGATTCATGATCATCGCGCCCTTGCCGGCGACCAGCCATTTGTTGTTGGAGGCATCGTCCCATGCGGAGACGTCGGGCGGCAGGAAGGCGAGCAGCTTCTTGTAGAACTCGAGCGATTGGCGCACCGCGTCGGTCTTGACGGTGAGGTTGCCCTTGGCGTCGACCAGCTGCGCGCCGAACGAGTTGAAGATCGCGCCGGCGGTGTCGACACTGTCGCTGGTTTCGCCGAGACCGATACCGAATGGGAAGCCGGCCTTGTGGCAGGCTTCGGCCGCCTTGAGGAACGTATCGAGGGTCCAGTTGTCCGCTTTCGGGGGGCTTCCGGCCGGATACATTTCCTGCACATCGATGTTGGCGTATTTCTTCATCAGGTCGATGCGCGAGCAGGGACCCTTGATCTGGCTGCCGACGCTGGCGGGAACGCCGAGCCATTTGCCGTCGGCCTGGCCGAGATACTTCACTGTACCGTTGACGTCGCCGTTCAGCTTGATGAGCGGATCCATGATGTCGTTGACCGGCTCGAGCAGTTCCGCATTGGCCTGTGGCCACCATGTCGGCATCTGGAAGATATCGTGACCGGATTTCGCCTGCGCCTCGGCGGCGATGGTGACGATGTTCTTGTTGCCCTGGCTGGTGATGTAGTCGATCTCGACCTCGACTTTTTCCTTGGCGCCCCATTCCTTGACGAGTTCGGTGGACGCGCTGTTCGCGCCCGGCACCCAATGATCCCAGAAGCCCATCGTGAGCTTTCCGGCTGCGTAGGCGCCACGTACGTAGGGGGCTGTAATGAGCGCCGCCGATGACAGCGCTGTCGCTGCAACGAATTCTCGGCGCGAAAGCTTCTTCCGTGACATGGCATTCCCTCCCTGGTAGCCGACGGACAAAGACTTTTTGAACCCCGTTGTTGTTTTTGTGCGTCGCGTTCGCGCGACGTCGCGGGATTTCATTCACACTGATCAGAACAGAATTGCCGGCTGCTGTCGAGAAACGAGATGCCTATGCCACGTAGTACTAACGTTGTGGTCAAATCGCAGGCAACGTCATCAGCATCACTACAGTTGCCCCGTGGTTTGCCGTCCGTCCGGTGATCATGCTGCGACGCACGCGGAGGTTGGCGCAGCGATCCTCGCGGACGGTGCGCGGTTGAGCCGCAGCTTTCCGGCCACGCCTGATCGAGCCGAGTTCCGTCATGTTGATGGCCGGCGCGACCGATAGACTTGCCGAAGCCGGAAACGATAAACTCCGGATTCGTCGAACCAGCCCGCCGCGTCAGTCCAATCCACCATCGATCACGGAGACCCGATCATGCTCATCCCGGTAGCGAAGCTGCGAGCGCAATGGAGATTGTGCGCCGCGGTTGGGGCCGCCACCGTCACGCTGCTTGCAGTGCCTCATATGGTCGATGCGCAGATCGTGCAGGGCGTCGAAAACGGCGCGCGCGAAGGCAACAAGGCCGCCGGCCCGGTTGGCGGCGTTCTGGGCGGAGCAATCGGCGGCGTCGTCGGGGTGGTGACCGGCGTGACCGGGGTGTTGACCGGCAACAATGCCGGAAGCGGAAAGAACGCCCAGCCTCCGGCGTCCGCTGACAAGCAGGGCGCCAAAGCCGCCAAATCGGCCAAGGCCGCCGCCAAGGACAAGGGCGCGAAGCAAGCGCCGACCGTGCTGACCCAGGCCGGCGCACCGCAGCTCACGGCCGAACAGATCGTCGCCAACAGCGACGCCAACATCGAACGGATCAAGAAGGAGCTCAACCTGACGCCGGAGCAGGAGAAGAACTGGGCCGGCTTCAACAGTGCGATGCACTATCTCGGGCACAATGGCGCCGATCGCCTCAACCTGCGTATTGCTCGCGCGCAGCGCGATCCGCCCGACGACATCATCGAGCAGATGCGCAACGAGGCCCAGTTCCTCAATGACCGCGCAGTCGATCAGCGCGGCGTCGCCGACGCCGCCGAGCCGCTCTATGCGAGCCTCGACGACAAGCAGAAACAAATCTTCATCAACGAAATGGTCCGCCTCAGCCACGAACGCGGGCTCGATTAGCGCCATTTCCGACGGCGAAGTGGGGACGAATAGCCGGGTCACCAGGCCCTGGGGTAGGTTAAAGGCGCAGCACCCGGCTATTCTGCCGCAGCGGCGCGGCCCGGTTAATTCGTCATTCAATGTTGAAGAAAAACGGACCGGATCACGCCCGAGTGATGGCCGAGTCAGGGCCTTGTCGGGGACCGTTTTGCTGAGATTAAAATTTGGCCGGCACATGCGCCGGCCAATTGTTGAGCAGCGGAATAATCCGGCGAAGACCGGTTCAGCTCTTCGGGAAGTTCAGCTCCACGCCGACGCCGTCGGGATCGTAGAGGAAGATCTGGGTGTCGCCGGTGCGCGGCACGATCTGCTCACGGAAGCTGACGTTCTTCGCCTGCAGGCGCTTGCGCACGGCGTCGACGTCGGTGGCGGCAAAGGCGATATGATCGAGCCGCCCGCTGTCTTCATATTTCTTCTCGGTGCCGCGCACCACGATGCCATCGCGCGGTTTGCGAGTGCCCATTAGATGGACAGTGGCCTGGCCACCGGAAAAGAGCCAGTAGCCGGGAAAATCGAGCGGCGGACGATCGCCATTCTCGAGCCCGAGCGCGTCGCAATAGAACGCCTTGGTCGTCTCCAGGTCCTGCGGTTCGATCGTGAAATGCTGTAGTCCACCCAATGGCATGGTTCTTCTCCCTGAGAAATCGGGTTAAACGAAGCTGAGGTCGGCATCGACGCCCAGCATCGGGGCGCCGACGGTCTCGAAATGACTGAAGCGGCCCTGCAATTGCTGGGTCACGGTGTGGATGTCGCGGAAGCGCAGGCGGCGGGTCGTCTCGATCTCGTCGGATGCCTCGGCGCGGGCGATCACGTCACGATCGCCGGCAAGATCGGCAGAAGGTGCGCTCATGTTGGCCTCCCTCAGGCGCGCCGGGTGGTCGCAGAGGCCGCGACGTCGGCCGTCGCGTTGAGCTCCTTGTCGATCTGCTCGATCGACTTGCCCCGGGTCTCGAGCCCGAAGAACAGATAGACCGTGCCCGCCATCAGGAACCAGCAGCCGAGGTAGACGAAGGCGGTCGGGATCTGGGTCAGCGGCACATCCGGCTTGAGGTAGTTGTTCGAGCCGACGATCAGGGCAAGCCCGACCGGTCCGATGATCTTGCCGATGCCGCCGAAGCCGTAGGCCGATCCCATCCCCGTGGTGCGCAGATGCGACGGCCAGACCTCCGCGGCATAGGGACCGACGATCGCAAAGCCGCCGTCGGCGAAGAAGAACGCGGCGCCGAGCAGCAGCCAGAACGCCGACATGCCGAACAGTGTCGCGTCGTAGTGGTAGCCGGCAATGATGGTCAGCGCGCCGGCGCCGAAGCCGAGCAGGCCGCCGGCGATGCGCCGTCCCAGCAGTTCCGAGAAGTAGGAGAACGAGATGCGTCCGAGGAAGCCTGTGATGCTGAGCAGGATCATCATCTTGGCGGCCTCCTGCGGCGAGACCTTCAGGAGCAGCACGAACAGCGCGGGCGCCCACAGCGTGATGCCGTAGACGCCGGTCTGCGCGCCGGCATTGCCGAGCCAGGAGACGATTAGGCTGCGCGGATATTTGAACAGATCGAACCAGCTCGTCTTGACGATCGGGCCGGCGTCGGCCGCGCTCGGCAAGGGCAGCTCCGATGGCGGCACCTGCAGCGCCCAGGCCAGCGACTTGCGGGCTTCGTCATAGCGTCCCTGCCGGCACAGCCAGCGCGGCGACTCCGGAACCCAGAGCCGGACCAGCAGCACCATCAACGACGGCAGCACGCCGATCGCAAACAACAGCCGCCACTGATCGGTACCCATCACGGCTCCAAGCACCGCGCCGAGCCCGACACCGAGCGGGATCACGCAGGTGACGAGCCCGCCCACCCAGCCGCGTTTGTGCGAGGGCATGAACTCCTGCACCAACGGCAAGTCGACACAATAGAGCCCGCCGACGCCGGTGCCGACAAAGAAGCGCAGGATCGCCAGATAGACCCAGCCATTGTCGGGCGTGAAATAGAGCAGGCCGGTCGCGATCGAGAAGTTCAGGACAGTGCCGATGAAGACGATGCGGCGCCCGACCCCGTCGGCGAGCCACCCCCAGAGATAGGCGCCGAGGATGGCGCCGATGCCGGAACTCATCAGGACGGTGGCCGACTGGCCAAAGGTGAGTTTCCACGGCCCGATCAGGAACGCGAGCACAAAGCCGATCAGGAAGTAGTCAAAAAACTCCAGCGCATCGCCGATGATGGCCGCCGCAAGGATCTTGATCTGGTTGCCGGTCAGAGTCGTCCGGCGATCGAGAATCTCGAACATGGCGCGTCTCCCCATGGCGCCCGTTCGTTGTTGTTGGGAGCGTGCGTTGCGCCGACGCATCGCCCATAGAATGAGGCTATCCCCGCGCCGTCGCGAACGGCAAGCCCGCACCGACGCGGGGCTCATCTGCACGGGTGCGATAAGGAATTCGGCTTCCTGCTGCGCACAAATCGTGGTGCGAAAGCCTGATGCGGGCCGCGGGAGCCGTTGACTCCTGCAATGCCGATCGCCCACGTTTGCGTGAGCAAAGCTTGAGGGGCAGGCCGGGTGGACGAAAAGCGCAAGCATCCGCGAACCGAAGTCAATGAACCCGGCTATGTCTCGTCGGGCGGTTCGGTCATGCATTGCACGATCGTGAACATGTCGCCGGAGGGGGCCGCCATCGAGGTCGAGAATCCGGCCTTCGTCCCGCACCGATTCCGCCTCGTGATGGCCCGGGACGCCTCGGTTGTCTATGACTGCCAGGTGATCTGGAGCAAGAAGACTCGGATTGGAGTGAGTTTCGTGACAACCGCCTGAGCGCGGCAATCTCGTAGGGACGTCATGACCGTCGTGCTAAGGTGGGGCGCGTTTGGTTGCTGGAACAGCAGGTGACACGCCGATGACTCCGGAACCCGCAACGATCTGCCTCGGCTGCTGGCAAAACCTGCATATGCCGATCCCGCTGCGCGGCCCGTTGTCGGCGCCGTTCCGCCTGTTCGGTATCCGGCCGAGCCGTATGAATCCGAACACCTGCACGATCTGCGAGATGGCCTTCTCGAAGATCATGAAAGCACGCGCCGTGACCATCGACGCCACCATCCTGTTCGCCGATTTGCGCGGCTACACTACGCTGACGCAGACCATCGCGGCGGACGGGCTGACATCGCTTCTCGATGCGTTCTACGACGACTGCGCCGCCGCGATCTGGCGCTATGACGGCATTCTCAACAAGACGATCGGCGATGCCGTGTTCGCGATCTTCAATTTTCCGGTGCGCCGGGACGATCATGCCATGCAGGCCTTGCTGGCGGCGCGCGACATCCAGCGCCGCTTCCAGGAAAGGCACGACGCGCTGGCGCGGACGATCGGCGCCGGCGACATCGAGCTCGGCATCGGGATCGGGATGGACAGCGGCGACACCAATTTCGGTGAGTTCGGCCAGACTCATCGCGACCTGACGGCGGTCGGCACGGTGGTCAATCGCGCGGCACGCGCGCAGGCGGCGGCGAAGTCCGGCGAGATCCTGGTCACGACGGCCGTGCGCGACCGAACCCGCGACATGATCACGGCAACCGGTTCCGATCACGTGCTGAAGGGTTTTGACCAACCGGTTACATTATTTCCTGCGTGAATTGACGCGGCGCAAAAAAGACGGCTCCAGCGCGGAGCACCGCGCCGAAGCCGTCGGGATGGTCGTTTGCCGATTACGAACAGGCCCTCAACGCGAGGCGGGCCGCTTCGTTCCTGCCGTCAGCAAGATTTTTCGGGCGGGCGTCAGCGCCACATGCCGCGCATCCGGGCGCCGATATCGATCGGCGGCGCGCGGCTGGCGGACGAGGCCTGCGCGGCCGCGGCGCGCGGCCATGTGGTCCGCTCGAACATCGGCAGCAGCCGTTCCGGGATGAAGCGGGTGCGCGAGGCGTACATGTGGCGGTCGCCCTTGGCGGCCTGGCCGTGGACGAAAAAGCGCTGCGGCACCAGCAGATGCAGATCGTCCTTGGCGCGGGTCATGGCGACATAGAGCAGGCGGCGCTCCTCCTCGAGCTCAGCCGACGTGCCGGCCCCGAGATCGGAGGGCATGCAGCCGTCGACGACGTTGAGCACGTAGACGGACTTCCATTCCTGCCCCTTGGCGGAGTGGATGGTCGACAGGATCAGATAATCCTCGTCAAGCAGCGGCACGCCGGCCTGGTCGCTGGTCGCGTCGGGCGGATCGAGCGTGAGCTCGGTGAGGAAGCGTTCGCGCGACGGATAGCCGGCGGCGATCTGCTCGAGCTGAATGAGGTCGGCGCGGCGGACCTCGCTGTCCTCGTGGATCCGATCGAGATGCGGCTCGTACCAGAGGCGCGCGCGTTCGATGTCGACGGGCCATTCCGAGTAGCGAAGGTTCTCGATCGCCTCGACGAACAGCCGCCAGTCGGCGCCGGCGCGGGACGGGGCAGGCAGCGCCACGAGTGCTGCGATCGGATCGGCGGCCTCTGCCATGCGGTCGAGCACACGCTGCGCCGAGGCTGGCCCGACGCCGGGCAACAGATGCAGGATGCGAAAGCCGGCGACCCGGTCGCGCGGATTGGCGGTGAAGCGCAGCAGCGCCAGCATGTCCTTGACGTGCGCGGCGTCGAGGAATTTGAGGCCGCCGAATTTCACGAAGGGAATGTTGCGGCGGGTCAGCTCGACCTCCAGCGGACCGCTGTGCGAGGAGGTGCGGAACAGCACCGCCTGGTGCTTCAACAGCGCGCCTTCCTCACGGTTGGCCAGCACCTGCTCGACGATGTAACGGGCTTGATCGGCTTCGTCGCGGATCGTGACGAGCAGCGGCTTGCGGGTCGAGGTCCGATCGGTCCACAGGTTCTTGGTGAAGCGTTCCTTGGCGAGCGAGATCACGCCATTGGCGGCCGCCAGGATCGGCTGCGTCGAGCGATAGTTGCGGTCGAGCGTGACGATCTCGGCGGCCGGGCTGAACTGCGCCGGGAAGTCGAGGATGTTGCGCACGGTGGCGGCGCGGAACGAGTAGATCGACTGCGCGTCGTCGCCGACGACGGTGAGCCCGCGTCCCGCCGGCTTGAGCGCGAGCAGGATGGAGGACTGCAGGCGGTTGGTGTCCTGATATTCGTCGACCATCACATGGTCGAAGCGGCCGCCGATCTCCTCGGCCAGCGCCGTGTCGGTCACCATCTGCGCCCAGTAGAGCAGGAGGTCGTCGTAATCGAGCACGTTCTGCCGCTGCTTGGCTTCGACATAGGCCGCGAACAATTGCTTCAACTCGCTGGCCCAGCCAGAGCACCACGGGAAGAACTGGCCCAGCACGGCCTCGATCGGCATCTCCGCGTTCACGCAGCGCGAATAGATCGCAAGGCAAGTGCCTTTGGTGGGAAACCGGCTTTCGGTGCGGGAGAAACCGAGATCGTGGCGGACCAGGTTCATCAGGTCGGCGGAGTCCTCACGGTCATGGATCGTGAAGGCCGGGTCGAGGGCGATGCGTTCGGCGAATTCGCGGAGCAGTCGCGCGCCGATGCCGTGAAACGTGCCGGCCCAATTCAGCGCATCGGTCATGATCGAGGCGCGATCGCCGAGTACGCGCCGCGCGATGCGTTCGACGCGGCCGGCCATCTCGGCGGCTGCGCGTCGCGAAAAGGTCATCAACAGGATGCGGCGCGGATCGGCGCCCGCGACGATCAGATGCGCGACGCGATGGGCGAGCGTATTGGTCTTGCCGGAACCCGCGCCCGCGATCACCAGCAGCGGGGCGCCGACGATGCCATCCTTGCCGACCCCGTGCTCGACGGCGCGGCGCTGCTCGGAATTGAGCGCATCGAGATAGGCTGTGTTGGCAAGATCAGTCACGAATCACCCCCACGAAACGCTAACAGACATTGCGATTCCGGGGAGCCGGCGCACCTCGATGGGAGCAGAGAAATTAGATTGACATTAACGCACCGCGGAGCACAACCGCGCCATGGGTGATGTTTCCAAATCCGACACGCCGCTGAAGGCGACATTCAGAGTGCGGCTGAACGGCGAGACGGTGACGCTCGCGACCGTCGGTCAGGCCTACCGCTTCATCAGCAATCTCAGCGCCGTCGAATGGATGGAGTTCCGCTCACTGCATGACGACGCGCTGGTCGCGCTGGAGCGAGCGGCGGGTAACGCCATGCTGACGGTGCAAGCAACCTCCGCGCTGCGGATGCTGTTCGTCCGCGCCAAATTGCTCTGAAAAGAAATGGGCCGCCTTGGCCCTCCGCGGCGGCCCGAGAGTGCGGCCGAAGCGCATTGCGCACCCGGCCGTCGCGTGTACCGCCGTTACCTTGTTTGCGGCCATAACGAACGGGCCTTACGAAAGGAGCGCCGATTCGGCTGTAGCTGCAACACCACAATCAGTGGCCGACGTCGTCGACGAGGCGGTCGTAGACAAGGGCAGAGCGCAGGTTCATGGTTGCGATCCTCAGATAGCTGGGTTCGCGCATCGCGTTGTTGAACATCATGATCGCCGTCTTCCAGTACCCGCGCTCGCGCTGATCCGCGCTCAATGCTGACAGATAGTCCGCCGCGTCGCCGACGGTCGCGAGTGTTCGCCCGTCTCTCAGCGTGATCGGGAACGCAAGCGGCGACCGCTTCTCCAGCTCCAGCACGAAAGGCTCCCCCAAAGGCAAACAGCAATAACAGAACAGACCTAGCTGCGCCGCTATATCAAAGCCTTAAGGGAGTGTCCGGCTCGGCCGGGTTGGGCGGTTCAGAAGGAATCCGCCAGTGCGATCTCGGCCCTGAGGGCATCAATGCGCCGTTCGGCTTCCTCCGACGTCAGGTCGCGTGCGTACTGGTTCGGCTGATAGGCCTCCTCGGCCAAGGTCCGCAACCGCAGCGCCTGGGCACGCGACATCAGCCCGCCAAGCCGCTCCGCAACCCCGCCAAATCTCACCGCTGCCATGCTCATCGCTTACCTCGCTTGCCGGATCGTGACTTGACAATATGTTCTATTTTTGTTCTAACAAGTCATGGACAACAAGATCAATGAAATTCGTCGCAAGATCAGCACTTTGCGGGCTGAGATGAGCCTGGTCGAGGCGTCGATCCGGGATCAGGTCAACCGCGATCTGGATTGCAGCGAAGCGTCCTACCGGCTGATGGCGATGCGCGCCGAAGTGGCCGAGCTCATCGGCCGGTGGAAGGCCGCCGGCGGCGGCGAGCGCCTCCCCACGGTGCGGGAACGGCTGAGCCGAAGCTTTGCGGATCGTGCCGTTGCGGCCGGCAAGCCGGCTCCCGACAAATCGGCTCCTGGCAAATCGGACAAGGGCAGGCTCCGACCGGGCCAGAGCAACGTGAGGGTTTGATCGGTCCGCCCACAGACCGGCTCCAGTCCGAATCTGGTTTCGAGGCGGGAACCCTAGCCTCGGGTGGGCATTTTCTTGTGGTGAGGCCAACACCGTAGCATCGCCCAGCGCCATGATCGCCGATCCGACCGCGCCACCGCGGGCATCGATGAATGACGATCGCAGCCCGTTGCTGACGCTGATCTCCTGCATCAGCTGCATCAGGACGATGCGGCTTGAGAGCAGCTCTCCGGGCAGCGAGGGCAGGGACATCCTTCAATATCGCTGCGAACAATGCAGCCGCATCGAACGGGTGCAATTGGTGCGGCGAACCTGGCCAGCGGACCGTTAGCCTTCCGTTTGGAAATTATGACCGCGCTCTCGCTTTTCTGGGCAGATCTTCATCTGCCGGGAGATCGTCCGGCACGCTTTCGGAGCGGTGCCCCGTCAGCTTCGAGAGTTCGCGGCTGAGGTCGTGAATGCGGTACGGCTTGCGCAGGACCGGAAAGTCGGATCGCACGTTGCGCGCACTCTCGCTGTAGCCTGTCGTCAGCAGGATCGGCAGTTCGGGCTTCCTGTCCCGGATCGCGCGCGCCAGCTTCAGCCCGTCCATCTTGCCGGGCATCACGATGTCGCTGAACACCACGTCGACCCCGTTGGTCTCGATCTCCGATAAGGCAGCCTCTGCGTTCGAAGCCCAGCGCACGGTGTAGCCGAGCTGTTCGAGCAGGCCCGTGCTTGCATCGGCGACCGCCGGATTGTCCTCGATCAGCAGGACCGTTGCGCAGCCGCGCACGCTGTGGCCCGCGACCGTATCCGTTGCGGCCGCGGTCCCGCGCGGGAGGTAGATGCTGACCGTAGTGCCCTCGCCAAGCGTGCTTGCAATCTCGATCCGGCCGTCCGCCTGGTGCGCGAAGCCGTGGACCTGGGACAATCCGAGGCCGGTCCCTTTGCCGACCGGCTTGGTGGTGAAGAACGGGTCGAAGACCTTGCTCAGCACATCCTGGGGGATGCCCTCGCCGGTATCGGCTACGCTGATGGCCACCTCGGTGGTTGCGGGTACGTTTCGGGCCGAGACCGTCAGTGTACCGCCACCAGCCATCGCGTCCCGCGCATTGACGACAAGGTTGATCAGCGCGGTCTCGAATTCGTTCGGGTCGACAGAGACCGGCCAGACATCCGGCTCGATCTCCAAGTTCAGCTCGATCGCGCCGCCGATCGCGCTGCTCAGCACCTCGCGCACCGCGGTGATCCTGTCGGCGACATCGATGGTCTGCGGGTTGACGCTTTGGCGGCGCGCGAAGGTGAGCAGTTGGCTGGTCAGGGATGCAGCGCGCTCGGATGCGGTTTCGACCGCACTCAGGGCAAGCTTGCCGCGCTCGCTCGTCACCTCGCGCTTGATCCGGTGCAGGTTGCCCGAAATGATCATCAGCAGGTTGTTGAAGTCGTGCGCGACGCCGCCGGTCAATTGGCCCAGCGCATCCATCTTCTGCGATTCCGCCAGCTGTCGCTGCACCAGTTCGAGCTTCTGCTGCGCCTCACGCCGCTCGGAAATGTCCCGCGTGATCTTGGCAAAGCCGACCAGGGTGCCGTCGCTGTCGCGGATCGGATCGATCACGACGCTGGCCCAGAAGAACGAGCCGTCCTTGCGGACCCGCCAGCCGTCCTCCTCGTAGTGCCCGGTCTCTTCCGCGATCTTGAGCGCACGGGCCGGCTTGCCCGCGGCCTGGTCGGCCGGCGTGTAGAAGCGCGCGAAGCTCTGGCCGATGATTTCACCGGGCGAATAGCCCTTGATGCGCTCGCCGCCGGCGTTCCAGTTGGCGACTATGCCGGCCGGCGTCAGCATGTACAGCGCGTAGTCGGTGACGTTGCTCACCAGCAGGCGGAACTGGCTTTCGCTGGCGTCGAGATCCGCGCGCGCCTTTCGGCGCTCGGTCATGTCGCGGGTGACCATCGCGTAGCCGATCAGCTTGCGCTTCTCGTAGATCGGATCGATGACGACAGAGGCGTAGAATTGCGAGCCATCCTTACGGATGCACCAGCCCTCGGCCACGGCGTGCTTTTCCTTCCGCGCCATCTGCAAAGCCTTGGCGGGAAGGCCCGATGCACGATCCTCCTCAGGGTAGAAGACCGAGAAGTGCTTGCCGCGGATCGCCTTGGCCGGATAGCCGGTGATGCGCTCGGCCCCCTTGTTCCAGTTGATCACCCGTCCATCGGGGGCGAGCGTGCAAATCGCAGAGTCAATCGCCCCTCCGGCCAACAGCCGGAAGCTGCGCTCGCTTTGGAAGATGCCACGCTTGAGCCGGTCTGAATTCTTAACCATCACCAATCCTGCCAACGCCGGGAACGTTCCGGCGAGGCCAATGTTCCAATGCGATCAAATGCGCCGATCCGGCCCAAGCAATACGAACGGCTTACGCTACTGCGCAAAAAGTTCCAATGCGCATTGGAACTTTTGGTTCCATCGACGATTAAGCCCCTCGGTTTGCGTCACAAATCGCGGCTTTGGCGTTTTCCCGCTTGAATCGATCAAGGGCAGTCATTCTTATGGTCACACTGGCTTCTCCGAGTCCCTGGATTCGTGGCCAGCGCGTAGGGGAAATTACATGACCGATCTCGGTTCGCCGCCTCGTCCCCGTGCTGATACACGCCGCGCCCAATCATCGAATGGAAGCCTCGATTCCTCGCACGATCTGCTGCAATCGCTGCAGGCGATGCGCGGTGGCGACTTCTCGGTTCGGATGCGTGGTGACTATCTCGGTATCGATGGCAAGATCGCGGACGCCTTCAACGAAATCGCCGCCGCCAACGAGCGCATGGCGCAGCAATTGGCGCGCGTCGGACAGGTCGTCGGCCGTGAGGGACAGACCCGCCAGCGCGTCAACTTCGGCCTCGCCAGTGGCGCCTGGGCCGACATGGAGAGCTCGGTCAACACCCTGATCGATGATTTGCTGTGGCCGACCCGCGAGGTCACCCGCGCGGTCGCCGCGGTGGCGCAGGGCGACCTGTTGCAGACCGTGCAGCTCGACGTCGAGGGCAGGCCGCTGCGCGGCGAATTCCTGCAGTCGGCGAACATCGTCAACACGATGATCAAGCAGCTCTCGGTGTTTACCTCCGAGGTCACGCGCGTGGCCCGCGAAGTCGGCACCGAGGGCAAGCTCGGCGGCCAGGCCCAGGTGCCGGAAGTGACCGGCGTCTGGAAGGACCTGACCGAGAGCGTCAACTCGATGGCCAACAACCTGACCGGCCAGGTCCGCAACATCGCCGAGGTGACGATCGCGGTCGCCAACGGCGACTTGTCCAAGAAGATCACGGTCGACGTGCGTGGCGAGATACTGCAGCTGAAGGAGGCCATCAACACGATGGTCGATCAGCTGCGTTCATTCGCCTCGGAAGTGACGCGCGTGGCGCGCGAGGTCGGCACCGATGGCAAGCTCGGTGGCCAGGCGATCGTGCCCGGCGTCGCAGGTACCTGGAAGGACCTCACCGACTCGGTGAACGCGATGTGCGGCAACTTGACCGCTCAGGTCCGCAACATCGCCAACGTGACCACGGCCGTGGCGCGCGGTGACCTGTCGCGCAAGATCACGGTCGACGTCAGCGGCGAGATCCTCGAATTGAAGGACACCATCAACACGATGGTGGACCAGCTCAATTCGTTTGCGTCGGAAGTGACGCGCGTGGCGCGCGAGGTCGGCACCGAAGGCAAGCTCGGCGGCCAGGCCCAGGTGCCAGGCGTCGCCGGCACCTGGAAGGATTTGACCGACAACGTCAACTTCATGGCGTCGAACCTGACCGCGCAGGTCCGCAACATCGCCGACGTCGCGACCGCGATCGCCGGCGGCGACCTGTCGAAGAAGATCACGGTGAACGTATCGGGCGAGATCCTTCAGCTGAAGGAAACGCTCAACACGATGGTGGACCAGCTCAACGCGTTTGCGTCGGAAGTGACGCGCGTGGCGCGCGAGGTCGGCACCGAGGGCAAGCTCGGCGGCCAGGCCAACGTGCTCGGCGTCGCCGGCACCTGGAAGGATTTGACCGACAACGTCAACTTCATGGCGTCGAACCTGACCGCGCAGGTCCGCAATATCGCCGGCGTCACCACCGCGGTCGCCAATGGCGACCTGTCGAAGAAGATCACGGTCGACGTGCGCGGTGAAATCCTCGAGCTGAAGGACACCATCAACACGATGGTCGACCAGCTGAACGCCTTCGCCGGCGAGGTGACGCGCGTGGCGCGCGAGGTCGGCACCGAGGGCAAGCTCGGCGGCCAGGCCGAGGTGCGCGGCGTCGCAGGCACCTGGAAGGACTTGACCGACAGCGTCAACTCGATGGCCTCGAACCTGACGGCCCAGGTCCGCAACATCGCAGAGGTCGCGACCGCGGTGGCGAAGGGCGACCTGTCGAAGAAGATCACCGTGAACGTGTCGGGCGAAATCCTTCAGCTGAAGGAAACGCTCAACACGATGGTGGATCAGCTCAACGCCTTCGCCGGCGAAGTGACGCGCGTGGCGCGCGAGGTCGGCACCGACGGCAAGCTCGGCGGCCAGGCCGAAGTGCCCGGCGTCGCCGGCACCTGGAAGGATTTGACCGACAGCGTCAACTCGATGGCCGGCAACCTGACGGCGCAGGTTCGTAACATCGCCGAGGTCGCGACCGCGATCGCCGGCGGCGACCTGTCGCGCAAGATCACGGTCGACGTCCGCGGCGAGATCCTTCAGCTGAAGGAAACGCTGAACACGATGGTCGACCAGCTCAACCGCTTCGCGGGCGAGGTGACACGCGTGGCGCGCGAGGTAGGCACCGACGGCAGCCTCGGCGGCCAGGCCAACGTGCCCGGCGTCGCCGGCACCTGGAAGGACCTCACCGACAGCGTCAACTCGATGGCCGGCAATCTGACGGCGCAGGTCCGCAACATCGCCGAAGTGACGACGGCCGTGGCGCGCGGCGACCTCTCGCGCAAGATCACGGTCGACGTGAAGGGCGAAATCCTCGAGCTGAAGAACACCATCAACACGATGGTCGACCAGCTCAACGGCTTCGCCGGCGAAGTCACGCGCGTGGCGCGCGAGGTCGGCACCGAAGGCAAGCTCGGCGGCCAGGCCGAGGTGCCCGGCGTCGCCGGTACCTGGAAGGACCTGACCGACAACGTCAACTTCATGGCGTCGAATCTCACGGCGCAGGTCCGCAACATCGCCGAGGTCGCGACCGCGATCGCCGGCGGCGATCTGTCGAAGAAGATCACGGTGGACGTGCGCGGCGAGATCCTGCTGCTCAAGGACACCCTGAACACGATGGTCGAGCAGCTGCGCTCGTTCGCCGCCGAAGTGACGCGCGTGGCGCGTGAGGTCGGCACCGAGGGACGGCTGGGCGGCCAGGCCGTGGTGCCCGGCGTCGGCGGCACCTGGAAGGACCTCACCGACAACGTCAACCTCCTGGCCGCGAACCTGACAACACAAGTCCGCAACATCGCCGAAGTCACCACCGCCGTGGCGCGCGGCGACCTGTCGCGCAAGATCACGGTCGACGTGAAGGGCGAAATCCTCGAGCTGAAGAACACCATCAACACGATGGTGGACCAGCTCAACGCCTTCGCCGGCGAGGTGACGCGCGTGGCGCGCGAGGTCGGCACCGAGGGCAAGCTGGGCGGCCAGGCCGAGGTGCGCGGTGTCGCCGGCACCTGGAAGGACCTCACCGACACCGTCAACGTCATGGCGGCGAACCTGACCGAGCAGGTGCGCGGCATCGTCAAGGTGGTGACCGCGGTCGCCAACGGTGACCTCAAGCAGAACCTGACGGTGAAGTCGAAGGGCGAGGTGGCAGCCCTCGCCGACACCATCAACAACATGACCGAGACGCTTGCGACCTTCGCCGAACAGGTCACCAGCGTGGCGCGCGAAGTCGGTGTCGAAGGACGGCTCGGCGGTCAGGCCAACGTGCCTGGCACCGCGGGCACCTGGAAAGACCTGACCGGCAACGTCAACCTGCTGGCAGCCAACCTGACCTCCCAGGTGCGCGCGATCGCGGAAGTGGCGACCGCCGTGACCAAGGGCGACCTGACGCGCTCGATCCAGGTCGACGTGCGCGGCGAAGTCGCGGAGCTCAAGGACAACATCAACACGATGATCGGCAACCTCCGTCTCACCACGGAGCGCAACACCGAGCAGGACTGGCTGAAGACCAATCTGGCGCGCTTCACCAACATGCTGCAGGGCCAGCGCGATCTTGCAACCGTCGGCCGCCTGCTGCTGACCGAGCTGGCGCCGCTGATCAACGCGCATATGGGCGTGATCTACCAGGTCGACAATCCCGAGAATGCGCAGCTGCGGTTGCTGTCGGCCTATGCCAGCGACAGCAGCAATCCGCATCCGCAGATCGTGCAGTTCGGCGAGGGACTGATCGGCCAGTGCGCACTCGACAAGCGCCAGCGCTTCGTCTCCGATATCCCCGGCGATGCGGTGCCGATCAATTCGGCGCTGATGCGGATCATGCCGAAGAACCTCGTCGTATTCCCGGTGCTGTTCGAGAACCAGGTCAAGGCGGTGATCGAGCTGTCCTCGATCTCGTCGTTCACGACATCGCAGATCACCTTCCTCGAACAGTTGACCGACAGCATCGGCATCGTGCTCAACAGCATCGAGGCGACGATGCAGACCGAGGCGCTGCTCAAGCAGTCGCAGCAGCTCGCCGGCGAATTGCAGACCCAGCAGAAGGAATTGCAGCAGACCAACGACCAGCTCGAGCAGAAGGCCCAGCAGCTGGCCGAGCGCAATGTCGACGTCGAGCGCAAGAACCAGGAAATCGAGCAGGCCCGCCGCGCGCTGGAGGAGAAGGCGACCGAGCTGTCGCTGACCTCGAAGTACAAGTCCGAATTCCTCGCCAACATGTCGCACGAGCTGCGCACGCCGCTGAACTCGATCCTGATCCTGGGCCAGCAGCTCACCGAGAATCCGGACGGCAATTTGACTAGCAAGCAGGTCGAGTTCGCCCGCACCATTCATGGCGCCGGCACCGACCTGCTGAACCTGATCAGCGATATTCTCGATCTGTCCAAGATCGAGTCCGGCACGGTAACGGTCGATGCCGAGGAGATCCTCACCTCGAGCCTGCTCGAGACGGTCGGGCGGCCGTTCCGGCACGAGGCAGAGAACCGGCATCTCTCCTTCAGCATCGATGTCGACGCCAATCTTGCGCGCAGCATGGTGACGGACTCCAAGCGGCTGCAGCAGGTGCTGAAGAATCTGCTGTCCAACGCATTCAAGTTCACCGCGGAGGGCGGCGTCAGCCTGACCGTGTCGGCTGCACTCGGCGGCTGGAGCACCGAGCATCCGATCCTGAACGCCGCACCAGCCGTGGTCGCATTCGAAGTGTCGGATACCGGCATCGGCATTCCCCAGGACAAGCAGAAGCTGATCTTCGAGGCGTTCCAGCAGGCCGACGCCGGCACCAGCCGCAAATATGGCGGCACGGGCCTTGGCCTTGCCATCAGCCGCGAACTGGCGGGCCTGCTCGGCGGCGAGATCCATCTGCGAAGCGCACCGGGCAAGGGTTCGACCTTCACGCTCTATCTGCCGCTGAAATATGCCGGACCGTCGGTGGCCTTGCGCCCGCAGGCGCAGACGCTGGCGATGCCGCACACGGCGGCGCCGTCGCTGCAGTCGTCCGGCACACAGGAGCGTGTGATCGAGCAGCTGCCGGACGACCGGCTCGATCTCGAGCCCGGCGACACGATCCTCTTGATCGTCGAGGACGACCCGCATTACGCGCGGGTGCTGATCGATCTGGCGCGGGACAAGGGCTTCAAGGTTCTGGTCGCAAGCCGCGGCGCCGAGGCGCTGGATCTCGCCAAGCAGTTCCAGCCGAGCGCGGTTTCACTCGACGTCTTCCTGCCCGACATGCTGGGCTGGACGGTGTTGAGCCAGCTCAAGCACAATCCGCTGACCCGTCACATTCCGGTGCAGATCATTACGCTCGACGAGGACCGGCAACATGCGCTGGCGCGCGGCGCCTTCTCCTTCGTCAACAAGCCGACCACGACCGAGGGCGTCAGCGCCGCGCTGGCGCAGATCAAGGAATACGCCAGGCCGCGTCGCAAGCGTCTGCTGATTGTGGAGGACAATGCGGCGGAGCAGCTCAGCATCACCGAGTTGCTCGGCCACGAGGATATCGAGATCGTGACCAGCGGAACCGGGGCAGGGGCGCTCTCAACGTTGCGCGAGCATCCGTGCGATTGTGTCGTGCTCGATCTGCGCCTGCCTGACATGAGCGGCTTCGAGGTGCTGGATCAGATCCGCAAGGACGAGACGCTCTCCAATATTCCCGTTGTCGTGTTTACCGGCCGGGAACTTTCGGCCGAAGAGGACGCGGAACTGCACACGATGGCGCGCAGCATCGTCGTCAAAGGCGTGGAGTCGCCGGAGCGTCTGCTCGACGAAACGTCACTGTTCCTACACCGTGTGATCACGGAATTGCCTGTCGAAAAACAGAGGATGCTGGAGAAGCTCAATAGTTCCGATGAGGATCTTATTGGCAAAACCGCGCTCCTGGTCGACGACGACGCCCGCAACATCTTCGCGCTGTCGAGCGTGCTGGAGCGGCGAGGTATGAAGGTGTTGACTGCGACAACCGGTCACGAGGCGATCTCGCTGGTGGAGTCCAATCCGAAGATCGCGATCGTGCTGATGGACATCATGATGCCGCAGATGGACGGTTACCAGACCATCGGCGCCATCCGGCAAAATCCCGCCTTTGCGCGGCTGCCGATCATCGCGCTGACAGCGAAGGCGATGAAAGGTGACCGGGAGAAATGCCTGGAGGCAGGCGCATCCGATTATCTGGCGAAACCCGTGAACACCGAGCAACTGTTGCTGGCGATCCGCATGTGGCTGCACCGCTGATCGGCGATCGAGCATGATGGACCATGAAAAGGTGAACATCCTTCTGGTCGATGACCAGCCGGCCAAGCTGCTGGCTTATGAGGTCATCCTGAAGGAGCTCGGCGAGACGCTCGTGGCCGCTTCGTCGGGCCGCGAGGCGCTGGAGTTCCTGCTCAAGAACGAAGTCGCGGTCATTCTGGTCGACGTCTGCATGCCCGAGCTCGACGGCTTCGAGCTCGCCGCGATGATCCGCGAGCATCCGCGCTTTCAAAAGACCGCGATGATCTTCATCTCGGCAATCCAGGTCAGCGACATTGACCGGCTGCGCGGCTACGAAATGGGCGCGGTCGATTACGTGCCGGTGCCGGTCGTGCCGGAAGTGCTGCGCGCAAAGATCCGCGTGTTCGCCGAGCTCTACCGCAAGACACGGCAACTCGAACGCCTCAACGCCGAGCTCGAGGACCGGGTGCGCGCCCGCACCGCCGAGCTCGAGCAGTCGACCACACGGCTGGTCGAAAGCGAGGCGCGCCGCAGCATGGCGATTGCCGCGGGCAAGATGGGCTCGTGGGACTGGGACTGGGTCAACGGCGACTGGATGTGGGACGAGGGGCAATACAAGATCTTCGGCGTCGATCCGAAATCCTTCGCACTGACCTCCGACAATATCCAAAGGCTGTTTCATCCCGACGATGTCGAAAAACTCCGGCAGGGCTGGACCGGCTTCGGCAACGGCCACTCATCTTATGAGGCCGAATTCCGCGTCGTGCGGCCGGACGGCGAGATCCGCTGGTGCGTCGGCACGGCTGCGGCGACCAGCGACAGGAACGGCAGGGTGGTGCGGGTCAGCGGCGTCACCGT
This sequence comes from Bradyrhizobium sp. USDA3010, assembly GCF_056429065.1. Classification (NCBI taxonomy): domain Bacteria; kingdom Pseudomonadati; phylum Pseudomonadota; class Alphaproteobacteria; order Hyphomicrobiales; family Nitrobacteraceae; genus Bradyrhizobium; species Bradyrhizobium sp. USDA3010. Next base: position 37,000 of record NZ_JBWJZD010000038.1, read on the forward strand.
CGACATCACCGATCGCAAGAAGGCCGAGGAACGGCAGAGCCTCTTGACCCGCGAGGTCGACCATCGCGCCAAGAACGCGCTCGCGCTGGCGCAGTCGATCGTGCGCCTGACGCGCGCGCAGAACGTGACCGCCTATGTGCGGGCGGTCGAGGGCCGCATCACGGCGCTGGCGCGGGTTCACACCGTGCTGTCGCTGTCGAGCTGGCAGGGTGCCGAAATCCGGCGGCTGGTGACCGAGGAGATCGCGCCTTATTCCGAGGCCGGGCAGATCCGGATCGCCGGCGGAGAGGTGCAGTTGCAGCCGGCGACCGCGCAGACGCTGGCGCTGGCGTTGCACGAGCTCGTCACCAACTCCGCCAAATACGGCAGCCTGTCGGTGTTGCCGGGCCGGCTCGCGATCACCTGGGAAGTGCACGACGACACGCTGATCCTGGCCTGGGTGGAATCCGGCGGGCCTGTGGTGACCAAGCCGAAGCAGAAGGGCTTCGGCACCAGGAGCGTCATTGCCAGCATCGAGACCCAGCTCGGCGGACGGGCTGACTTCGACTGGCGTGCCGAGGGCCTGATCTGCCGGCTCACGGTTCCTCTGAAGCCACCTGCCGGAGAGACAACGGCCTACCGCGATCTGGCGGCGGCTGAGCACAAGTCTCTGCTGAGTTCCCGCGCCGTGTAGCGGCGATCTCCGGCAGGAACCAAGCCTCGTACGCAGCGATTAACAAGGGTTGATCGCTTCCGTTCGTAGCTTGAGGTGCTCCGTGGATGCCCAAACTCAACGGCGCGGGCCGTCCGCGGAACAGCCGCGGCACCCTGAGCGCACAGCTGAACAAAAAGCCCGGCCGGATTCCGCTTCCTCGTCGCAGCAGGGCATCGACAACAAGCCGTCGATGCGCGTCCGGCTGCGCGAACACTGGATAATTGCGACGGCCGGCGCCTGTCTGCTGCTGCTCGCGCTCGTCGGTGGCGTGACCTACTGGCTCAACATCCGGCACTATGAATCGACCGATGACGCGTTCGTGGCGGCGCGCAGCTTTGCCGTAGCGACAAGGGTCGGCGGCTATGTCGTCGAGGTTCCCATCACCGACAACCAGCACGTCAATGCCGGTGATCTCCTCGCGAGGATCGACGAACGCGATTACAAGATTGCGGTCGATCAGGCCAGCGCGCAGGTCGCGGTCGCCGAAGCCAATATCGCCAACGTCCAGGCGCAGATCGACAGTCAGCAGGAGCAGATCAAGGAAGCCTGGGCGCAGCAGCAGCAGGCCGAGGCGCAATTGAAGTTCGCGCAGGAGGAGGCGGAGCGCGCCCAAAGCCTCGTCGAGAAGGGCGCAGGCACGGTGCAGCGGCAGCAGCAGACGCGCTCGGATCTCGACGCCCAACGGGCCAATGCCAGCCGCACCAGGACGGCGGTGACCGCGGCCGAGCTCGGCGTCAAGACGCTCGAGGCTCAGCTCAAGAGCAGCAAGGCGTCGCTGGAGCAGGCGCAGGCGCAGCTCGATCAGGCCAAACTTAATCTGCAATATACTCGCATCGTCGCGGCGCAGTCCGGACGCGTCGTCAAACTGAGCGGCGCGGTCGGCACCTATGTCGCGCCGGCGCAGAGCGTCATGATGTTCGTTCCTGACGAGGTCTGGATCACCGCCAACTACAAGGAAACACAACTGACGGACATGCGTCCGGGACAGCCGGTCGAGATCAGGATCGATGCGTATCCGGGGCGCAAGCTCACTGGCCACGTGGCGTCGGTTCAGCCCGGCTCAGGAACCGCGTTCAGCCTGCTGCCGGCAGAGAACGCAACCGGCAATTTCGTCAAGGTCGTGCAGCGCGTTCCCGTGAAGATCGTGGTCGACAACTGGCCTGCGGATGTTCCGGTTGGGCCGGGCATGTCGGTCGTGCCCTGGACCAGGGTGCGATGAGCGACGTTGCTGCAGGCGGCGGCGCGTCCTGGTCGCCGGAGCGTTCGGCTGCCGGTGGACACAATCCCTACCTGATCGCCTTCGTCGTCTCGATCGCGACCTTCATGGAGGTGCTGGACACCACGATCGCCAACGTGGCCTTGCGCCATATCGCGGGCGGCCTGGCCGTCGGTATCGACGAGAGCACCTATGTCATCACCAGCTATCTCGTCGCCAACGCCATCGTGCTGTCGATCTCGGGCTGGCTGTCGACCGTGATCGGCCGCAAGCGCTTCTACATGATCTGCGTCGGCACATTCGCGTTCGCCTCGCTGCTGTGCGGGCTTGCATGGAGTCTGGAGGCGCTGGTCCTGTTCCGGATCATTCAGGGTCTTGGCGGCGGCGGAATGGCGACGAGCGAGCAGGCGATCCTCGCCGACTCCTTTCCACCGGCCAAGCGCGGACAGGCGTTTGCGATCTACGGCGTCGCGGTGGTGGTTGCCCCCGTGATCGGGCCGACGCTCGGCGGCTGGATCACCGACACCTATACCTGGCACTGGATCTTCCTGATCAACGTGCCGATGGGCTTGCTCTCGCTGTTCCTGGTCGGGATGCTGGTCAAGGAGCCATCCGGCGCCGAAGAGGAGCGCAAGGTACTACTGAGGGACGGCCTGCACGTCGACTACATCGGCTTCGTGCTGGTCGCGATCGGGCTCGGTTCGCTTGAATTCGTGCTCGACGAGGGACAGCGCAACGACTGGTTCGGGTCCTACATGATCGTCGGCTTCGCGCTCGCTTCCGCAGTGTCCCTGATTGCGCTGATCCCGTGGGAATTGACGCGAAAGGATCCGATTGTCGACCTCCGCCTGTTGGGACGCCGCCAGTTCGGATCGTGCTTCGTGGTCATGCTGTGCACCGGTGCCGTCCTGATCTCGTCGACCCAGCTCTTGCCGCAGCTGTTGCAGACCGAGCTGAGCTATACCGCACTGCTTGCCGGACTCGCGCTGTCACCCGGTGGCATCGTCACGCTGATCTTGATGCCGGTGGTGGGCAATCTCGTCAGTCGGGTGCAGCCGAAATACTTGATCGCGATCGGCGGCTGCATCGTCGCGTTCTCGATGTGGCACCTGACGGGACTGAATGGCGATATCACCTATGGCTACGCCGCGCTGGCGCGCATCTTCCTCTCAGCGGGACTCCCGTTCCTGTTTCTTCCGGTTACGACGGCGTCTTATGACGGGGTGCCTCCCGACAAGACCAACCAGGCGTCGGCGCTGATCAATGTCGCGCGCAACATCGGAGGATCGATGGGGGTCGCGCTGGCCCAGACCGCGCTGGCCCAACGCCAGCAATTCCACCAGAGCAGGCTCGTCGAGCATGCGGTGCCTTCCGATATCGGGTATCAGCAAACCATCGACACGATGACGCGCTACTTCCAGGCGCAGGGTTCGAATGCGTCAGACGCTGCGTCGCAAGCAATCGCCTGGGTCGGCCAGACCCTGCAGCGGCAGGTCGATCTTCTCGCCTATATCGACGTGTTCTGGATGCTCTCGATCATCGGCCTTGTCATGATCCCGCTTGCACTCATCATCAAGCCGGTCGATCTGACGGCGCCGCCCAAGGGACACTAGCGCAGACGACATTGTGAACGCAGAAGGCGGTCCAACCGCGCTATGAATTGCGCCGCTAAACGGACCTCACGCGAGGAGTATATGCATAGAACAAAACTTGCCGGCGTGAAGCTGCTCGTCGTCTTCGTCACGTCGATCGGCATCACGCGGTCCGGCGCCGAGCCCGTTTTGAAAGGTGCGGAGGCCTTCGGCGACTGGCAGCGCGACAGGCCGGGCACGGTGCGTCTGATCACGCCGCAGGACTTGCCCAAGCCGGGCGCAACGCCCTCCAGCAGCAATTCGTCCCGCGTCGTGTCGCGCCCCGCATCGGCGGTGCCGCAGGCGCCGGCGGGCTTCAAGGTCGAGCTGTTTGCGAGCGGGCTCAGCGGTCCGCGCATCATCCGGACCGCGCCCAATGGCGATATCTTCGTCGTGGAAACCAGCTCCGGCCGCATCCGTGTCCTGCGCGGCGCCGATGGCGCCACCAAGCCGGCGACCAATGAGGTCTACGCAACCGGACTGAACCGACCGTTCGGCATCGCGTTCTTTCCAAACGGCGACAATCCGCAATGGCTCTACGTCGCCAACACCGACAGCGTCGTGCGCTTTGCCTACCGCAACGGCGATCTCAGGGCGTCGGGAAAGCCTGAGAGCATTGTCGCAAACCTTCCTCACGGCTACGGCCATTCGACGCGTGACATCGTGTTCACATCAGACGACAAGCGCATGCTGGTGTCGGTCGGCTCCGCCGGCAATGCGGGCGAGGGGCTAGGCAAGCCTCCCGAAGGTATAGAGGCCTGGAGTCGCGACCATGCACTCGGCGCGGCCTGGGGAGCCGAGACCGATCGCGCCGCTGTGCTGGCCTTCGATCCCGACGGCAAGAACCAAAAACTGTTCGCTACCGGTATCCGCAACTGCGTCGGACTTGCGATCCAGCCTGGAAGCGGCACGCCCTGGTGTTCGACCAACGAGCGCGACGGCCGCGGCGACAATCTCGTGCCCGACTATGTGACGCGTATCCGCGAGGGCGCGTTCTATGGTTGGCCCTGGTACTATATCGGCGCCAACGAAGAACCCGCGCATGCCGGCGCCCGGCCCGATCTCAAGGACAAGGTGACTATTCCCGACGTGCTGTTGCAGGCGCACTCGGCCTCGCTCGGCTTGGCCTTCTACACCGGCAGCAGTTTCCCGGCCGAATATCGCGGCGACGCGTTTGCAGCCGAACACGGCTCGTGGAATCGCGCGAAGCGCACCGGCTACAAGGTCATTCGCATCAGGTTGAAGGACGGGGTGCCGACCGGCGAGTATGAAGATTTCATCACCGGCTTTGTGATCGGCGATAACGAGGTCTGGGGCCGCCCGGTCGGTGTGACCGTGGCGCGCGACGGCGCGCTGCTGGTCTCCGAAGACGGTAACGGCACGATCTGGCGCGTCAGCCGCGACTAGAGCGTTTTCGAGCGAAGTGGACACCGGTTCGCGCGAGGAAAACGCGTCAAAACAAGAATCTAGAGCTTCGGTTCTGATTCAATCAGAACCGAAAATGCTCTAGCCGTTCGGACGGTGGCCGCTACCCCAGTCCGTCCTTGAGGCCGTATTCCTCATAGATGGTCAGGGGATCGGTATCGGGAAACAACCGGCACTTGGCTTGTGCAAGATGCAGCGTGACGGCTCCGGCCTCGCATCTCGCGGTCAGGAGCTTGCGGACGTCCTCCATATGCGCGCGCGGCTGATGCTTCGACGGCAACTGCTCGAGCGCGACCAGCGCGGTGGCCAGAGCTTCCGTGACCACCCAATCGTCGTGTCCGGTAATTCCCTTTCGCGGCATCACCACACCCTCCGTCGCACCGGCTGCGACATTGTAGCGCGAGAAGGGTGGGGGCTGTCATCAGCCAACATGGGCAGGGCGGCCAGGAACCGGTTGGCGCGGGCCCTGCCACGATGCGCCGCGGGGAACCAGCGTGGCAGCGCGCGCAGGCAATGCTTAGAACGACGGTTGCGTCCCTTCATCACCCAGTCAGGCCGCCCGATGTTCGAACCCTATCTCTCGGCCTGGAGCCTCGTCCCCGACGGCGATCCGATCGTGACGCACGCCGCACGGTTGCTCCCGGTGCGGCGGCTCGGCGAACCGGCGATGCTCAAGCTCTCGAACGAGCCGGACGAGCGCCTCGGCGCGATCGTCATGGAATGGTGGGATGGCGACGGTGCGGCGCGCGTCCTTGCCCGTGACGGCGAGGCGCTGCTGCTCGAACGGGCGATGGGTTCGGCGTCGCTCAGCGACATGGCGCGAACCGGCCGGGACGATGAGGCCTGCAGGATTCTCTGTGCAACGGCCGATCGGCTTCACGCCCGGCGGGCGAAATCGCGGCCGGACCTGACGCCACTGAAAGACTGGTTTCGCGAGCTGTGGCCGGCGGCGAGGGCGCACGGCGGCATCCTGAACCGATCGGCCGGCGTCGCCGAAGCGCTGCTCGGCGATCAGCGCGAGATCGTGGTGCTGCACGGCGATCTGCACCATGACAATGTGCTCGACTTCGGCGCGCGCGGCTGGCTTGCGATCGATCCCAAGCATCTCGTCGGCGAGCGTGGCTACGACTTCGCCAACATCTTCACCAATTCGGATCTTGCCGATCCGGCACGGCCGGTTGCGACCGAACCCGGACGTTTTGCGCGGCGTCTCGACATCGTCGTGGAAACAGCAAAGCTGGATCGCCGTCGCTTGCTGTCATGGATCGTCGCCTGGACCGGCTTGTCGGCAGCGTGGTTCCTCGGCGATGACGATCCGCTCGCCGAAATCGACTTGCAGATTGCAAACCTTGCCGCCGCTGAGCTCGACCGGATGGCGTAGGGCGCGCAGCGACTACGCTGCGGCGGCGCTGGCTCCGCTCAGCGACACACTCAAGATCCGCCATTTCGATATGTCGAAGAAGTAGGCGGCCTTGATGCGCGCGGAAGCGGGATCCGGCGCCTGAATCGCCGTGTGGAATTTCCGCTCCCCATCGCTCAGCGAAATCCGGAATGTCTGCATTGGTCGAACCTCCACGCGCGGATGCTGCGGCAAGGAGGGTTAAGATCCGGTTGCTGGCAGCGGTCCAGCGTGGCGCACGCGCCTCTCACGCGCTGCCGTTCCCGTGTGAAGCCCGCGGCAGCCGCACCATGGTGTCTTCTGCACCAACGACGCGTCCGTCCTGCGCTCTCAGCTCGAGGCGGCGCACCGGCAGTCCATTCTTTCGATCAACCAGCAGTACATGCGCTTCGTCGGGCTCGAAGAAGAAATCCTCACCCCACTGCCGGAGCGCGACAAGGAGCGGGAACAGCCCGCGTCCCTTTTCGGTCAGCACATATTCCTGATACGGGCTGCCGTCCGCTGCAGGCACGGTCTCCATGATTCCGTGCGCCAGCAGATTGCGGAGCCGGGCGGAGAGGATGTTCTTGGCAAGCCCGAGGCTCTTCTGAAATTCGCCGAACCGGCGCAGCCCGTCGAATGCATCGCGGACGATCAACAGCGACCACCAGTCTCCGATCGCATCCAGCGGCCGGGCCACGCCGCACATCGAGTCCCTGTGGCTCACTCGCTTCGCCATCGTGGTCCGCCTGACGCTCCTCAATCCATATTCTGATCGGTGCGCGGCCCGAAAGACCGCCCCGTCGGGGTCTGGATATATCGGTTGCAAAGTAAAACCACAAGCGGTACGCGACGGTTTCAATCTAAAACCACCAGAGGCCAAGCCATGATCCAGTCCGACGCCACCTTCGACGGCACCTTTCCGTTCACGCCGCATTTCAGCGCGGCTCCAGGTTTCCGGATGCATTATGTCGACGAAGGCCCGCGGGACGGCGAGGTGGTGCTCTGCCTCCATGGCGAACCGACCTGGGGCTATCTGTTTCGCCATCTGGTGCCGGCCCTCAGCGCGACGCAGCGCGTGGTCGTTCCGGATCACATGGGGTTCGGCAAGAGCGCAACCCCGGCGCAGCGCAGCTATTGGCTGCAGGACCATGTCGACAATCTCGAAACGTTGGTCCTTGCGCTCGATCTGACCGACATCACGCTCGTCATGCATGACTTCGGCGGCCCCGTCGGCATGGGGTTCGCGGCCAGGCATCCGGATCGCATCCGCCGCATCATCTCGGCCAACGGGCCGACGCCGTTCGGGCAGAGCGATCTGTTCGAGCGCGTCACCGCCAATGCGCTGGCTTCGCCGTGGTTTCAATGGATCGCAAAGGCCGAGGCGAACGGCGAGCTCGAGCCGGTTCTCGGCCAACTCGGTTTCAACATCCTGAGCACGCTCAAGCTCAATGGTTTCGAGAACAACGCCGTCATCACCGACGCCTGGCTCGCCGCCTACGGCGCACCCTTCGCACGCCCGGCCGACTGCCTCGGCGCGATCGGATGGGCCAGGGGCTTTGCGACCGGTGCGCACAGGTTCGACGCGCCGGATCCCGCCGCCGACCGCGCGATCCGCAGCAGGCCGGCGCTCGCCATCTGGGGCGAGGCGGACCGCACGCTGCACGCAGAGCATTTTCTGCCGTTGTTTTCCGCGATCTTCCCGGCGGCACCGGTCAGGCGTCTTGCCGGCGTCGGGCATTATTGTCTTGAGGATGCCCCGGAGGAAATCGGCGGCCTGATCGCGGAGTTCATCCGGCAGACCTGACTGGGTGCCCGATCGCCTGCGCGGGGCAGGGCAGCAATGGCGCTGGTTAGGCGGCAGAAGGTTCGGGCTTTGATCGGGTCATGCCTGCTCGCAGCAAACGAGCAGGACGCTCACGTCACCATATCTGAACTAGTGTGGGTTCAGCTCGCGCCCGCGATAATGACGAGATTGTTGATGACAGGCGTTGAGCAAAACGCCACCACGAGGGCGATCCTGGAAAGGCTCTGGCTGCGCCAAAGCAACGCGATGACGAGGAACGTCAAACCCAATTTCGGGATCAGCCACCAGGCGCCGAACCAAGTCTGCGCCATCTCCATGAACGGGTTAGCCTCGCCGAACCCGAGCTCCAAGATCCTGTTGGTGGTCGCGAGGTCGGCGCATCCAAGGAGCAGCACGGAGAGCAGCAGCAGTGCCTTGACCCAATTCATGTCAGCCTCTTGGTGCCGAGCGCCAGCCTGGCAATGATCCTATTATTTGAGCTGATTCGTTAATTGTCTGTTCCGGCGGGAGATTTCAACCGCGGCACCAAGATGGGCTCCCAGCCAGTCAGCATACCGCTGCTCCGGTTACCCCTCTTGCATTTGCTCTAAATGACACCAACGACCCTGATCGTCACAGGCTCGGCTCTCGCAAATCGTCTCCTTGCGTAGCCGATCAGTGGGGACTCGATCGTGCGCCAGGTGATCTCCGCCAAGAGGCAGACAACGGAAGTGCAGGGCCACCGGCAAGCGGACGGCCGAAGTCAAAGAACACGTCGTAGACGAGCATATGGAATAGATGGAGCGAATAGCATCTGCGTCCCGGCCATATGATCGGACGGAGCAGTTCCGTCCGTTCCATGTTGGCGCCCAACCGCACAATTGCGCAGCATGCCAACGCTGCGAGTGAGAGAAAGCCGAAGGGTTTAACCATGACGGCATACGCCACGTCGCAAAGCGGCGGCACGCCGTGATCTGGCGGAAGGGGTGGGATTCGAACCCACGGTACCCTTGCGGGCACGCCGGTTTTCAAGACCGGTGCCTTAAACCACTCGGCCACCCTTCCAAACCAACAATTTCAAGTGCTTAGCGGTAGGCTCGGAGAGAACGAACCGCGAAATTGGCACCCGATTGGCACCTAACGTGCCAGCGCCGCATTAATCGCCGCTGCCGCCTTGCCGTCGTCGTTCCTAAACAAGTGGGCGTAGACGCGCAAGGTGATGTCCGGCTTTGCATGGCCGAGACGTTTTGAGATGGTGACGATGTCCACGCCAGCATCGATCAACTGGGATGCGTGGGTGTGTCGGAGATTGTGGAACCCCATGTCGGGCTGGAAGTCGCTCCAGGCCTTGCTGTAACGCTTCTGGGAAGGCAGAGCGCCATCTAGGCTGGCAAATAGCAGCGCATCGTCAGGAAGCTTTCCGGCGCCCAGCTTGAGCCGCAGCTCGAGGTGCTCTTTGCGAAAGTCGCGGAGGGTATCGACCAGGAGATCGGGCAGGGTGATGTCGCGCCGGCCGGCCTTGGTCTTCGGAGCCTTGAGACGGATGCCGTGGGCCTTGGTCTCCTCGATCGCCTCCCGGACCTCGATGATCTTTTTGTCGAGATCCAGCCGGCCCCAGCGGAGGCCGAGCACCTCGCCAAGGCGCATGCCGGTGAACAGTGAGACCATAGCCGGGACGAAAAGGCGGTGCCCGCGCAATGTTTCGATGAACGCCGGGACATCTCGGACGATTACCATTTCCTCGTCATCGACCTTCGGCGCCGACTCGATGGCGGCCACGTTCTTGATGACAAGCTCGTTCTTAGTGGCGTCGCGCAGCGCCTTTCCCAGAACACGGTGAGCATGGCCGATCGTCCGCGGTGCGATGCCTCCCTTACCGTCGGCTCGGCCGCCATTGCGGAGCGTGGTGTGCCATTCCTCGATGTCGAGGGCCCGGAGCTTTTGCAGCTGCTTCAGTCCGATGTGCGGGGCTATCTGATTTTCGGTCAATTCCCTGTAGCGCTCAGCCGTTCGCGCGCTGATCTCGCCCGAGGCTTCCCAATGGTCGACGCGACCGCGCACCCATTCGGCGACCGTGATCTTGTTCGGCTCGACGTAGTTTGCCTGGCTGACTGATGCGATCAATTCGGCGAGCTTGACCTGTGCCTGCCGTTTGGTCCCGCGGAAGGTATGGAATTGAGTTTTGCGTTTTCCGGTTTTGTCATCGCGGCCGGCATCGAACTTGAGGCGCCATGAATCCTTGCCGCGCTGCTGGATGTGTCCCTTCATGACTTTTCCCCCTCGTCTTTGACCAAGGCCTTCCGAACGTTGGCCCATGTGTAGGAACCAAGCGACATCGCTGCGATCGCTTCTTTTGAAAGTGGCCGTCCATGTCGCTCCAAAATCAGGGCATCGACTTCCGCGGGACTTCGCGCGGTAGAGGCTTGAAGTCCATTCCAGAGTTCGCGGACGATTGCTTCAGCTTGGTGTTCGGGAGATCGGCCAACGAGTGGCCCTTCGATCGAAGCGTCAATTTTTCCGGGCGGCTTCAAGCGATCGAGGAATTTCTCCACGGCAATTCGGAACGTCTCAAAAATCGTCGGGTCGGTATTCCACTCGCAGACCTTGCCATCCTCCGTGGTGGACTTGGCTTGGCCGGCAATTGCTTGAATGACAAACGCCAAAGCGCGCACTGGATCATCGATATCTCTGTATCTCCGTGCGCGCAGACCCTCTGAAAGTAGAACCTCAGCAAGCCGCGAAACGTTGATCCCGCTGCTCTCCGCTTCTGCATCCAACTGACCGCGTGTCTCCGCGCTGATCCTGGTCGAGAAGGTCGAGATTGCCTTGACGCTCGGCTTGCGGCCGCCTCCCGGTCGCCTTTTCCTTGGCGGAGTTGGCATGGAAATCTCCTTATTTTGCCTTAAGAACTTATGCACACCTTATGGCACGAAACGGCAAATCACAATACATTTTATCCCGGTAGCCAACGAAAAGGGATTTTCTAAATGACAACGGATGAGATCAAGGAGTTGCTGGGTCGCCCGACCATTACTCCGGCTCAGCTCATTGCTTCGGGCATTCTGCCGCTGAAGCGGAACGGCATCTACGATGCCATCAAACGCGGCGAGATCGATGTCATCGACTTGGGGCACAAGAAGGCGGTGGTGACGGCACCGCTGCGCAAGAAGTTGGGGCTCGACTAATGCCCAGCAAAAACCCCGCCACAAGGGGCGGGGCTGTGTTTGTCGGTGATCTGCTTGGCGGCGATCTCGGGCAAACTACAGCCAGCCCTCAACTCTTGCAAGCGTCGCGCATCATGTCGCGCTTCGCCATGCCCGTCGCGACTGCCCTTGTCCTGGCCGAACTGGCCTATTCCGGAGGCCGGTCGTGAGCACCGAAATCAATCGCATCATCTCCGAGGTCGTCGGCGGCTCCGTGTCCATCGCGGCCGTGCGTGATCCGAGTGACGGCTCGCTTCGATTTGCCGTGACGTACAAATCGCGCGCCACGTTCTGGATGTCGCGCGCACGCTTCCCTGAAAGCCATATGGCGGAAGCCGCAGCGATCGCGCTCGGCGAGTTCCTGTCCGCGAAGGTGCTGCTATGACCACCAACAATCGGCAATTTGTTCTCGCATCTATTCGCTGCGCAGCGGTTCGCGTTCAGTTGGTGCGCGAAGAGTTCATAATGATCGGTACGGCGTTGTCACACGAGTTGATCTCGCCGGAGATGGCGATCCAGTGGTGCGATGAGGTTGCGCCGGGATGCCTCGACGTCGTGTCGCAATCAATGGCGGAGGTGGCATGATGGATATCAACACCGCAAGCAATGCCGAACTGGATCAGCTTGTAGTCGACGTCGATGCGCGTCGAGGTGCGCGCGTTCTGGACCGCATCTATCATTACCTTGGTCGGTTCGTCAGCTACCCCAATGAGGCTGCGCACGTCGCCCACGCTCTCTGGATTGTCCACACTCACGCAATGCATCTGTGGGACACAACACCTCGGCTCGCGTTTCTATCGGCAGAGAAGGGCAGTGGAAAAACAAGAGCGCAGGAGGTTACCGAACAACTCGTTCCGGATCCGGTTCTGTGCGTCAACGCGACCGCAAACTATCTATTTCGCAAAGTCGCAAGCGAAGAGGGTGCCCCAACCGTCCTGCTCGACGAGGCTGATACGATTTATGGGCCGAAGGCGAAAGGCGACGAGGATCTGCGCGGCTGGCTGAATGCTGGTTACCGCAAGGGCGCGGTCGCCGGACGCTGCGTAATCCGCGGCAAGTCGATCGAAACCGAAGAGCTATCCGCATATTGTGCGGTCGCGTTGGCCGGCATCGGGAATCTGCCCGACACCGTGATGTCGCGTTCGATTGTCATCTCAATGAGGCGCAGACACTCGGGCGAAAAAGTTGAACCCTTCCGTCGCCGAATTCACGGGCCGCAGGCCGACCCGATCAAAGCGGAGATCGAGGCGTGGACGGCATCATGGCCGGAGAGGGTGGAACGTTGGCCGGCAATGCCGGATCAGATCGTCGACCGTGATGCTGACACCTGGGAGGCGCTCGTCACCATTGCCGACTTCGCCGGTGAGGATTGGCCGGTTCGCGTCCGTGACGCCGCTGTGACGCTGGTGACGGCTTCCAAGGAGCAGATCCAGAGCTTGAGTGTCCAGCTTTTGGTCGATCTGAAGGAGATTTTCGGTGACGCCGAGCAGCTGCAGACCGAAACTATTATCGAGCGTTTAATCGCGCGCGCCGAAAGTCCTTGGGCGAATTTGCCCAGGACGCACAAGCCGTTGGATGCAACAGCGCTTGCGAGGATGCTGAAGAAATACGAGGTGGGCCCCCGCCAGCTTTGGTTCGGTGCAAAGCAGCTCCGCGGCTACACCGCGGCAGAGCTTCGTGATCCATGGCTGCGGTACCTGCCCGCCATTCCTGAAAAGCCCGTCACATCCGTAACACCCGTCACAAAGCTGCATTCCGTGACGCCCGTGACGGGTGTGACACGTCCTGACGGGATGAAAGGCGAGACATGCCACCAATGCGGAGGTCCGGGCGATATCGTCGACGTGATCCGCGACGGGACGGCGGCAAAGCTTCACCGTAGCTGCATTGACGCATGGACGCAGGCTTTTGATGCACAGCAGGCGGGGGAGGGCGCGTGAGCCGCGGTTTGGGAAAATGGCAGCGCCTTATTCTCGGAACGATTACTGCGGATCGGCCGGCGGTCTGGTTTCGTGACCTCCTGCCTCGACCGTGCTCTGCATCGGCATACCAGGCCCTGTACCGTGCCGCCCATGTGCTCGCGCGCGGCGGAAAAATCTGCATCTGGTCGGGATGCTTTCTGCGCAGCGAGCTGGTCCTCGCATTGCCCGGCCACGATGCGAAGCGGCGTGATCTCGTTCCACGAGTAAGTGTTGAGTCACTTCTCTCGGAGAACCAATTCAACACTTACAAGACGGGAGACGGCCCACCATGACCGCCGCTCATCCTGAGGCGCACCGCGACGCAAACGGTCTGGAGAGGATCGCAGCCGACCTCAACCGAATGGCTGCAAAGCTTACAAATCTGTCGCAGGGCGTCCGCGATTGGTTGGATGAACTCGAAAGCGGCGAGGTTCTGAGCACGCGTGCAGCATCCACAATCGCTAGTGTTTCAGACCAAACAATACGATCGTGGGCGCTCGAGTGCCACGCGGCCGGAAAGCCGATCGGCGCGCGCGTTGTTGGCGATGGCACGAGGGACACTTGGCTGATCTCGCTGCAGCGATTGTTGCGAGAGATCGAATATCGAAAAGGCGCCGCCGCCCGCACGCAAGCTGAACTTCGCGCCGCGAATTTGGCTCAAGCCAAAAAATAGGCCGACGAAAGCCTCGCTTCTTGGCTTTAGCCAAAAAGGGACCGGCGACATGCGGTCGGCGAGCAGATTAGTTTGGATTCGGCACAGACCACAGACCGGAATACCAAATGAAACTGTCCTTCACCAACAAGCAGAGCGAACTTTCTCGACTTGAGGCCGAAGTCCAGCAGATCGACCGTCAGCGTGAGCGGATCGAAACGAAGCTCGCCGCGGCTCGCGTTGAATACAACAGCTCGATGGCAGACCGCCTTGCCATCTACACGGATGGTGGACGCAATGATCCGAACCTAGAGGAGCGCGCACAACAGCGCGTTGATGCTGCGCGATCTGCCGTCGAAGGGCTGTCAATTGCAGCCAAACAGCTCGAGGCCGATCTGGCCGAGGCCCGCGACCGATTGGGGGCAGAGAAGGAACGCAGCGAGAGAGAGACCGCGCGCGCGACCGTCGTGGCAAAACGCGATGCGGCGGCGGCTCTCATGCGCAAGGAGTTGCCCGCCATGATCAACATGGCGCGACGCATGCTCAAGGCGAAGGCGGAAGCTGACCTTGCCGTCATCGAGTACAACGCGAGCGTCAAGCGCGAAGAGCAAATTCCATCGCTGGACGAGGAGGTGCTTTGCTCGCCGACCATTCCCGAACGGGAAATCGAGCGCGTCCGGGAGGTTCACTGGATCAACGGGCACGGCGGCGACCCGTATCCGGATGAGCTGGCAAAACAGATTCAGGAACAGTCAGACGGCACAGGCTTGCTCGTCAGAAAGTATCCTCACAACCATCCATTTTTCGGCCAGCGAGTGGACAAGCTTACCCAACGTCGCGTGTACGATCGCATCACGTTCACGCCGGCTGTGCGTGGCCGGGGCCCCCTCGGCGCGCTCGCCGAGATCCTGAGCGTGCCCGGCCTGGGAGGCGAAATCGGCTGGCGGCCGATCACCGGTGGCCCCAGCGCCGTGCTCGCAGCGGTCGCTCGTCTTGAGGAGGGCAGTGCGCAGCCGGCACGGAAGCTCGCGGCGGAGACTGTCCTCAAACCTGTCTCGCCAATCCTCAATAGCAGATCGGAATTGCTCGCATGGGAGCGGAAGCAAGCCGGTATTGCGGACGCGGCGGAGTGATTCGCATGGGCGATCGGCCGAAAAATAATAGACCGGCAGCGGGTCCCCGATCTGATCGGGACCATTCTCCGCATGACATTCGCAGCGGGAAGACGCTCGCACAACGGTTGGCGCGTCGACAGGCAGCGCTTGCCAGATCTCTGGACTACTTCCGCGCGGGTTGCGGGTCACACAAAGAGAGGCGGCGACATGCGGGTTGAACGGAACACCAGCCGAGGCTGGTTGCGTGGCGAGGCGCAAGCAAAGCGGATCAGCGCCAAGCTCGCCGAGAAGCTCATCACCACCAACCGAGATCAGACCGTTTACGTGCTGGTCCACCAGCGCGGGCTATCCCTTGCCGCCGCGGTGACCACGAAGCCCGCAGTCCGCGCACCAGTCCCGACCCGCGCGCGGAAACGGCAGGCGACAGCGCCGCTCGCACCGAAGCCGAAGGCACCAGCGGCAACGAATCCTATCAACCGACAAGCAGCCACCACCTCGAGATGGAAGCAGGCTCACGCTCGAGCGCGAGAGGCCAGCAAGTCGTTCATGCAGCGAAAATAAGGAAAGGTCCAATGTCGGCCAAGCACATCCGATTTACCCCAGGATCGTCCATCATTCGCACGGCCGATGGTCGGCTATCCCCCGACCGCCACCGAGTATTGCAGGACGGCGAATCCCTCATCAGCGCGCCACGCATAGCCGGCAATGGCCGATGGGATGTCTGGGATCCCCACTTCGCGAATGTCATCGTTGTTACGGACGAGGACTTCTTCCGCAGTCTCCCTGACCAAACTCGATTGGTTTTCGTCCACGGTGCGATGGGCAGTATTCCCGATGACGAGCGGACGATCGGCTACTTCGACATCCCGACCGGCATCAGCATCAGCTTCGAAGAGGGCCCCGGCGTTGAGATCGAACTGCCCAATGGCCCCGTAGCAGCTGCGCCCTACGTTCTCACGAAGCTCGGTCCAAGCAAATGGAAACTCACCGGGTCCTTCCCGGCCAAAAACTAATGCGGGACAGCTATGCGTTCGACATCGCTAGCGTCAGACCTCCAAATTGATCGAACACCCATGAGCGATACGGCATCCGCGGTTTCACTTAGTGCGCTGGCGAAGATCCTTCAGCGGTCGAAATCTGGCCTCTGGTGGCTGGAGAAGACCGGCCACATCAAGCGGAATTCGCAGGGGAAATTCGACATCGCCGAGGTCCAGCGCGCGATCGCCGAGACCGTTGATCAGACCAAGGCGAACCGCCGAAAGGTTCGCACTCCCGTTCGAACGATGGGTGTTCGAATGCTCGCAGAAGATTGTTCGAACGACGATGACGAGCGCGAGGTCTTCGTCGATGACAGGTGGATCCCGCTCAAAGAGGCGAAGGCCATGCGCGATCGGTATCTGCGCGCGCTGGCTGAGCTGAACGAACGGAAAGCAGCGAAACCATCGGGGAAAATTTGAACATGGTGATCATCGGCTTTTCTCGCAAATTTGGCAGTGCTGACGCGGCCGAAACGACGGCCTTTCTCGCGCGGACCTCTGGCCTCGATACGACGCACACCAACGCCTACAAGGCCCTGATCAATGGCCTGGTGTCCGATGGCGTGTTCTCAAAACTCGACGTGCTGCACGTCTACGCCACGCAGGACAGCACCACCGCGCTGCTGAACCTGATTTCGTCCAGCTTCAACGGGACTTCCCACGGCTCGCCGACGTTCACGGCTGATCGTGGGTTCACTGGCGTCGATGGCAGCTCGACCGTTTACATCGATACGGGCTTCAATCCGGCCACAGCCTCATCACCCCAGTTTTCGCAGAACTTAGCGCATCTTGGGGTGTGGAACGTCGTTGGCACGGCACACAGTGGCCCTGAATTTGGCTCGTCAAACGGTAGCGTCGATACGCAGGTTTATGGACAGTATAGCGGCGATAGTCGCTTTTATTATCGCCTCAATTGCGGGCATAACCTCGGTATTCTCTCAAGCGTCCAAACGTCCAACAGCGCGAACGGACTTTTGCTAGCTAATCGTTCAGGCTCGAACGCGACGCAGGGTTACAAAAACACTTCGCAGCTAACGACAGGAAGCGGTGACGGTTCGAACGCTCCACCAAACCTCAATCTCTATGCTCTTGGTATCAATAGCAGCGGCACGGCATCGGGCGCCGGTTATCAGCAGGCGATGATAAGCATCGGCTCATCGTTGAGTTCGACCGACGTGACGAATTTCTACGATCGCCTGCGCACCTACATGACTGCGGTCGGGGTGCCGTGATGACCACGAAGGATGAAGCCGTCGGCTGGGACTTTGGCCTGAGTTGCATTTTGACCACGGCCGGCGAGTTTGATTTCGATCGCTGGCGCCAGCTCCAGCCGGGCGAAAGTCTCATCCGTATCCCGGCTTTGCGAGGCCAACCGGTGTTGCCGTCAGAGGGAAGCCTGGCGGAGTTCAATGGCGTCTGCCGGATCATGATCTATGGCGGCGCGCCATTTGACCAGCTGCCGATCGGCACGAAGTTAATTTTCTCGACATTGGCCCTCGCCGATGCCAGCCAGCTGCCCGGTGTCGATCGAAAAACATTGATCATGGGATTGCCCCCCACGACGCCGTTCGACTTCGTGGCGGCCGACGATGGTGTGACGATCACGCCCGCTGCCGGCAAGACGTTGGCAACGGATTACCCCTGGATCAGCGTCATGCTTACTAAGACCGACACGGCCACGTGGACCGCAAGCGGCGACTTCGCGCCGAGCAGCTAAAAAGGAAACGACAAAATGGTCGCTCGAATAGTTCAAAGAATCTCGCTTGAAGGCGCAGAAGATGTGCAGGCCAAACTTCGAAAAACTGGCGAAGTGGGCGCGAAAGCGCTGGCTGCGACCAATCGGACGATCCAGGATTCGAACTCGGGCCTGGGAAAATACGGCGAGGTGTTTGCCGGCCTCACTGGGAAGACCGAGGGGAGCCGTGAATCCATCGAGCGCGTCAAGCGGTTGGTGGAAACCATCAAGCCGGCGGCCGAACGCGCCGGGCTCGAGCTTGGGGGCATCCGCGAGTGGGGCACGATCGGGCGCGGGGGCGTTGTCGCACTGGCGGCGGCCATCACCGGCACGCTTGTCACGGCTATGGAGAAGGCCGGCGACACCGCGCGATCACAGGCTCAGCGACTGGGCGCCTTCGCGGGCTCAGCACAGAAGGGCATCGAAACATATCAGGAGCTGCAAAAAACCGCGCAGGAATTGAAATTGCCGACGGCCGGCCTGGCCGCTCCCTTCGAGCAAATCACGCGCACCAATCAACGTTTCGGCAACCAGCTTTCCGGCGGACAACAGTTCGATGCACTGAAATCCTTGTTCGTCGGTGCAGAAGCCGATCGCGTCGACGAGGAGCAGGCCGGGCCCGCGATCAAGACGTTCCTGGCCGGACTGCAGGACACGGGCCGCCTCACGCCGGAGTTGGCCAAGGGGTTTTCGGACGTTCTGCCAACCCTGATGAAGCGGCTGTTGCAGGATCTGCAGAGCAGACTTCCCAATGCGACTGCCTATTCCGCGCCAGAGGCGTTGAAGTCGCTCGGCAATATCCTCCCAACGCTTGAGGAGGATCAACGGTCTACTCAGTCGACTTTCGGCACCAGCATCGGGCAGTCGCTCTCGCATCTCAAGGCCGAAGCGTCGAAGCTGGGCGAGGCGCTCAATGGATCGCAGATCGTCTCAACGACGCTGGAGGGCGCCGCCAAGTTCGTGGGGGCGACGGCCGAAGGAATTAAAAAGCTAAAGGAGGCGAGACATGAAAGCGACCTCAAGGATGGCTTGAAGCCGAATCCTGCTGCCGTTGCCGCAACCAGTCGATATCGAAGCCCTGGCGATGTGCCGCTTTCTCCTGATGAGCTTGGGACGCCGGGCATCGTTCTTGATCGACTGAGCAAGGTCCAGGGAGGAGAGGGCGATCAGGTCGTAGCTGACAATCTCGATAAGGCGGCCGGATCCGCAGAAAATCTCTCTGGCGCATTGGACAAAACCACAGCGAGCGCAGAAGGCGCACAGGCCGTTTTTGATCGAGATCGCGCGCTGAATTTGGACAAAGCGCTCAGCGCTGCCGGATCAAAGCTGGCGACTGAGCAGGCTAGGATCGATGACAAGTTTAAGGCGGACGAGGTCGACATCCAGGTTGGTCGCGATCGGCTCGCAATTGAGAACGCCAAGATCACCCGCCAACAGGCGCAGATCGGACTGACGGACGCGGCAAAGACGAAGCAGGCCGCCGCGCTGGCGCCAGAGACCGCGCGCGAGAATGTCGAAGATGCGCACGTCACCGAGAACAGGGCGCGGCTGGCCTTCCTGCAAAGCGCTGGTGTCGACACGGAAGGATCAGTCGATGAGGCGCGGGTTCTGCAGGACCAGCAGCTGGCCGCCAGTCGAGCCTATGACCGGGCGATCACCGCGTCGAAGCGGGCCGAGATCGAAAGCAAATATGCCTATCTTGAACCGCAAAAGGCCGAACTAGCCCGTCTTATTCGTCAGAGGCGCCTGAGAGGCTGGCGAGCGTGGTGTAAAGCGCTGATGCGGCGTAGGATTCGGTTGCAAAGCCAACCCCATCACCTTCAGCCGCGAACACCACGCCCGCCAT
>NZ_JBWJZD010000039.1:0-53751 GCF_056429065.1 Bradyrhizobium sp. USDA3010
GTCTGGCTCTCAACGTCGCCCAAGCCCACCCGGACACGACAGTCTCCCTGCGCGGCAAGCTCAAGCGCGCCGGATGGAACGATGCATTCCTCTTCGAACTCCTCGGCCACATGCGATAGCCCTGCCCCCTTGCGGGGGAGGGTTGGGGAGAGGGGTGGCCACAACGGTGGTGTGTATGAAGAAGCGGCGCGCGTAACCGCGTCAGTTCGCCTTCGGTGGCGCCGATGCCGGCTGCGCTGCGGCTTGCGGGGCGCGGCCGACGATCACGGTGAGCAGGCCGTTGCCCCACAGCTTCTTGGAGACCCGCTTGACGTCGTCGAGCGTCACCGCATCGACGATGGCGCTGCGCTTCTCGATGTAGTCGATCGGCAGCTTGTCGAGCTGGTATTGCAGCATCGCTTGCGCGAGCTTGGAGGAGGTGTCGAGCGCCAGCATCTGCGAGCCCTTCAGATACGACTTCGCCTCGTCGAGCTCCTGCTGCGTCGGGCCTTCCTCGGCGATGCGGCGGATCTCCGCCTCGATCGCATCGACGGTCTCGCCGGCGCGGTCGGCGCGGGTACCGGTGTTGCCGATGAACAGCGCGGAGTGATCCATCCAGAGCAGCGCCTCATAGATCGAATAGGCCAGCCCGCGCTTCTCGCGCACTTCCTTGTAGAGCCGCGACGACAGCCCGCCGCCGCCGAGAATGTGGTTCACCACATAGGCGGCCATGAAGTCCGGATCATGCCGGTTGATACCGGGGCCGCCGAAGGTGACGACGGTCTGCGGCACGTCGAGCGGGACGAAGGCGCGCTGCGGCGGCTTGGTCGCGACGACGTCGGGAATCGCCGTCAATTCGGCCTTGGCCGGCAGGCCGCCAAAGGTGTTGTCCAGGAGCTTGCCGAGCGTATCGGGATCGACATCGCCGACCACGGCGATCCGCAGCGTGTCCTTGGCGATGATGCGGCGGACATAGTCCTTCAGATCGGCGATCTCGATCGTCGGCACGCTCTCGAGCGTGCCGGTCGCCGTCCTGCCATAGGGATGGTCGCCGAAGGCGAGCTCGAGGAACTTGCGGCCGGACAGCGAGGACGGATTGGTCGATTCGCGCCGCAGGTTCGAGATCACCTGGGCGCGGATGCGTTCGACGTCCTTCGGCTCGAACCGCGCCGAGGTCAGCGCCATCCGCAACAGGTCGTAGGCTTCGTCCTCGTTGTCCTTGAGCATGCGCAGCGAGCCGCGGAACTGATCGCGGCTGGACTGGAAGCTGAGCTCGATGGCGCGGCGCTCGAGCCGCTCATGATAGGTTTTCGAATCGAGATCGCCGGAGCCCTCGTCGAGCAGGTCGGCGACCAGATTGCCGACGCCGGGCTTGCCGGGCGGATCCTGGCTGGCGCCGCCGCCGAAGGCATATTCCATCGCGATCAGCGGCACGGTGGCGTCCTGCACGAACCACGCCTCGATGCCGCCGGGCGACACCAGCCGCTGGATCTTGGCCGCGGCCTGCGAGGGCGCCGATGTCAGCGTCAGCATCGCGGCACAGGCGCCGCCGATCAGCGCCGCGCGGCGGGTGATGGAATAGCTCACGAGCGCTTCTCCTCGCGTTTCGGCGCAGTATCCTTGATCAGATAGCCGGTCACCGACCGCTTCTTGTCGAGCCAGGTGGCGGCTGCTGCGCGCACCTGCTCGGCGGTGACGGTGCGAATGCGATCCGGCCAGCTCCTGATGTCGTCGATGCTGAGCCCGGTGGTCAGCGCGCCGCCATACCAGCGCGCCAGCGTCGCCTGGTTGTCCTGGGCGTAGATCGCCTCCGCGATCAGCTGGGTCTTGACCCGTTCGAGATCCTCGGCGCGTGCGGGGTTCTGCGCGAGATCGGCGATCACCTTGTCGATCGCGTCCTCGATCTGCGCGAACTCGACGCCGGCCTTGGGCGTCACCGAGATCGAGAATTGCGACGGATCGAGCGCGGTGCCCTGATAGCCGGCGCCGGCCGAGATCGCGAGGCCCTTGTCGATCACCAGCGAGCGATAGAGGTAGGAGTTGGCGCCGCCGCCCATCAATTGCGCGAGCACATCGAGCGCCTGGCTCTCGCCTGCCGCCGCCGTGGTCGCGGACGGCACCAGATAGTAGCGGCGCAGGTTCGGCTGTTCGACGCGGGGATCCGACAGCGTCACGGTGCGCGGCGCGGCCGGGGTCGGCTCCTGCGGCCGGACCCGCTTCTCGGGGATCGCGCGTTGCGCCGGGATCGGGCCGAAATTTTTCTCGACCAGCGGGCGGATGTCCTTGACGTCGACGTCGCCGGCGATGACCAGGATCGCGTTGTTCGGCGCATAGAAGCGGCGGTAGAAGGCGAGCGCATCCTCGCGGTCGAGCTTCTCGATCTCCTGATGCCAGCCGATCACCGGCCGGCCATAGGGATGGTTGAGATAGAGCGCGGCCATGATCTGCTCGGTGAGCCGGGCATCCGGGTTGTTGGCAACCCGCATGTTGAACTCCTCGAGCACGACGTCGCGCTCGGGCAGCACATTCTCATCCTTCAGGATCAGGCCGGTCATGCGATCGGCCTCGAACTCCATCATGGTGGGCAGCTGCTCGCGCGGCACGCGCTGGAAATAGCCGGTGTAGTCGTTGGAGGTGAAGGCGTTCTCGTTGCCGCCGACGCGCAGCACGGTCTGCGAGAACTCGCCGGCCGGGTGCTTGGCGGTGCCCTTGAACATCAGATGCTCGAGGAAATGCGCGAGGCCCGATTTGCCCGGCGTCTCATCGGCGGAGCCGACCTTGTACCAGATCATCTGCGTGACGACCGGCGTGCGGTGATCGGGGATCACCACGACCTGCAGGCCGTTGTCGAGCGTGAAGCTCGCAGGGCGTTCCGAGGTGACGGTGGTCTGGGCGCGGAGGCTGCTGCCCGACAGCGGGATGGTTGAAACAAAGGCGGCAGCGAACAGGGCAATCGATCGGCGTGAGGGCATCATGGTCCTTATGGAAGCCTGAACGGATGGCCGGGCATGAAAGACGCCATCGTACACGGTGCAGTCCGTGCCAGTCGTCACGAAGCGGAGAGACGGACGTCCCTCCGCATTAAGCTTTGCTCATGTCAGCCTTCGCCCAAACAGGCCAAGCGTCACTGGATCGGTTTTCCGGTCATGACGTCGTACTGGCCCTCGTTCACCTTCGGCTTCATCGGGCCTGTGCCATAGTCAAAGCCAGAGGACGGCGTCTGGTAGCCCGGAGGGGGCTCGGTCAGGGATTCGCGCGTCGGCTCGCCCGGGAATGGCTTGGACTCGCTGCTGTTCCCCTTGAAGATGCCGAGCAGACCACCGCTGTAGCCGAGCTGGCTCGGCATCAGCGACGGATTGGTGTTGGTGCCCGGCTCGAGCGGCTCCCTGCGGCCCTGGGTGGCCGTCTGCTGCTTGCGGCCCGCCTCGATCTCGGCCGGCGTCAACGCCACCGCTGACTGCCACGGCTCCTTCTTGACTTCCTTCTTGCGCGCCGCGATCGCAGCCTTGCGCGCCGCGATATCGGGGTCCTTCGGCCAGTTCGGCGCGTTGACCTGGGCGGCTGTGGCAGGCGGCGGCAGGTCGAGCTTCGGCGGCACCACTAGCGGCGAGCGCTCGCGATAGTCGATGCCCTTGCTGGCGGCGCTCTTGGCGCCGAGCCCGGTCATGAGATTGTCGATGATCCGCTCTTCGAAGGTCAGGCCGTCATCGCCGTCATCGTCATCGTCACCGGCACGCACGGGGCCTGCCGTCATCACCAGGCCGATCCCGGCCGCAACGAACGCCAGACGCAGGCCGCGTAGCAGTGGCAGCCGGGACGTCTCGATCAGGTAACCGCGGACTTTGGTGTTGCGCATCGCGCTATTCCCATCTCAAAATTCGCCAAAGCGATCACTGGCTTAGCGCTCAGTTCCGCTGGGTGCAGGTCGGCCGCCGACCGGCTCGTATCGGCCGGGATCAGGGCGCTTTTACGGCGGGGGTCCCCATGACGGAATCATACAATAGGGCCGCCACGCCAGCAACGATCGCCACATCGGCGACGTTGAAGATGTACCAATTGAAGGTTTTTCCCCCGATCTCGATATGAAACAGGGCAAAATCGACCACGGCACCATAGGCGAAGCGGTCGATCCCGTTCCCGATGGCGCCGCCGATGATCAGGCCGAGCGATATTGTCGCAAGCCATGTGCGCGACCGCGCCATCCAGATCGCCAGCGCGATCACGGCAGCGGCCTTGATCACCATCAGCAGGATCTGGGCCGCCGGGGTCTCGCTCTGGAACCAGCCGAAGCTGATGCCGGGATTCCAGGCCAGCACCAGGTCGAAAAACGGCGTCACCGTCACCGGGGCGTGGCGCGCGATGTCGAGGACATGGAGCAGCCAGAGCTTGGAGGCCTGGTCGGCGATCAACGTCGCGATCGCCGTGATCACGCCCGTGCGGACAGCAGGCGTCATCGGCTTGCCACCAAAGGCGTTGTCCCGGCCGAGTGCGCCGTTGCGGACGGAGCCGGGACCCATACGCCGTGCCGGGTGTTGTTTGAATGACAGGGAGTCATCAACCTCAGTCCATTCTAGACAGCGGTGGTTATGGGTCCCTGCTCCCGTGCGCAATTGCGCACTAGGCAGGGACGACGGCTAAAGCATGATCCGGAAAAGTGCGAAGCGGTTTTCCGAAAAGATCATGCTCAGACAAAGAGCTAATGCGCGATGACAATTCAACCTAATCTCATCGCGCTTTAGGCCGAGACCCCCAGCGCCTTCCATTCGCGCAGCGCTTGCGCGTCGCGCGGCGAGACGTCGGGATACT
Source organism: Bradyrhizobium sp. USDA3010 (assembly GCF_056429065.1). NCBI lineage: Bacteria > Pseudomonadati > Pseudomonadota > Alphaproteobacteria > Hyphomicrobiales > Nitrobacteraceae > Bradyrhizobium > Bradyrhizobium sp. USDA3010. Next base: position 4,786 of record NZ_JBWJZD010000039.1, read on the forward strand.
CGGGATCCTCGCCGATCGTCGGCAGGATCTTCCACGAGCGCGCGCATTTGGTGCCGACCGCCTTTTCGACCACCACGGCGACGCCGGGCACGGCATCGAGGCGGAAGGAGTCCGCCGGCGCCTCGCCCTCGCGCACCTCGTAATTCGAGGTGATGCAGACCTCGGCGAGATCGATGTCGAACAACGTGGCCAGCATCTGTCGGTCGGCGATGTAGATCACCGGCGAGGCCTCGAGCGACGAGCCGATCCGCTTGGCGGCGCGCTCGAGCTCGAGCGCACCGGTGACGACGCGGCGGACGTTGCGGATCGTCTCCCACTTCGCGGCGAGCGCCTCGTCACGGAACTGCTCGAGACCCTCGGGGAACAGCGTGAGATGCACCGAGGGCTCGGCGTTCGGCCGGTACATCCGCCAGGCTTCGTCAGTGGTGAAGCTCAGGATCGGCGCCAGCCATTTCAGGATCGCGTCGCAGAGCAGGTCGATCGTGGTCAGCGCCGCCTTGCGCGCCACCGAGGACGGCGGATCGCAATACAGCGTGTCCTTGCGGATGTCGAAGTAGAACGCCGACAGCTCGGAGTTCATGAAGGCCGCGAGAGTTGCGACCACGGTCTTGTAGTCGAACGCCGCATAGGCCTTGCGGATGGTCTCGGTATGGCCGGCCAGTTCGTGCAGCATCAGCCGCTCGAGCTCGGGCATCTCGGCGAAGGCGACCTTCTCGCTCGGCTTGAAGTGATGCAGCGTGCCGAGCATCCAGCGGATCGAGTTGCGCAGCTTGCGATAGGTCTCGATGGTGTTCTTCAGGATCTCCGGGCCGATGCGCTGGTCGTCGGCATAGTCGGTGGCGCAGACCCACAGGCGCAGGATATCCGCGCCGGAATCCTTGATCACCTTCTGCGGCTCGACCGTGTTGCCGAGCGACTTCGACATCTTGCGGCCGTTCTCATCGAGCGTGAAGCCGTGGGTGAGCACGATGTCGTACGGCGCCCGCCCGCGCGTGCCGGCGCTCTCCAGCAGCGATGAGTGGAACCAGCCGCGATGCTGGTCAGAGCCTTCGAGGTACATCACGGTGTCGTTGCCGCCATCGATCTTGCGGACGATGTTGCCGAGCTGCGGGAAGTTCTGGCGGTCTTCCAGCACGAAGGCGTGCGTCGAGCCAGAATCGAACCAGACGTCGCAGATGTCGTCGACCTTCTTCCAGTTCTCCGACGCGCGGCTTCCGAGGAAGCGCTCGCGGGCGCCGTCCATGTACCAGGCGTCGGCGCCTTCCTCCATGAACGCCTCGGTGATGCGCTGGTTGACGACCTCGTCCTGCAGGATCTCGGCCGAGCCGTCGCTATTCTCGCGCACGAACACGGCGATCGGCACGCCCCAGGCGCGCTGACGCGAGATCACCCAGTCCGGGCGATTGGCGATCATGCCGTTGATGCGGTTCTCACCGGCCGGCGGCACCCATTGCGTGACCGAGATCGCCTGCAGCGCGCGGGCGCGCAGCGTGTCGCCCTTCTTCGCATGGCCGTTCTCCGCGATGTCCTTGTCCATCGCGATGAACCATTGCGGCGTGTTGCGGAAGATCACCGGCTTCTTGGAGCGCCAGGAGTGCGGATACTGGTGCTTGAGGCGGCCGCGCGCGAGCAGCTTGCCGGCCTCGATCAGCGCCTTGATCACGGCCTCGTTGGCGTCGCCCTTCTCGCCCTTGTCGTTGAGCACGCGTTTGCCGGTGAAGCCCGGCGCCTGCGCGGTGTAGGCACCGTTCTCGTCGACCGTGTAGGGGATCGCGGTCGGGATGCCGCGCGCATCGAGCTCGCGGGTGTTGGCCGTCCAAACGTCGAAGTCCTCGCGGCCGTGGCTCGGTGCGGTGTGCACGAAGCCGGTGCCGGTGTCGTCGGTGACGTGCTCGCCTGATAGCAGCGGCACGGTGAATTCGTAGCCGCCACCGAAGCCGCGCAGCGGATGGGCGCATTCCACGGCGTCCAGCGTGTCGCCGGGAATATCGCGGACCTTCTCATAGGACGTGACGCGCGCCTGCTTGAACACTTCCGCGGCGAGCGCATCGGCCAGGATCAGGAGATCGCCGGTCTTCGCCCAATTGTCCGCGGGCGCATCGGTCACCTTGTAAAGGCCGTAGGCGATCTTCGGCGAGAACGAGATCGCGCGGTTGCCGGGCAGCGTCCACGGCGTGGTGGTCCAGATCACCACCGAGGCATTGGCCAGCGCGCCATGCGCCGGCGAGGTGACCGGGAATTTCACCCACACCATGTCGGAGGTGTAGTCCTCGTATTCGACCTCGGCTTCGGCGAGCGCGGTCTTCTCGACCACGCTCCACATCACCGGCTTCGAGCCGCGATACAGCGTGCCGTTGGCGGCAAACTTCATCAGCTCGCGGGCGATCTGCGCCTCGGCTGGATAGCTCATCGTCTCGTAGGGATGGTCCCAGTCGCCGATGATGCCGAGCCGCTTGAACTCCTCGCGCTGCACGTTGATCCAGTGCGTCGCATAGGCGCGGCATTCCCTGCGGAACGCGACCATCGCGGCCGAGTCGCGGAAGTCGGGCTTCTGCTTGCCCTTGGAGCGGTAGTTCTCCTCCTCGATCTTCCATTCGATCGGCAGGCCGTGGCAGTCCCAGCCCGGCACGTAGTTGGAGTCGAAGCCGAGCATCTGCTGGCTCTTGGTCACGACGTCCTTGAGGATCTTGTTCAGCGCGTGCCCGATATGGATGTTGCCGTTGGCGTAGGGCGGCCCGTCATGCAGCACGAATTTGGCGCGGCCCTCGGCTTCCCGGCGGAGCCTGTCGTAGAGGCCGATGTCGTTCCAGTATTTCAGGATTTCCGGCTCGCGCTGGGGCAGGCCGGCGCGCATCGGGAATTCCGTCTGCGGCAGGTAAAGGGTCTTGGAATAGTCGTTAGCGTCGGTCTTTTGGGCGTTGGTCTTTTGCGGCTTGTCGGACATGAAAGCTCTGATTTGGCAGGTGCGGGCGCGGAAACGCGATCAATCGCGGGTGAAACGACGAAGTCCCGGTCTTGCGCCGAGCCTTCAGGCTCAGGCGGAAGCCGGGCCGCTAATCCGTATGATGCGCCGCGAAAACATGGGGTTTCCATAGCAGCCAGACGGGGAAATCGCAAAGCCCCGGTTGGCCGGGAGACCGTTCCGGGGGACCTGCAGAGCCTATCCCGTCATCCTGAGGAGCGCGTAGCGCGTCTCGAAGGATGAATCGGCCCGGCTGGTGGCCGTCGGCCCTTCGAGACGCGCTACGCGCTCCTCAGGGTGACGGATCAAGAGCCGTATGCCTCTAGGCCGGCCGCGGCCGGGCCGGGTTTCCTGCCACGATCGCGCCGGGGGCGACGTCCCGCGTCACCACGCTGCCGGCCCCGACCAGGGCGCCGTCGCCGATCGTGACGCCGGGCAGGATGATGGCACCGCCGCCAATCCAGACGTCGCTGCCGATCCGGATCGGGCGGCCGAATTCAAGCCCGGCGCGCCGGGTCGCGGCATCGCGCGGGTGGTCGGCGGTATAGACCTGCACCGCGGGTCCGATCTGGGTGCGATCGCCAATCACGACCTCGACGACGTCGAGGATGACGCAATTGAAGTTGAGGAACACGCCGTCGCCAAGGCTGATATTGCTGCCGTAGTCGCAGAAGAACGGCGGCCGGATCACGGTGTCCTTGCCGACCTTGCGGAAGCGCGCGGAGAGCAGGGCGTGCAGCTCGGCTGCGGACGATGCGCCTGATGCGTTGTAGCGCGCCATCCACTGTTCCGCCGCGGTATGGTCGGCGGCGAGCTCGGCATCCGGGCGATAGAGCTCGCCCGCCAGCATTTTCTCTTTCTCCGTCTTCAACCAATCACTCCGAGCTGCGGGAACGCGTCCGGTGCTGCGGCCAATGCCGCGCGCGCCTTGGCGCTGTCGTCATCCATCTGGCGTATCAACGCCTCGATGGTGTCGAATTTCAGCTCTTCGCGAATGAAACTGATGAAGGCGACATCGAGCACCGTGTCGTAGAGATCGCCCTTGAAGTCGAACAGGAACACTTCGAGCAGCGGCGCGCCGTTGTCGAAGGTCGGCCGGCGTCCGAAGCTTGCGACACCGTCGAACCGCACCTTGTCATTTCCCTGGGCCTTGCCGACCCGCACTGCATAGATGCCGTGCTTCAAGCCGCAATGCTTGTCGAGGCGGATGTTGGCGGTGGGGTAACCGAGGTCGCGGCCGCGCTTCTCGCCATGGATCACCTTGCCGGTCACGAACCACGGTCCGCCCAGCATCGTGGTGGCATCGTCGACCTGGCCTTCGGCGAGCGCCATGCGGATGGCGCTGGAGGAGACCGGGCGCTCCTCGATGTCGACATGGGCCTGCACATCGACCTCGATGCCGAGCCGCGGCGCCTCGCTGACCAAGAGGCTCGGCGAGCCGACCCGGCCCTTGCCGAAATGGAAGTCGTAGCCGACCGCAATCCCGCTGATGCCGAGCCGGCCGATCAGGTCATGGTGAATGAAGTCCTGTGCCGTGGTCCCGGCGCGCGCCTTGTCGAAGGTCATGACGACGGCGCCGGCGAGCCCGGTGGCCGCGAGCAGCCGCAGCTTGTTGGTCTCGTCCGTGAGACGGAATTGCGGGGTGTTCGGGCTGAAGAAACTGCGCGGATGCGGTTCGAAGGTCACGGCGAGCGCGGGCACGCCGTGCGACTTGCCCATCGCCAGCGCCGCGCCGATCACGGCGCGGTGACCGAGGTGGACGCCGTCGAAATTTCCCATCGCGACCACGGCGCCCTTCGGAATGGCGCTTTCGGGCGTGTTGTCGCGGATAACGGTAAAGCCGGTGCTCATCTCAGGGATTCTTCAAGGATTCTTAAGCATGATTGTTGGGGCCGGACCGTGACGCGGCGGCGGCGTGGAAGTCAAGCATAGCGAAAATCGCGTCAAATCCGTAACAATCCGGATTCAGCCGGTTAACGCGCTGTTTAACGCCTGCTGTTAGTCGTTGGCGGAAAGCTGCGTTTGTGCAGAAGCCAAGTTGCGTGAGTGGTTTTGGGGGGAAAGATGGCGGTTGATTTGTCCATGCCGGTTCTGGTGGTTGATGATTACAGCACCATGATCCGCATCATCCGGAATCTTCTCAAGCAGCTTGGATTCGAAAATATCGACGATGCCTCCGACGGCTCTGCGGCGCTCAACAAGATGCGCGGCAAGAAGTATGGCCTGGTGATTTCCGACTGGAACATGGAGCCGATGACCGGCTACGACCTGCTCAAGGAAGTCCGCGCCGATCCCAATCTCGCGACCACGCCCTTCATCATGATCACGGCGGAATCCAAGACCGAGAACGTGATCGCGGCCAAGAAGGCCGGCGTGAACAACTACATCGTCAAGCCGTTCAACGCGGCGACGCTGAAGACCAAGATCGAGGCGGTCTTCCCGGACATGGCGACCGCGTAAGACGCTCGCATCAACTGACATTCACGTCATGCCCGGGCTCGTCCCGGGCATTCACGTCTTTGGGGTTGACGGCAAAGCGAGCGGAAGCGCGCGATTTCGGAATATTGGAAGTTTGCCCCTGAGTTGCCCGACGTGTCAAGGCGACTGGGCGAACACCGCGCGCCGTGGGCTACTTTGCATGGGGTTGTTTTCGATATTTTGGCAGCGCGCCTCTGCGGGGTTGCCCGCTACCACTTCAGCTCGCGCATCAGCGCGCGCGGTGGATGGCCGAACAATTCCTTCACCGAGGCCGGATCGAGCTGCTCGATGCCCTCGAACTGCTCGGAATGGATGCCGCGCGTGACGAACAGCAGATCGATGCCGAAGCCGTGGGCGCCGGCGAGGTCGGTGCGCACGGAGTCGCCGATCGCGAGCACGCGGCTGAGTTCGGTCGGACGCCCGCGGCGTTCCGCGGCCAGCGCCATCGCGCGCTCGTAGATCGGCCGGTGCGGCTTGCCGTAGAAGACCGCCTCGCCGCCGAGCTCGCGATACAGTTCGGCAATCGCGCCGGCGCAATAGATCAGCCGGTCGCCGCGCTCGACCACGATGTCCGGATTGGCGCAGACCAGCGTCAGCCTGCGCTCGAGCGCCTTCATCAGCGTGTCGCGATAATCCTCGGCGGATTCGGTCTCGTCGTCGAACAGGCCGGTGCAGATGATGTAGTCGGCCTGCTCCAGCGGCACCAAGGTGGCGTCGAGGCCGCGATGGATCGAGCTGTCGCGCTCCGGGCCGATCCAGAATATTTTCTGACCGGGATGATCAGAAACAAAATGGCGCGTCAGGTCGCCCGAGGAGACGATCGCGTCATAGGTCTCGTCGGCGACGCCGAGCTTGCGCAGCTGGCGCTGCACGGAATCGGCCGGACGCGGCGCGTTGGTGATCAGGATGACGGTGCCGCCCTGCTGGCGGAAGGTGTGCAGCGCCTCGCAGGCCTCGGGAAAGGATTCGAGCCCGTTGTGCACGACGCCCCAGATGTCCGACAGCACGACGTCGACGTCGCCAGTGAGGTCGCGCAGCCGCTCCACGAAACGCAGCGATGTCATGATGCGAACTGCCGGTTAGTTGGGCCCGAGCGCGCGGCGCGCCAATGCGGCGCTGCCGGTCGTGCGCGGTGGCGCTGCGGGGCTGGAGACGGGTGCGGAAGTGCCGGCGCCATTGAGGTCCTGGGGCTTGGTCTGCGGAGCCTCGGCGGTAGCAGATGCCCCTTCCGGCCGCAACGGCCGCGGCGGCGCGAACAGGAAGCCCTGGCCGAACCGGACATCGTAGTCGAGCAGGTCGACCACCGAGCGCTCGCCCTCGATCCGTTCGGCGATCAGGTCGATGCCGAAGCGGCCGAGCAGGTCGGACAGATCGGAGGGATCGATATCGGCGGTCGCGCTTTGCCTGGCGTCGAGCAGCAGCGCGGCCGGCACCTTGATGAAGCGGACGCCGCGATCGGCGAGCTCGCGCGGCTCGAGGCGAAGGTCGCTGACGTGGTCGATCGAGAACCGGTAGCCGCGCTGCGACAGCGCCGCGAGATTCTCGCTTTCAACCGGGCCGAGATTGCGGAAGGTCGCCTGCTTGAACTCGAGCACGAAGGATGGGGCCAGCGCGCGGTTGGCCTCGAGGAAGTCGAGACACTGGGTGAAGTGCTGCGGGCTGGACAGTGTCGCCGCCGAGACGTTGCAGAACACGCCGACATCCTTGCTGCGGATCATCAGGCGGCGCAGCACCTGGACGCAGCGAAGCATCACCATGTGGTCGATCCGACCGATCAGGCCGCCCACCTCGGCCGCCTCGATGAAATCGTCGGCGGCAAGGACCTGGTCGCGCTCGTCGCGCAGCCGCGTCACCGCCTCGTAGTAGCGCACCTTGCGCTGCGGCAGCGTCACCATCGGCTGCAGGTAGATGTCGAGGCGGTTCTCGTCGATGGCATGCCTGACCGCGGCAATGAGCTGGGTCTGGCTGCGTGAGACCGCTGCCGGGGGCGCAGCCGACGGCGGGGGCGCAAACACGACGGTCGGAGCCGGCGGGACCGGTTGCAGCAGATCGTCGCGCGGCGCGGCGACCGGCTGCGCCACGGGAGCGGCCGCCAGCACATCCTCATGATGGGCGACGGACGCCGCAAGCTGCCGCACCAGGCCGCCGAGTTCGTTGATCTCGCCGGCCATGCCCTGGATCCGGTCGGCGCCGGTGGAGTTCGCTGAGGCGACGCGGCCTTCGACTGCAGCCAGCCGGCGGCCGAATTCGGCGACCTGGCGGGCGAGGTCGGCGGTGCCGCGCGACAGATCCGCGATCTGGCCGCCGACATCGCTGCGGTCGCGCAACCGCATCGACACCGCGTTGTAGAGGATCAGGCAGGTGAGGGCGGTGAGCGCCACGATCGCCGATTCCGATCCGCTGATGCCCGCCACCGAATACAGGACGAAGCCGAGCGAGGCTGCGACCAGCACCATGCAGATGGCGATGAAGATCGTCGAAATGCGAATCATGTCGCGCGCCCGCGCCCTCTCTCCGAACGTCCCCGGAGCGCAAGCTTAGCACCATTGTTGATTCGACGGGCCTGCGATCTTCCGAACCGGCTGGAACTGCACACGATTTTCGCTTCGTCTTGGTCGGCCTCGAAGTCGGGCTCCGTAATCGGCCGGAGCCGGCCGCGGCGCGTCGGTCAGAGGTCAGCGGCAGCGATCCAGAACACCTCGCCCTCGGAGTCCTCGGTGTCGAGCCAGAGCAGCGGCAGGTTGGGATAGGCGGCCTCGAGATTGTCGCGGCCGCGGCCGATCTCGCAGAGTAGCCCGCCTTGCGGGGTCAGATGTCGCTTGGCCTCATCGAGCAGGCGGCGGACGATGTCGAGCCCGTCGGCGCCGCCGTCGAATGCGATCTTCGGCTCGGCGCGGCACTCGCGCGGCAGTGCCGCCATGCCTCTAGCATCGACATAGGGCGGGTTCGAAATGATCAGATCGTAGCGCTTGTCGCCGAGCGGCTTGAACAGGTCGCCGCGATAGAGCGCCAGGCGATCGTCGAGACCATGGTCGGCGACGTTGCGCGCGGCGACTTCGAGCGCATCCTTTGAGATATCCACCGCGTCGACCGTAGCGTTGGCAAAATGCCGCGCGGCCAGGATCGCAAGGCAGCCGGAGCCGGTGCAGAGGTCGAGCACGCTTTCGACCTCGGTGGGGTCGCCGATCAGCGAGGTGCCGTCCTCGTCGCCGCCGAAATGCGAATCCAGCAATTCGCCGATGAAGGAGCGCGGCACGATGGTGCGCTCGTCGACATAGAACGGCAGGCCGCGCATATAGACCTTGTTGACGAGATAGGCGGCCGGCTTTCGCATCGCGATCCGCCGCTCGATCAAATCGAGGATCTGCTTGCCTTCGGCGACGGTGACGCGCGCGGTCGCGAAGGTCTCGAACTGGTCGGGATGCAGATGCAGCGTCTCGCAGATCAGGAACGCGGCTTCCGCCACCGGATCGGTGGTGCCGTGCGCGAACACGAGCTTGGCCGCATTGAAGCGGCTGACCGCGTAGCGCAGGAAATCGAACAGGGTGTGAAGCTCGCCGGCACCCACCTTCGGCGCTTTCGGCGCGGCGGGGCTGCGCCTGGGCGGCACTTTGCTGCGCTTCGCCATCAGGATTTGGTCCAGCGCGCGGCGGCCGCGTCGTCATGGCCCTGCGCCTCGATCCAGCTCGTGCCGCGCGCGCTTTCCTCACGCTTCCAGAACGGAGCGTTGGTCTTGAGATAGTCCATCAGGAACTCGGCTGCCTCGAACGCGGCCTGCCGGTGCGCCGAGGCGGTCACGACCAGCACGATGTTCTCGCCCGGCGCGATGCGGCCGAAGCGATGGATGATGGTGAGGCCCTGCAACGGCCAGCGCGCCAGCGCCTCGTCTGCGTGGCGCGCAATCTCGGCTTCCGCCATGCCCGGGTAATGTTCGAGCGTCAGCGCGGCGATCGGCTCGCCCTGCTCGCTGCCGCGGCAGATGCCGCTGAAGCTGACGACCGCGCCGACATCGGTGCGGCCCTTGCTCAAGCCGGCGATCTCCTCTGCGACGTCGAAGTCGGCTTCCTGGATCCGGATGGTCGCTGTCACCGTCATGGGAGATTTAACCGCCGGTCATCGGCGGGAAGAACGCGATCTCGCGGGCGCCGGAGATCACAGCGTCCGGTTTGACATGGGCATGGTCGATCGCGGCGCGGATCACCGTGGGCTTCTCGAAGGCGTGGGCGTAGCCGTCGTCGCGCGCGGCAAGCCAGCCGATCAGCTCGGCGACCGTGTGCACCTCGGCCGGCGGCTCGACGATCTCTTCGGCCTTGCCGATGCGTTCACGCACCCAGGCGAAATACTTCAGCTTCATCCCTCATCCTCCTTGATGAGGTGATGGATGCCGGCACGGAAGTAATCCCAGCCGGTGTAGATCGTGAAGATCGCCGACATCCACAGCAGCACGATGCCGATCAGGGTCGTCGCCGGGAACACCTGCTCGCCGGCTTCGCCGGCGATCAGAAAGCCGATCGCCACCAGCTGGATCGTCGTCTTCCATTTCGCAAGCTTGGTGACGGGAACGCTGACCCGCAGCCCCGCGAGATATTCGCGCAGGCCCGAGACCAGGATCTCGCGGCACAGGATCACGATCGCCGCCCACAGCGTCCAGCCATGGATCGAATTGTCGGCGGCCAGCATCAGCAGGCTGGAGGCGACCAGGAGCTTGTCGGCGATCGGATCGAGCATCCGGCCGAAGGCGGACTGCTGGTCCCACATCCGGGCGTAATAGCCGTCGAGATAGTCGGTGATCCCGGCCGCAATGAACACGGCCAGCGCCACCCAGCGCAGCCACAACGGGCCGTCCAGGATCGATTGCCAGTAGACGCAGCCAATCACCACCGGGATCGCGGCGATCCGGGCGTAGGTGAGGATATTCGGGAGGGACATGGTCTTGGTCTGTCCCCGGGTCGTCGCGATGTTCATCCGTTCTACCAATACCGCTGAAGCCAGAAGGTCAACCGTGCGGGCGCCAAAGCACGGCGAGATTAGGCTGAATCGTCATGGCACCTTAGCCCCTTGTTTATGCATGTTCTTTTCGGAACGTTGCTTGCCACTTTTCCGCATCATGCCCCAGATGCCCTGTCGCAGGCGACGCCCTGATGACTCGCCTTTGGTTTAACCCGGCTGGGCGTGGAAAAACTCGAAAATCTTGCGGGCACTCTCGGCGCTGACGCCGGGAACCTTGCCGAGGTCGGCGATCGAGGCCCGCTCGATCTCCTTGAGCGTTCCGAAGTGGTGCAGCAAGGCACGTTTGCGCGACGGGCCGATGCCCGGGATCTCCTGCAACCCGGCCTCGCGGATGTCCTTCTTGCGCAGCTTGCGGTGCGAGCCGATCACGAAGCGGTGGGCCTCGTCGCGCAGCCGCTGGATGAAATAGAGCACCGGGTCGCGCGGCTCCAGCTTGATGGCCTCGCGGTCCGGCATGAACAGGGTTTCGCGCCCCGCATCGCGCTCCGGCCCCTTGGCCACCGCCATCAGCGAGACCTGGGTCAGCCCGAGATTCTCGAAAATCTCCCGGACCGCGTTGAGCTGGCCACGGCCGCCGTCGATGATGACGAGATCGGGCCATTGCGGGAACGACTCGTCGTCCGCCTTGTCTTTTGCCTTGGCGGCGTCGCCTTCCGGCGGCTTCAGCAGCCGCTTGAAGCGGCGCTCCAGCACCTCGCGCATCATCCCGTAATCGTCGCCGGGCGTCAGCCCTTCGGACTTGATGTTGAACTTGCGGTACTGGTTCTTCATGAACCCGTCGGGTCCCGCCACGATCATCGCGCCGACCGCGTTGGTGCCCTGGATATGGCTGTTGTCGTAGACCTCGATGCGCTTCGGCGTATGCGGCAGGCCGAGCGTCGTGACCATGCCCTCCAGCAGCCGGCTTTGCGTCGCGGTATCGGCGAGCTTGCGGCCGAGCGCCTCGCGCGCGTTGGTGAGCGCGTGGCCGATCAATTCCTTCTTCTCGCCGCGCTTGGGCACGGAAACCTCGACCTTGGATCCGGCCTTCACCGACAGCGCGTCGGCGAGCAACGCGCTTTCCTCGATCTCGTGCGACAGCAGGATCAGCTTCGGCGGCGGCTTGTCGTCGTAGAATTGCGCAAGGAATGAGGACAGCACCTCCTCGGGCGTGAAGCTCTTTTCCGCGCGCGGGAAATAGGCGCGGTTGCCCCAGTTCTGGCCGGTGCGGAAGAAGAACACCTCGACGCAGGAATAGCCGCCTTCCTGGTGGATCGCGAACACATCGGCCTCTTCGACGGTGCGCGGGTTGATGCCCTGCTGCGACTGGATCGCCGACAGTGCCGCGAGGCGGTCGCGGTACAGCGCCGCGGTCTCGAATTCAAGCTCGCCGGAGGCCTTCTCCATCTCGGCTGCGAGCAATTGCTTCACGGCGTGACTGCGGCCGGAGAGGAATTCGGTCGCCTCGCGCACCAGCTCGCCATAGCCGGGGAAATCGATCTCGCGCGTGCAGGGGCCGGCACAGCGCTTGATCTGATAGAGCAGGCAGGGCCGGCTGCGGCTTTCGAAGAAGCCGTCGGTGCAGGAGCGGATCAGGAACGCGCGCTGCAGCGCCGTGATGGTGCGGTTGACCGCGCCGGCGTTGGCGAACGGGCCGAAATAGCGTCCGGGCCGCGACTGCGCGCCGCGATGCTTGAGAATCTGCGGCGCCCAATGGTCGCCGGTGATCAGAATATAGGGAAACGACTTGTCGTCGCGCAGCTGCACATTGAAGCGCGGCCGGAGCTGCTTGATCAGATTGGCTTCGAGCAGCAGCGCCTCGGTCTCGGTCGTGGTCGAGACGATCTCGACATGCGTGGTCGCCGCGATCATGCGCAGGATGCGCGCCGGCAGCGGCGCGTTGGCCCGCGCATAGGACGACAGTCGCTTTTTGACGTTCTTCGCCTTGCCGACATAGAGCACGTCGTTGGCGGCATTGAGCATGCGGTAGACGCCGGGCGAGGTCGGGGCGAGGCGGACCGCGTTCTCGATCGCCTCATGCCCGATCGAGAGCGTCCCCTCGGCGATTGTCTCGGTGGCGTCCTCCGATGCCTCGGGAAGACGCGCGTCATCCTCCTCCTCGGTGGCGGAGGTTTCCGGATCGACGTCGCTCGTGTCGAGCGTCAGGTCGTCCTGAGGCAGATTGGACTTTGCACTGCGCCGCGCCTTGGGATCAGCCTTGGGGGCCGGCGTCGGACGCTCGGGAGAATCGTGAACCATGGGCCGTAAATTAAGCGCTTGGGCGACCGGTCGCCAGCGCTGGCGGCGCAGGAAAACAACCCCGATTGCAGGGCGTTACCGGCCCAGCGCGGCCGGCCGGGCCGGGTCGGTAACACATTGTTAAGACTGATGAGCGGGCCGCTAACCGGGCTTAACAACCCTTTAACTTAAAACTCTCGATAAACCTTAGCGAAAAAAGTGGAATTCCGTAACCACGCCGGCCCTGGGCCTGCGGGCTGCGGCAGTTGCGTGTGGAGAGTACCCATGACCCGGTTTGTTGCGCGTGCGCTGGCACTGATCGTCGCAGGCTGGACGACCTCGGCGGCGTCGGCCGACCTCAACTACGGCTCACCCTATACCGTCTATCAGCCGCTCAATGCCTACAGCTGGGCCGGGCCCTATCTCGGCGGCAACGTCGGCTACGGCTGGGGTTCGGTCGAGAACAACCCGACCAAGCCGTCCGGCTTCGTCGGCGGCGTGCAGGCCGGCTACAATTTCCAGAACGGCTCGCCGTGGGTGTTCGGCATCGAGGCCGATATCCAGGGCACCACCGCCGACGATCGGTTCGCGCCCTGGAAGTTCTCCAACCCATGGTTCGGCACCGTGCGCGGCCGCGCCGGCTATGCGGTCAACAACGTGCTGTTCTACGCGACCGGCGGTCTCGCCTTCGGCGAACTGCGCGGCGAGACGTTTGGCATATCGGAGTCGCATACCAATGCGGGCTTCACCGTCGGCGCCGGCGCCGAAATGGGCTTTGCCCCGAACTGGAGCGCCAAGATCGAATATCTCTACGTCGATCTCGCCAACAGCAACTTCACGATCACCGGCGGCGCGCCGAACGGCTACAGCTTCAGTCTGGTTCGCGCCGGCATCAACTATCACTTCTGAGAACAAGAAAACGTCTGACATCAACTCCCGGCCGCGCCTCGCGCGGCCGGGTTTTTCTTTTGTGCTGATCGCTTGGACATGACGCGTGGAGCGTGCGCGCGGCAGCGTCCGCGAATCCAGTCGGTGAGCCGCACGCAGCTGATATGCGGGCACCGCCAATCGCGTCCGCATCATGCAGAGGATCATGCAGCGGGCGCGAGCCACGCGCCCGGCAATCAACTCACACGCAACGCTTCATTCGCCGTTCATCGCGAGCTACGCACCGCGCGCGCCCGTCATGAAACCACCAGGTTGACCGCCTTCGGGCCCTTGCCCTTCTTGTCGGGTTCAACCTCGAACGTAATGCGCTGTCCTTCAGTCAGGTCCTTCAACCCTGCGCGCTCGACAGCTGTGATGTGAACGAACACATCGCGGCCGCCATCATCAGGCTTGATGAAGCCGTAGCCACGCTCTCCGTTGAAGAACTTGACTGTCCCAGTCATGGCCATCGGGAAACTCCTCCCCCGTATTGCTCCACCGCTACGCGCACGCCGCGTAGCGGTTGACCGACATTCGCTTGTCGGAAGCTTGGCCACCTGAACAGGCCGGCGTCACGCCGCCGGTCCGCCTGGATTTATTTCGGCCTTGTCACTCCGCCGCAACCATTCGCGGAAGCGGAACGTAAAGCCAGTCGTAACAGGATGAGCATAATACGGTTCCGCGCGCGTTGCCTATGCTCAAATAGAACTTTTCAGTGGTGCTACCGATCAAGGTTTAGGCGTTTCGAGTCTGAAGCGTCCGGCGCCGCCTTGACCAAGCGGTCTCTCGAGTTCGGGCAGGATGATCTTCAGTTCGCCCGCCAGCGTCCACGGCGGATTCACCATCAAAAGCCCGGTGGAAACGAGGCCTGCGCCGGTTTCTTGCGGCGCCACACTGAATTCCAAACGCAAGCATTTGCCCGCGGGCCGACTGCTTGCTGTCGCTGCAGCGACGCTGCGCGCGAGCTCGTCGGTAGCTCTCCGGGTTTTTACGGGGTACCACAAAAGATACGTGCCGGTCGGCCACTTCGCGAACGCTTCGGTGAAGGCACTCGCCAGCCGCTCGAACTCGTCCTTCGCTTCGAATGGCGGATCGATCAGCACCAGGCCGCGCCGTTCGTTCGGCGGCACGAATGCGGGCAGTGCCATCCAGCCGTCGAGATCGACGACGCGCGCCTGCGCATCGCGTCGCAATGCATCGATCAATTGCTTGCGCGCCACGGGCTCGATCTCGCAGGCCGTCATGCGGTCTTGCGGACGCAGCAGCGCCCGCGCGATCAACGGCGAGCCGGGATAGGCTTTCAGCTCGCCTCTCGGATTGAATGCTCTGACGATGTCGAGATAGGGCGCGATCAGCGGCAACGCCTTGTCGGACAGCCGCGCCTGCATCAGCCGCGCTATGCCGGTCAGCCATTCGCCGCCGCGCTGCGCTTCGCTCGACGTCAAATCATACAGGCCGGCGCCGGCATGGGTGTCGATGACGCGGAACGGCGCCTGCTTCTCCTGCAGATAGGTGAGCATGCGCACCAGCACGATGTGCTTGATGACGTCGGCAAAGCTGCCGGCATGAAAGGCGTGACGATAGTTCATGCGATGACGCTGCGCTCCAGAGGGTGCGCATGTTGTACTGCGTCATGCCCGGCCTGTCCCGGGCATCTATGCCTTATCTCGTTAGTTTCGTGATGGCGTCCATGGCCGGGACACTCGGCGCGACGACGTGCGTCTGCCCGGCTTGACGCGGACGGGACTTCAGCCGCCGCGAACCGGCGGCATCAGCACCTGATCGCGGCGGCAGGCGCGGCGATCGATTTCCTCGCAGGAACGGAATTGCAGATCCTTGCTGAGGCAGATCCGCACCTCGCTGAGCCGCTTGCTGTCGCAGGTCACCGAGATCGCGGAGTTGCTGAGCCCCGGATTGGTCTTGATGAACGCCGTCTCCAGCTCGTCGGGCGCGATCGTCTTCGGCTCCGTCAATTGCAGGAATTCCTCGGGGATCTTCACCGCGGCGCGGGCCTTGCGGATGGCTTCGAAATAGGCGCGTTCGCCGAGGCCGGAGCAGGTGCCGTGCTTGTCCCACTCGTTGTAGATCAGCCCGGGCGCCGGCATCAGGTCGAGCATCGAGGTCATGATGCTGCGGGCGAGGCGGGGCGAGGGGCGCTGGCAGTATTCCGGAAAGCCCCGCTCATATTGCGGCCACAGCCCGTGCACCACGAACGAGTACGGCCGTCCGCCGCATTGCGCCTGGGTGCCGCGGCCATTGTTGCCGCGCTCGCTCGCCGCCTCGCAGAACGAAGGCGACCACGACAGCGACAGCACATAGAAATCGAACTCGCCGGGCGCATTCTGCCGGCGATCCTGGGCCGAGGCCCCCATCGCACCACACAGAACAAAGGCAATTGAAATCAGAAATCGGGAAATTGTGACCAACCGAGGCATCAAACGCTCCCTCACGCGACCATTCAGAACCTAGCAGGCCGCTAGAACATTTCAAGAACAAAAAGCCGCCGGCTGAGCGGCGGCGGCTTCCGTTTTGACCAAACTGGTCGGAGATCAGGGCCGGGCGGCCTTGCAGGACGGGTTATAGGCCCAGTTGCGGTCAAGCCCGGCGACGCACCATTCGACGCCCTGGCTAAGGCCGGCAAAGCCGCCGTCCTCGATGATCGAATAGTGCACCTTGCGCACCTTGCCGTCGCTCAACATCGCATCACCCGAGCAATAGCGGCGCGGAATGTTATCGGACTGCCAGGGGCGGAACGCGGTCTCATGGATCCGGCTGAAACCGGTGATCACGAGCGGCGAATTCCAGAAAGTGGCTTCCTTTTCGTGGAATTGATCGCTGATGACGTTCAGGGCCCTCTCGCAGGGTGCCACATTGCCGTCATAGCGCGGGCCGGACAGCCAGAAATTCAGTTCGAACGGATTGGCGGCCTGAGCCGTGCCCCCGAACGCCAGAAGGCCGACCACGAGCGCGGCGCCGAGGCCAAGCGTGTGGCTGAGTTTAGTGGGGGAGTTGAACAGGTTGCGCATGGGAATCCACCCGATGATCAGATGCGGCGGACGGTGCCGTGAAGCCCCGGCAAGGTCAAGTGCAGCGCGGCAACACCTGCGGAGAAGTCCACCTCCAGCAGCGGGCTCGTTCTTTCCATGGTCGCCGTCGCACTCTATGTTGGTCGCAAGCGAAATGGAGTCTGCGATGCGAAGGAAATTGGCTGCGTGCCTGGTTGCCGTTTGCGGGATGCTGGCCGTTGGTCCGGCGCGAGCCGACTGGATGCAGCCGGTGCCGCCGTTCAAGGGCAATGATACCGGCGGTATCATCGCCTATACGCTGGCGGCCCAGACCGACGCGCGGCAGCTCGCCGTCGATCACTGCGCTTCCTACGGCAAGGTGGTCAAGTTCCTTGCGGTGCAGCGCTACCCGGGTGGCTATCTCTCGTTCGCCTGCCGCTGGGTGCCCTACGGTTCGGCCCAGAGGCCGGTGCGCACACTCTACTGAGCGCACTCCAAATCCTTCGATCGTTCAGCCGGGAGCTCACCGCATGACCCGACAGCTTGCCTTGCTTGGTTCTGCTGTTTGCCTTGTCCTGTCCACTGGCGCGGCCAGCGCTGTCGACCTGCCGATCCGCAAGGCCGGTCTGTGGGAGATGAAAATGGTGCGCACCGGCGGGCCGATGCCGGAAATCACCATGCAGCACTGCACCGACGAGACCACCGACAAGGAGATGAGCGCGGCGGCCTCGCCGATGGCCAAGGAAGTCTGCTCCAAGCAGGACATCCAGAAGACCGCCACCGGCTATGTCAGCGACAGCGTGTGCAGCGTCGCCGGCATGTCGATGAAGAGCCATGCCGAGATCGTCGGCGATTTCAATTCCGCCTACACGGTCAAGAGCACCTCGCAAGCGGAAGGCGGCGCGGCCGGCTCCCGCGACACCACGATGACCATCGAGGCGAAATGGCTCGGCGCCTGCAAGAGCGACCAGAAGCCCGGTGACATCATCATGCCCGGCGGCATGAAGATGAATGTCAAGGATATGGAAAAGCTGAAGGGCCTTCTGCCCAAGCAGAAGTAGGCGGAGCGCCTTCGATTGCTGCCACGCGCGACGGCCTCTCACGCCGAGAGGCCGCGAGACCTTGCTTCACCTTTATTGCGAGAAGCTGCGACAAAATTGCGGAGCAATTTTGCACGGAGGCGGCGCGCAATCCATCCGCTCTCTCTCCCCGTCACCCTGAGGAGCGCGTAGCGCGTCTCGAAGGGTCGACGGCCCCACTCTCCATTGGCGGAGAAGCAATGCGCGGAAATAGCCGGGCCGTGCATCCTTCGAGACGCGCTATGCGCTCCTCAGGATGACGGGTCTTCGCCGCGCGTCGGTGCGACCAATTGGCGCGCGATGATGTAGCGGCGCGCGTTGCAAGCGCGACGCCCGTCGGCCACCGCAGATGGAATCAACATCATTGAACGATCGCTGCGCACCTCACGCTCAAGATAATCCGAGTGAACGTTGACGCGCATCGAAGACGTCACGATGCATGCCTGCTGCTACAGCGTCTCGCTTCGAATCATTCCGGTGTCGTGCATCTTGAATCGTTCCAGTGTTTCGCATCGTGCGCGCTTCAAGCGATTCTATTTTGCGCGTGTGGAATTTCGCAAACCCCGCCGATAGAAGTCCGCCCCAATCGATGTCGCGTTATGAAGACGGCGCGGTTCGATCAAGATCGGTCTGGGCGTGTGGGGAATTGTTCGGTGGGAATGACTTCGTATCGAAGCAAGCGCGACTTGCTTGGATCAACGGCTGCGATCAATGCAGCATTTCTTGGTTCGGTCATGCTTGGAGCAGCGGGGGCAAACGTCGCCAGCGCTCGGGCGCAAACCAGTCCTCCCCCGAACAATGTCAGCGTGCTTCCGGCAGTGACGGTGGATCAGCCCGGCGCGACGAAGAAGCGTGCTGCCGCCGCTTCAAGTCAGAACAGCAGGTCTTCGCGCACAGTCGCGGCGAACCGACGCAGTCGTGTCGCTACATCCGCTCAGAGCCAGGCTCCGCGATCGCAGGGCACAGCTGGCAATATCAGTACGACGACCGGTTACGTTGCGACCGGCAGCACGGCCGGCACCAAGACCAACACCGCACTGATCGAGACGCCGCAGTCGCTTTCGGTCGTCACGCAAAAGGAGCTCAGGGATCGTAACGTTCAGACGCTCAAGGACGCCGTCAATTACACGCCCGGCGTCACGACCACGGCGTTCGGCTATGATCCCCGGTTCGATAGTTTCTACATCCGCGGCTTCGATGCGACCTATACGGGGATCTATCGCGACGGCCTGCGCCAGGGCGGCGGCAACTTCGCCATTCCCAAGATCGAACCTTACGGTCTCGACAGCGTGTCGATCCTCCGCGGCCCGGCCTCGGGCCTCTACGGCCTCGGCTCTCCAGGGGGCATCGTGGACGTCACCACCAAGCGGCCGCCGTTGACCACATTCGGTGAGGTACAGCTGCAGGGTGGCACCTACGACCGTTACCAGGGCAGCTTCGACATCGGTGGTCCGGTGCCCGGCAGCGATCAGCTGTACTACCGGCTGACGGGTTTGCTCCGTGACGCGAAGACCTGGTATCCCGGCAACGACGACGATCGCACCTATATCGCGCCTGCGCTGACCTGGCGGCCCGACGTCGATACGTCCTTCACGATCCTCAGCGAGTATCAAAGCAGCCGAACCGCCGCGAGCATCGGCAACTTCCGCACGCCCGACGGACAATTGACCAACATCTATTCGAATGATCCGGCCTTCAGCGCCATGGATCAGAAGCAAAATCGCATCGGTTACGCGTTCGAGCGCAATGTCGACGACGTCTGGACGGTGCGGCAGAACGTCCGCTTCTATCAGGTCGACACCGACGCCAAATACACCCAGATCGATTCCATCGACAGCAGCACCAATCTCGCGTCGCGGTCCGCCTGGCGGATCCTGGATAGCTTCAATACCGTGACCCTCGACAACCAGGCCGAAGCCAGGTTCATGCTCGGCGCGATCAAGAACACGGCGCTGTTCGGCGTCGACTACGGGCATTCCTCCTACAACGACAAGATCGGCTATGGGCCGGCCCCCGATCTCAATCTGCTGACGATGAATTACGGTGCCCAGGCGATCGCTGCGCCGGCATTCTCGATCTTCAACAAGCAGTCGACCGACGAGGTCGGGGTCTATGCGCAGGAGCAGGCCAGGCTCGGCGGCTTCATCCTGACGCTCAATGGCCGCCAGAGCTGGGTCTCGCAGACGACGACCGCAGGTCTCGACGGCGTGCCGTCAACGCAGAAGGCGACCGCCTTCACGGGCCGCGCGGGCCTCGCTTACGTCTTCGACAATGGCGTTGCGCCTTATGTCAGCTACGCGACGGCATTCGCCCCACAGGTCGGCGTCGACGCATCGGGATCGCCGTTCAGGCCGACCATCGGCGAGCAGAAGGAAATCGGCATCAAATACCAGATGCCGCAGGTGCCAGTGCTGTTGACCGCCGCGGTGTTCGACATCACGCAGGACAATGTGCTGCGCACCGATCCCAGCAACATGGCCTTCCAGGCGGCAACCGGGCAGGTCGAATCGAAGGGCGTGGAGCTCGAGGCGAAGCTGGCGCTCAAGCAGGGATTTGATCTCACCGCGGCCTGCACCCATCTCAACGTCGTGATCACGCAGGGCAATCCCGATACGACCGGCAACGAGCTCTCCGGCATTCCGAGGAATTCCTTCGCCGCCTTCGGCAAATACACGTTCCAGTCCGGCGTCCCCGTCGAAGGGCTCGGACTCGGTGTCGGTGTCCGTTATATCGGGACCAGCTTCGGCAACGACCAGAATACGTTCCAGAATGCGGCGAGAACGTTGTTCGATGCCGTGATCGACTACGATCTCGGCAAGCTGGATCGGCGATTGCTCGGTGCCACCGCGCGCTTGAACGCGACCAATCTGTTCGACACGCACTACCAGACCTGCCAGTCCGGCTACTGCTATGCCGGCGAGCGGCGTCAGGTGATCGGCACCTTGTCTTACCGCTGGTAGCTACACCGGCACCCGCACCGCCGCGCGCAGGCCGCCCATCGGGCTTTCGCCAAGCATGATGTCGCCGCCATGGGAGCGGGCGATGTCGCGCGCGATCGCAAGTCCGAGGCCGCTGCCGCCTTCGTCCTGGTTGCGGGCGTCGTCGAGCCGCAGGAAGGGCTTGAACACTTCCTCGCGCATGTCGGCGGGGATGCCGGGCCCGTCGTCGTCGACCGTGATGTTGAGATAGCGATGGTCGCGCTGGCCGGTGATCGAGATCGTGTTGGCGTGGCGCGCCGCATTGGAGACGAGGTTGGCGAGGCAGCGCTTGAACGAGGCCGGTTTCACCGTGACGACGGGCAGGCCGTGGAACGCGACGGTCGCGGTGTGGCCGTGACGTTCGGCGTCGCTGCGCAATTCCTCCAGCGCCATCGCCATGTCGGTCGGCTGCGCAACCTCGCCGGAATCGCCGCGCGCGAAGGCAAGGTAGTCCTCCAGCATCATCGACATCTCGTCGACGTCCTTGCGCATCGCGTCGATCTCGGGGCCTTCGCCGATCAAGGCGAGTTCGAGCTTGAAGCGGGTCAGGATGGTGCGCAGATCATGCGATACGCCGGCGAGCATCGCGGTGCGCTGCTCGATCGAACGCTCGACACGCGCCTTCATCTCGATGAAGGCCTGTGCCGCGCGTCGCACCTCGCGCGCGCCGCGCGGCCGGAAGTTCGGCGCCTCACGGCCCTTGCCGAAGCTTTCGGCGGCATCGGCCAGTCTGAGGATCGGCTTGATCTGGTTGCGCAGGAACAGCACGGCGACGATCAGCAGGATCGACGAGGTGCCGACCATCCAGAAGATGAAGATCTCCGAGTTGGAGGCGTAGGCCGCGCTGCGCTGGGCGAAGATACGCATCACGGAATCGTCGAGCTGGACGCGGATCTCGACCACGTTGGACTTGCCGACGGTGTCGATCCAGAACGGACGGCTGATCTGGCGGCCGAGCTGCACCGACAGGGTCTGGTCGAGCAGCGAGAAGAACGGCTTCGGTCCCGGCGGCGGCATGTCGCCGGCGGGGAGGAAGTCGACCACGAGCTGCAGCTTCTGGGCGATGCCGCGCAGCTGCGCGCGGTCCTTGTCCTGCGGATAGCTCTTGTAGACGTCGATCAGCGCCGCGATGTCGGAGACCACCGCGGCCGACAGGCGCCGCGTCACCGTGTTCCAGTGCCGCTCCATGAACACGAACGCGACCACGGTCTGCAGGATCACCATCGGCACGATCATGATCAGCAGCGCGCGGGCGTAGAGGCCGGTCGGCATCCAGCTCTTGAACGCATTGCCCATCCAGCCGTTCGCCTTCGAGACGCGCTGCGAGGCGTTCTTGATCAGGGTCAGGCCGGTGTCGAGCGTGCTCATGCGGATGCTCTACAGCATGATCCGGAAAAGTGCGCAGCGGTTTTCCGACAAGATCATGCTCAAATAAGGATCTGAAGCGCGATGACGATTCATCCCGATCTCATCGCGCTTCAGGGCGAGGCGACCAGGCGATAGCCGATGCCGCGTACTGCCTGCAGGAACAGCGGATTGGCGGGATCATGCTCGATCTTGCGGCGCAGGCGGTTGATCTGGACGTCGACCGCGCGCTCGTTGACGGTGCCGCCGCTGGTCAGTTCGCCGCGCGGCACGGTCTCGCCGGGTGCGCTTGCGAGGATACGCAGCATCTCGCGCTCGCGGTCGGTGAGATGGATGATCTCCTCGCCCTGGCGCAGCTCGCTGCGCTCAATGTGGAAGATGTAGGGGCCGAACGCGATCTGCTCGACGACAGTGACTTGCGGTGGCGCGGTGCGCTTGAGGATGTTGCCGATGCGCAGCACCAGCTCGCGCGGCTCGAACGGCTTGGCGACATAGTCGTCGGCGCCGATCTGCAGGCCCTCGATGCGGGCTTCCGCCTCATGGCGGGCGGTCAGCATGATGATCGGCACCGTCGAGGAGGTGCGGATGAAGCGGGCGAGGTCGAAGCCGTTCTCGCCGGGCATCATCACGTCGAGGATGAGCAGGTCGAAATGCAGCCCGAGCAGCTTGGCGCGCGCGTCGGTGGCGCTCATCGCCGTCGTGACGCGATAGCCTTCGCCGGAGAGAAAGCGCGACAACAGGTCGCGAATGCGCCGGTCGTCGTCGACCAGCAGGAGATGCGGCGCATCGTCGGCCGGCTCGACCGGCGTGCGCACCAGGGTTGCAGCCTGCACCAGGTTCACTCCCTTGTTTTTCTGCCGCCGCCGAAGATCGCTTCGAGCACCTTGTCGGGATCGTCGCGGTCGATCATCGCGCGGAGGAATTGGCGAACCGTCTCGACGCCGGCCGGATCGATGCCGGCGATGGCGCGGTTGATGCGGTCGGTCTGCAGCCCTGCGAGCTTGGCGACCAGCGCCTCGCCCTTCGGCGTTGCGTAGAGCAGGCGCTGCCGGCGGTCGTTGTTGCCGGTCTTCTGCACGATGTAGCCTTCGTCCAGCAGTTGCTTGAGCACGCGTCCGAGCGACTGCTTGGTGATGCGCAGGACGTCGAGCAGGTCGGCGACCTTCAGGCCGGGATAGCGGGTGACGAAGTGGATGACGCGGTGGTGGGCGCGGCCGAAGCCGAACGCCTCCAGTTCCTGGTCGGCGTCGCCGACAAAGTCGCGGTAGGCGAAGAACAGGAGCTCGATGATGTCCCAGCGCAGGTCGCGGCCGCCCGCCGCAGGAGTGTGATCATCTCCCTGCGAATCGGGCTTGGCAGCCATGCCTGAGATATTTATGTCAGTCATATTGACGTATCTTGGGTTCAATGTTACAAAACTGCCTGTCACGACGAAACATTAGATCGTTCCGTTCCCGACAGCGTTTGAGGCGGCCTGAAAAAGCCCGTGAGGCGGTTTGGGCCGCAAATTGGACTACCGTGCGATTGTCGAGCGGCATTTCGGCAAACATACTGGACTTCAGCACTCCGCAAAAGCATGTCTAAACGGCATGTTGGCGATGGAAACCGGCCGGGTTGCCGGCGGTGGTGAAGTTCGCACCAGCCGAGTCTGATGGCTCCGGGGGAAACAGGCCGTCGCCCGGTATGGCGCCGGTTCCGACAGCGGAAAGCAAGAAAAATGACTTTGAAATTCGACATCCAGCCTTCGCCGAACGCCACGTCCGACAAGGATCGCGCGGCGAAGCTCGTGGACCCGGGCTTCGGCCGCGTCTTTACCGATCACATGGCGATCGTCCGCTACAGCCAGGGCAAGGGCTGGCACAGCGCCCGCGTCGAGGCACGCGCGAATTTTCCGCTCGATCCGGCTGGCGCGGTGCTGCACTACGCCCAGGAGATTTTCGAAGGTCTCAAGGCCTACCGGCGCGACGATGGCGGGGTGAACCTGTTCCGTCCCGACGCCAATGCCCGGCGCTTCCACGATTCGGCCGAACGCATGGCGATGGCGCCGCTGCCCGAGGAGGTGTTCATCGAGGCGGTCGAGCAATTGGTGCGGATCGATCGCGCCTGGATCCCGGGCGGCGAGGGCAGCCTCTATCTGCGGCCGTTCATGATCGCGAGCGAGGTCTTCCTCGGCGTGAAGCCGTCGGCGGAATACATCTTCTCGGTTATCTCTTCGCCGGTCGGCTCCTACTTCAAGGGCGGTCCCGCACCGGTGTCGATCTGGGTGTCGGAAAACTATACGCGCGCCGCGATCGGCGGCACCGGCGCCGTCAAGTGCGGCGGCAACTATGCCGCAAGCTTGCGCGCGCAGGCCGAAGCGATCGAGCGCGGCTGCGACCAGGTCGTGTTCCTGGATGCGGTCGAGCGCCGCTACATCGAGGAGCTCGGCGGCATGAACATCTTCTTCGCCTTCGACGACGGCTCGCTGCTGACGCCGCCGCTCGGCACCATCCTGCCCGGCATCACCCGCGACTCGATCATCGCGCTTGCCAAGGATGCCGGCACGCGCGTGCGCGAGGAGCCCTACACGATCCAGCAGTGGCGCGCTGACGCCGCCAGCGGCAAGCTGAAGGAAGCCTTCGCCTGCGGCACCGCGGCCGTGATCTCGCCGATCGGCAAGGTGTGCTCGGCGAGCGGCGACTTCCAGATCAGCGGCGGCGTCGCCGGCCCGGTCGCGATGGGCCTGCGCAAGAAGCTGGTCGACATCCAGTACGGTCGCACCAACGACCCGCATAACTGGATCAGGAACGTCGCGTAAAGTAGGCACGCTCCATCGCTCGCTCGCCCCGCTCTTGCGGGGTCGAGACGAGCAGAGCTCGCTCTTGGAGGGTGGGGTGAGGGGCCTTATCCGCACCGGGACGACTGGAGAGTCCCCCTCACCCGGAATTCAAGCTTTGCTTGAATTCCGACCTCTACCCGCAAGCGGGGCGAGGTAAGAAGGCGCCAGGCGCTTGCGGCACAGAGCCCTGCCTGATAACCCGGCCTTAAAGTCAATACTGACTTGCAGCCGACGTATGACATGGCCGAGAAACCCAAAAAACCCCAGAAACTGAAGGCGCGCCTGCCGCGCGGGCTGGAAGATCGCGGCCCGGCCGCGATCAATGCCACGCGAGCGATGGTCGAGAAGATCCGCGCCGTCTACGAGCTCTACGGCTTCGAGCCCGTGGAGACCCCGGCGATGGAATATACCGATGCGCTCGGCAAATTCCTGCCCGACCAGGACCGTCCCAACGAAGGCGTGTTCTCGTTCCAGGACGATGACGAGCAGTGGATCTCGCTGCGCTACGACCTGACCGCGCCGCTCGCGCGCTATGTCGCGGAGAACTTCGACGCGCTGCCGAAGCCTTACCGGTCGTATCGGTTCGGCTATGTCTTCCGCAACGAGAAGCCGGGTCCCGGCCGTTTCCGCCAGTTCATGCAGTTCGACGCCGATACGGTCGGCTCGGCAACGCCGGCGGCCGACGCCGAGATCTGCATGATGGCGGCCGACACGATGGAAGCGCTCGGCATTCCGCGCGGCTCCTATGTCGTGAAGGTGAACAACCGCAAGGTGCTCGACGGCGTGCTCGAGGCGATCGGTCTCGGCGGCGACGACAATGCAGGCCGCAGGCTCACGGTGCTGCGCGCGATCGACAAGCTCGACAAGTTTCCCGCCGACGAGGTTCGCAAGCTGCTCGGTCCCGGGCGATGGGATGGCGGCGAAGAGGGCAAGGGCGACTTTACCAAGGGCGCCGAGCTGAGTGCGGCGGATGCCGATATCGTGCTGGCCGTCACGCAGAAGCGCGACGATTGGAAAGATGCCATCGCCGCGGCAGAGACCTACCTTGCCAAGAGTGAAGTCGGTCAAGCCGGTGTGAGCGAGCTCGAAGAGATCGCGAAACTGGTCGCGGCGTCCGGCTATGGTGCGGATCGCATCCGCATCGATCCCTCCGTCGTTCGCGGTCTCGAATACTACACCGGCCCGGTCTACGAGGTTGAGCTGCTGCTCGACACCAAGGACGAGAAGGGTCGTCCGGTGCGGTTCGGCTCGGTCGGTGGCGGCGGCCGCTACGATGGTCTCGTCTCGCGCTTCCGCGGTGAGCCGGTGCCTGCCACCGGCTTCTCGATCGGCGTCTCGCGGCTGCAGGCCGCGCTGACGATGCTCGGCCAGCTCGACACGCAGGCCGAATTCGGCCCCGTCGTCGTCACCGTGTTCGACCGCGACCGCGTCGCCGACTACCAGAAGATGGTCGCGCAGCTGCGCCAGGCCGGCATTCGCGCCGAGCTCTATCTCGGCAACCCGAAGAACATGGGCAACCAGCTCAAATATGCCGACCGCCGCAACTCACCCTGCGTGATCATCCAGGGCTCGGACGAGAAGGCGCGCGGCGAGGTGCAGATCAAGGATTTGATCGAGGGCGCCAAGGCGGCGGCTGCGATCGCGTCCAATCAGGAATGGCGCGAAACACGCCCCGCCCAGTTCTCTTGCTCCGAGGCTGATCTGGTCTCCAAGGTCCGCGAGGTGCTCGCGCGGCACGACGTGAACTGGGGATAGCTGGTTTGTCATGCGCGGGCTTGACCCGCGCATCCATCTTCAAAAAGATGGCGCGCCAGCCAGACCGGCAGACGACCGGTTTGCACGTCAACAACAACAAGGGAGTTATTCCGATGCCCGAGATCACAGTCAGCATGGCCGCCGGTCGCACCGACGAACAGAAGGCCGGCATGATGCGCGACATCACCCAGGCGCTGGTGAAGAACCTCGGCGTCGACGCCGATGCGGTCGTGATCCAGATCAACGAAGCGCCGCTGCATCACAAGATGAAGGGTGGCAAGACCTTCGTCGAGCGCGCCGCCGCCGCGAAGAAATAACTACATTCACTTCGTCGTCCCTGCCTTGTGCGCAATTGCGCACTGGAGCAGGGACCCATAACCACCAATGCTTGTTGTTGTGCTCGCTGGGGTGCCAGCCTTCGTGACATCAGGCATTCGTGGTTATGGGTCCCGGCTCAAGGCCGGGACGACAGTCTTTTTGAGGCCACATGGACGCACGCGACTTCATCAAGATCGGCATGAGCGCCGAGCGCATGCTCGTGGTGCCGCCGGAGCGCACGGTCGGGCATTTCGTGCCCGGCATGCCGATGGTCTACGCGACGCCGATGATGATCCTCGACATGGAGATGGCGTCGGGCGATGCCATTCGTGCCGCGCTGCGGCCCGGCTGGGTCACCGTCGGGACCGAGGTCGATATTCGCCATCTCGCCGCCGCTCTTGTCGGCGCCACCGTACGGACCACCGCAAGGGTGATCGCGGTCGAGCGCCGCGTGATCCGCTTCGAGGTCGAGGCCTTTGAAGGCACGCGCAGGCTCGGCGAAGGCCGCCACGCCCGCGGCCTGATCAATGTCGAGAGCTTCAACAGGCGGCTCGGCGCGGCGTAGGCCGCACATTCAGACGTCATCCCGAGGAGCGCGTAGCGCGTCTCGAAGGATGGGCCACGGGCCGTGAACCTTTCGAGGCTCGCTCCGCTCGCACCTCAGGATGACGGGATCAGCAGGAGACTACTTCGCCAATTCTTTCGAGCGCCGGGTTGCCGCAGCGATCGCGCGGGTCATCAGCGGCTGCATGCCGTCGCTCGCCATCAGCACCTCGAGCGCGGCCGCCGTGGTGCCGCCGGGCGAGGTGACATTCTGCCGCAGCGTCGCCGACGGCAGATCGGAGCGATGCAGCAACTCGCCGGAGCCGGCGACGGTCGCGCGCGCCAGCGTGGTCGCGAGCTGCTCGGGCAGGCCGGCCGCGACGCCGGCGCGGGCGAGTTCCTCGGCGAGCAGGAAGACATAGGCCGGACCGGAGCCCGAGACCGCGGTCACCGCGTCCATCAGGTTCTCATCGTCGACCCATTCGACCAGCCCGGTCGCCTTCAGCAGCGCATCCGTCATGGCGCGCTGCGCGCCGGTGACGCGCTTTGACGGCACCGCGACTGTGATGCCGCGGCCGATCGCCGCCGGCGTATTCGGCATCGCGCGCACCACCGCGCCGCCGATCACCTCTTCCAGCGCTGACATCGTCGTGCCGGCCATGATCGAGACCACGAGGGTCGACGGACCGACCAGCGCCTTCAGCGCGGCGCCGGCGTCGCGGAACGATTGCGGCTTCACCGCGACGACCAGCGTGTCGACCGCGCCGAGATCTTTCGCCTGCGGATTGAGCCGCACGCCCTTGGCGGCAAGCGCGGAGATCTCGGGCGAAAGATGCGGATCGATCACCGCGACCTGCTTGGGCGAGAGGCCCTGCGCGAGCCAGCCGGTCAGCATGGCGCCGCCCATCTTGCCCGCGCCCGCAAGCACGATGGTGCCGGTCGTATTCTTCAGTGCGCTGCTTGTGTTCACAGGTGGCTCCACAAACTCTGTGTCGTCCCTGCCTAGTGCGCAATTGCGCACGGAAGCAGGGACCCATAACCACAAGCGGTTCTAGAGAAGCGCGAAGCGAGCCACAAGCAGTTTGCGCAACCACTGGGGCCGCGGAGTATGGGTCCCTGCTTTCGCAGGGACGACACCGAACGTGTGGACGCTGGAGCGAAACCCTTACGCCTCGCCCTCGGTATCGAACATCGCGGCGGCCATCGCCTCGGCGGTCGACTTGCCGGCCCACACCACGAACTGGAACGCCGGGTAGTAGCGCTCGCAGGCGTGGATCGCGTTGACCACCATGGCCTCGCATTGCGCGGTGGACGCGGTGAGGCCGCCGGGCAGCACCAGTGCCTGACGATGCATCACCATGCCGGTGTGGGTCCACAGGTCGAAATGGCCGACCCACAATTGCTCGTTGATCGCGGCGACCAGCCGCTGCACCTCGGCGCGCCGCGCCTGCGGCATCTTCATGTCGAAGGCGCATGCGAGATGCAGCGCCTCGATCTCTCCCATCCAGGTGAAGGAGAGCTGATAATCGATCCAGTCTCCCTTGGAGACGATCGTCACCTCGTCTTCGCCGGAACGCTCGAACGCCCAGTTGTTGTCGGTGGCGATATCTTCGACCACCGCAAGCGGGTTGTTCCGGGAATCGATAATGCTTTCGAGGAGGGACATGCCGTCTCGGACCTTGTTCTTATGATCGCTTGATACGCACACGGAAGCCGGCACTTGCGACATACTGCGTCGTGGCCGAGTGCAGTTCCTTGACCGGGCTTCCGGATGCCCCTGGACCTGACGCCGATGAAGTGATGTGATTTGCGGAATCCGCGCAACCGCACGCCGAGTCCGTCCACAGCCAAAGCGCGCATCGTCCACAGCTGATCTCCGCCACACTTGTGATTTGGCGAACAAATCGGAATCTCGGCGTTCGCGTAACGATTTATTAACCATTTACGGGCGCCTCGCCGCACGCGTGAATCAGCCTTTCGGGCGCTCACTTCTCTCTGCAAGGGCCGCAGCGCGCTCATGGGGACATGCCGTTTCCCCATGCCAAAGGTGCTTGCCCAGCTGTCGCGGTTTGGTCATATTTCGCCCCAGGCACGTCCATCCCGGGCGTGCCGATGTTCTCAGGGCGGGGTGAAAATCCCCACCGGCGGTAAAGGGTGATGAGCCCAAGCCCGCGAGCGCCTTCTTCCGCGAAGCCGGAGGAAGGGTCAGCAGATTCGGTGCAATTCCGAAGCCGACGGTTACAGTCCGGATGAAAGAGAACGGTTGCGGCAGCCAACGCGATTTTCGCGCGGGCTTGTGTCGTTGTCCGTGTGCCCTGATTCTGGTCCTGAAAGAGGAAAGCCATGAATCAGATGTTGCAAGACCAAGACGTTCAAGCTTCTCAAGTCCAGACCTCCCAAGCAGCAAGCGCTCCCGATACGCCGGCTCGTCCGCCGGCGCCGGAGCATCCGCACTTCGCCAAGCCGCAGCGCGTTGCCTTTGTGCAGTCGTCCTGGCATCGCGACGTGGTGGAAGAGTGCCGCATCTCCTTCCTGAAGGAGATCGAGGCGCGGCATATCACCAATGTCGACGTGTTCGAGGTGCCGGGCTCGTTCGAGATCCCGCTGCACGCGCAACTGCTGGCGAAGACCCGCCGCTATACCGCGATCGTCGCGGCCGGGCTCGTCGTCGATGGTGGTATCTACCGCCACGAATTCGTCGCCGACACCGTGATCAAGGCGCTGATGGATGTGCAGTTGCGCACCGAAGTGCCGGTGTTCTCGGCGGTGCTGACGCCGCAGCAATTCCACGAGACCGAGGTGCATTACGACTTCTTCCGCAAGCACTTCGTGATCAAGGGGATCGAGGTCGCGGAGGCCTGCGCCAACACACTGCTCAGCCTGGAACGTCTGCGCGGCCAGGTCGCGGCGGGAATACCTGGCTAGCTCAAGGCCCAACGCAAAAGCGATTCCGGCATGCGTGCCGGGATCGCTGTCGCAGCCAGCGCGTTCGGTTATGCTTGCCGGCATAATCAGAACGCGCGGGAGGCGCCCATGACCGAACAACATTCTTCCGACTGGCTCGGCCTGTCTGGCCGCGTTGCCGTCGTCACCGGCGGAGGTGGCGGCATCGGCCGCGCCACCGCGGTCAGTTTCGCGCGCGCCGGCGCCAGGGTCGCCGCGCTCGATCGCGACGAGCGCGGGCTGGCGGAGACCAAGGCAAGGCTTCGCGAGTTCGGCGATGGTCATCTCGTCGCAAGCTGCGACACGACCAGCGAAGACAACGTCGCGGCTGCGGCCGATGCCGTCGCGCGCACGCTTGGTTCTTGCGACATCCTCGTCAACACCGCGGCGGTGCTGCGCCCTGGCGGGCTCGACACGCTGCCGCTCGCCGAATGGAACGCGGTGCTGGCGGTCAATCTCACCGGCTACTTCATCTGCGCGCAGGCGTTCGGCCGCCAGATGCGCAAGGCCGGGCGCGGCAGCCTCATCCACGTCGCCTCGATCGCCGCCAGCAATGCGCAGGGGCAGAGCGGCGCCTACAGCGTCAGCAAGGCCGCCGTCGTGATGCTCTCGCAGCAACTCGCCGCCGAATGGGGACCGCACGGCATCCGCAGCAATGTGGTCAGCCCGGGCCTCGTCGTCACGCCGATGAGCCAGGCCTTCTACGATACGCCGGGGGTCACCGAGCGGCGCACCGCCGTGGTGCCGATGCGCCGGATCGGCGCGCCGCAGGACATGGCGGACGCGACACTGTTCCTGGCGAGCGACCGCGCGTCATACGTCAATGGCGAGGAGATCATCGTCGATGGCGGCTATGCGCGGACGCTGATGAGCCACGTGCCGCGGCCCGGGTTTTGAGTTGGAGCGAACCATAAACTCGCTGTCGTCCCGGCCTTGAGCCGGGACCCATAACCACGAATGCGAATTGATTTACAACGCTGGCGCCACAGCCTTCGCAACAACAACGGCCTGTGGTTGGGTCCCTGCTTTCGCAGGGACGACAGCAAATATCGAGCATCAATCGAACAGGCTGGAGACCGACTCTTCCGCCGCGGTGCGGCCGATCGCTTCGGCAATCAGGCCGGCGATCGAGATCTGGCGAATGTTCGGCGCCTTGTTGACGGCTTCGGTCGGCAGGATCGAGTCGGTGATGACCAGTTCCTTCAGCCGCGACGAGGCAATCCGCGCGGCGGCGCCGCCGGACAGCACGCCGTGGGTGATGTAGGCCGAGACTTCCTTGGCGCCGTGCGCGATCAGCGCCTCGGCCGCGTTCACCAGCGTACCGCCGGAGTCCACGATGTCGTCGACCAGGATGCAGTTGTAGCCGGCGACGTCGCCGATCACGTTCATCACCTCGGACTCACCGGGGCGCTCGCGGCGCTTGTCGACGATCGCAAGCGGGGTGTTGATGCGCTTGGCGAGGCCGCGGGCACGCGCCACGCCGCCGACGTCGGGCGACACCACCATCACCTTGGCGAGGTCGAACTTCTCGCGGATATCGCGCACCATCAGGGGCGCGGCGAACAGATTGTCGGTCGGGATGTCGAAGAAGCCCTGGATCTGGCCGGCGTGCAGATCGAGCGTCATGACGCGATCGACGCCGGAGTGCGAGATCAGGTTGGCGACGAGCTTGGCCGAGATCGGCGTACGCGAGCCGGACCTGCGATCCTGCCTAGCGTAGCCGAAATAGGGCACCACCGCGGTGATGCGGCGCGCCGAGGAACGGCGCAGCGCGTCGGTGATGATCAAAAGCTCCATCAGATTGTCGTTGGCCGGATACGACGTCGACTGAATGATGAACATGTCCGAACCGCGGACGTTCTCCTGGATCTCGACGAAGATCTCCATGTCGGCGAAGCGCCGGACCACGGCCTTGGTCAGTTCGATGCCAAGTCCCTTGGCAATGTCCTGCGCCAGCGCAGGATTGGAGTTGCCGGCGACGAGCTTGATTGATCCGTTCTTTGCCGACATCGATGCTTCCCCCCGCGCCTTGCTGGATACGACGTTCAGCATCTCAAGTCCTTACAGAACCGGCGGGTTTTCGGTGCGCGAGGGAATATCAGGGAGGCGCCGCCGATGGCAACCCATTAGGCGCTTCGGCCCACGTTTTCCTGGGCAAAAAACGCCTTTCCCCGGGAGATTCCGGGGGTTAGTTGGCGGAATAGCTAAGTGCCACGGTCTCTGGCGCGGCGGAGGCCGGGGCGCTGACCATCGCTGGCCCACGGAGCTCCGGTGCCGCGGCGGGCGCCGGGCCATCCGCCGGGCCGCCATTGATCATGCTGGACAGGCCGCTGAGGCCGGCCTGGGCGATCTTGCGCAGCACCAGATCGTCGGCGGCGGCCCAGGCGTCGCGGCCGGCCTTGCCGGCGGGCTCCTCGCCGGACAGCCGGAGCGCCCGTTGCTGGTTGCTGTCATAGACGTCCCAGACCCACGCGATCATGGTGCGGCCGCGCACCACCTGCGCCGAGAGATAGCTGCGCACGCGATAGGCTGCGGTGCCCTGGCGCGACACGATCGACAGGCTGCGCAGCTTCGATTCGCTGTCGAGCACTCCGACCATGCGGTCGAAGACCTGGGGCGGCGGACCGTCGATCGATTCGAACGCGACGGTTGCGCCGCCGCTCGCAGGTGTCGCCATTGCGTAGGAGTCGGCCACGTTGCCGCCGGCCGCGCATCCGCCAAGTGCGCAGCCAATCGCCAGCCATGTGGCTGTGATCGCGGCACGCACGACTGTCCCAGTTTGAAACTGGTAGTTTGACGCTTCCCTCATTGCGTCCTGCGATATCGTTAAAACGGCTTAACGTCTAGGGCAGGACGGCCACAGCGCTTAACCGATCCGGCGGGCCGTGGCGGAGGAGAGGACCGAATTCCTTGCTCGATATCTCTGGCTCAGTCGGCCAGACGATGGTGCAGGGCCTTGGTGACGGGCCCACTCAAGGTTCGGAATGCCGGCCCTCCATCTGGCCACCAGACGCCCGGCGTCAGCCTTCCAGCGCGATGGCGTGAACGTGACGGCCGTAATCGCCTTCCTTGCGGTGCACGGAGCGGCGGTAGCTGAAGCAGCGCTCGTCGGAATAGGTGTCGATACCGAGGTCGTCGATCATCAGCACGCCGGCATTTTCCAGCCGCATCCGGATGAAGGCCGGGAGATCGAACATCGCGTGGGCGTCGCGTTCGGCGGGCATGAAGAACATGCCGTTCTCCGCATCGGCCTCGATGAAGCGCTCGACGAATTCGTTTCCGACCTCGTAGGATTCCTTGCGGATCAGCGGGCCGATGGCCGCGACGATGCCGCCGCGCTCGGCGCCGAGTTTCTCCATCGCATCGATGGTCGATTCCAGCACACCGGTCAGCGCGCCCTTCCAGCCGGCATGCGCCGCGCCGATCACCCGCGCATGGGGATCGACGAACAGGATCGGACCGCAGTCGGCTGTCGTGACGGAGATCGCAAGGCCTTCGGTGCGCGTGACGAGCGCGTCCGCCTTCGGGCGCACAGCGCCATTCCACGGGCCGGTCACGGCCACGACGTCGGGCGAGTGCACCTGATGCACGCTGATCAGGTGGTCGGACGGTACGCCGAGCTGCTCTGCCATCCGCCGCCGGTTCTCCGCGACCTTGGCCGGATCGTCGCGCGAGCCGAGCCCGCCGTTGAGGCCGGCATAGATACCCTCGGAGACGCCGCCCTCGCGCGAGAAGAAGGCATGGCGCAGGCCCGGAATGGCCGACAGCAGCGGTGATCCCAGTGTCATTGTTCGGTCTCGTCAGGCTGATCGCTGAGGCCAGCGATCGAGGTGAGGTGCGGGTCGGAGATGGCCATGACCTTGAACATCGAGCCCATCCCGCCGCGTCCGGAATCGGTCAGGCGCTTCAGTGCGCCGGCAATGTCGGCGGAGACCTCGGGCGAGGCTTTCGCCATCAATCCGGCGGCACGGGCCTCGACGCCGAGGCGCTTGAGGAAGTCGCCCTGCGTCACCGGCCCGTGGACGCGCGCGCCGACATCCTCGGCGGCCCGCGCCAGGGCCTGAAAATCGACATGCGCCGTCACGTCGGCCTGTCCCGGGTTCTTCAGCGGATCGGCGAAGCTGTGGCGCGCGATCGCCTGCAAGGTGTCGCCGACGTCGCTGCGCAGATGGCCGTAATCGATGATCAGTGCGGCGCCGTCCTGGTCGCGCAGGCGCGTTGCGAGCTTCATGATCTCGCTGTCAGGCCGCCATTCGAACACCGCGCCGAGCGGGGCGGCGCGCACCAGCGGCGGCAGCAGCACCTCGAAATGCGGTACAGGCTCGGGCGCGGGAGCGAAATACAGGTTGCCATTGGCATCCATCCCGACCGTGCGCTCGTGCCAGCCGGTCTCGCGGCGGACCATCTGGTGGATCGGCAGCACGTCGAAATATTCGTTGGCGAGGATCACCGCCGGTCCCTCCGGCACGTCGTCGATATTGTCGTGCCAGGTGATGTTGCGCACGCCGGTCAGCGTGGCGTGCTGCTTCTCGCGCAGCACCGGATTGACCTCGACGAGGTGGATGCTGAGCGACTGGTAGAGCGGCGGCAGCACGCGCAGCGCGCGCAGCGCATCCGACATCATGGTGCCGCGGCCGGGCCCGAGCTCGATCAGGTGGAGCGTGTCCGGCGAGCCGATCGCGCGCCAGATCGAGGCGCTCCACAGCCCGAGCAGTTCGCCGAACATCTGGCTGACCTCGGGCGCCGTGGTGAAATCGCCCTCGCGGCCGAGCGGATCGCGCGACAAATAGTAGCCGTAGCGCGGATGCATCAGGCACAATTCCATGTAGCGCCAGACCGGCATCGGCCCGGACAGCTTGATCAGTTTCCTGATCTCATCCAGCAGTGGGGAGGGTTCGCTCACGGCCTTCCTTGGCTTGCACTTGCTCTACGTTGAACTCGGCGCCGGCCCGTTCGCCCTGCGGCGAACGGCGGCCGTGATGATGATAGCGCCCACGATGATCATTGGCACCGACAGCAGCATGCCCATGGTCAATCCGCCCCACAGGAATCCGAGCTGCGGATCGGGCTCCCTGAAATGCTCGCCGATGATCCGGGCAATGCCGTAGATCGCAATGAAGCTGCCGAGGATGAGGCCTGGCCGCTTGAGCGCGCCCATCCGGATCATGATCGCCAGCGCAGTGAACAGCACGATGCCCTCGAGCCCGGCCTCGTAGAGCTGGCTCGGATGGCGCGGCAGCGGTCCGCCATTGGGGAAGATCATGGCCCAGGGCAGGCTTGGATCGGCGTGACGGCCCCACAATTCGCTGTTGATGAAATTGGCGAGCCGGCCGAGGAACAGCCCGATCGGCGCGACCGCGGTGGTGATGTCGCCGAGCGACAGGATCGGGATGTTGTTGCGGCGGGCAAACAGCATCACGGCGGCGACGCAGCCGAGGAAGCCGCCGTGGAACGACATGCCGCCCTTCCACAATTCCAGGATCTCGGACGGGTGCGCGACAAAGAAGGGCAGGTTGTAGAACAGCACGTAGCCGGTGCGGCCGCCGACGATGATGCCGATCGTGACCCAGAGGATGAAATCGTCGAGCTGCGGCAGCGTGATCGGCGCCGGGCCGCCCCACAGCCGCTGCTTCTTGATCAGCGAGCGCGCATAGATCCAGCCCAGCACGATGCCGACGATATAGGCCAGCGCATACCAGCGGATCACGATCGGCCCAAGCGCGAGCGCGACGGGGTTGAACACCGGAAAGTCGATCAGCAGAAACGGCATCGTGTGTCTTGAGACTCAGCTCACGAGGTTGCGGCGGTAGAGCGCCAGCAGCCGCTCCCAATGGCGTTCGGCGGCGTCGCGGTCATAGACCGGACGCTTGGGGAACGCAAAGCCGTGATGGGTGCCGGGATAGATCTCGACCTCGTTGTTCGATCCCTTCATGCCGGCCTTCACCTGCTCGATGATCTCCGCGGGCGCGTAGATATCGGTCTCGGCGCAGGCGAAATAGAGTTCGGCCTTGGTCTTTTGCGCGGCAAGATGCGGGCTGTCGGGCTGGTCGGTCGCCAGATGCGTGCCGTAGATCGAGGCGGCAGCCCTGACGCGATCGGCGAAATGCGTTGCCGCGTTCACCGCGTAGCGACCGCTCATGCAATAGCCGACGGTGCCGATGATTTTGGTGTCGGCGGCCTTCTGCGTCTCGGCGTAGGCGAGCAGGCCCCTGGTGTCTTCCATGACCAGCGGGATGTTGAGCGAGTTCATCAGCGCGAACATGCGCTTGCGCTCGGGGGATTCCGGATCGGGATTGATCGGGCCGAGCTCCATCGCGCCGGCGCGGTAATACATGTTGGGCAGCATCACATAGTAGCCTGACGTGCCGAGCCGGCGCGCCATGTCGCGCAGCTCCTCGCGGATACCAGGCGCGTCCATGTAGAAGATGACGACCGGGAAGGGGCCGCCGCGCTCGGGATGGGTGATGAAGGTGGTGGTCTTGCCGTCCTTGGTCGGGATTTCGACGGTCTGCTCGATCATGGCGTTTCTGCTCGCGTTATGTGTGCGATTTCTGTTGTGAGTTCATACGATTGCAAGGAAACCGGAGCATGACAAGGCAAGCGCACGGGAGGTCTGCCATTCGCGACGGACTTGAACCGGATGCCGGGGATCGCCATTGTCTTCTGGCGATTCATTGAACGCGGAGAGTTTTGCGAGATGACCCAGACCAGCAACCGGTTTTTCGATGAGATCGGCCGTCTGATGAACGATGCCGCGGGCGCAGCCCAGGGCGTCAAGCGTGAGGTCGACACGGTCATGCGCAACCAGGCCGAACGGATCCTGCGCGACCTCGATGTGGTCAAGCGCGAGGAGTTCGACGCGGTCAAGGACATGGCCCGCCTCGCTCGTGAGGAGAACGAGGCGCTGAAGGCGAGGATCGCCGCGCTGGAAGCCAAGCTCGGCGTAGGCGGCGCGACCTGATTCTTTACCCTCCCCTGGAGGGGGAGGGTCGGCTCACAATTGAGCGCAGCGAAATTTGAGCCGGGGTGGGGTGAAGGTCCCTCCACCCGAGTTCTGCTCGTATTGAGAGATCACCCCACCCCGGCCCCCATTCCGCTTCGCAGCATGCGGTCCGACCCTCCCCCTCCAGGGGAGGGTGAGAAAGGGAGGGTGAGAAAAATCCCTTCATTTCCTTGTCATTTCGGCCCTTTGGGGCTAAAAGCCCGCCACGTCCGCGGCCCCCGCACCCCTGGAGGCTTGCTGTGGATCTGAGCATGGGCCGCGCTGCGGCCTTTAACTTTTTAAATACAAGGACTTAACGCTATGGCGACCGTCAAGGAATTGAAGGCGACCGCGCGTCCGAAGAGCGGCAAGGGGGCCGCCCGGGCAGAGCGTCGCGCCGGGAGAGTTCCCGGAGTGATCTACGGAGACAACCAGCCCCCCGTCACCATCTCGGTCGACGATCGTGAACTGCGCCAGCGCATCCTGGCGGGCCGGTTCCTGACCACGATCTATGACATCGACCTCGAGGGCAAGAAGCACCGCGTGATTCCGCGCGACTTCCACCTCGACCCGGTGAAGGACTTCCCGCTCCATGTCGACTTCATGCGGCTCGGCGAAGGCGCGACCATCCGCGTCAGCGTGCCGCTGCACGTCGTGAACGCGGAAACCGCCCCCGGCATCAAGCGCGGCGGCACCGTGAACATCGTCACCCACGCGCTCGACCTCGAGTGCGCGGTCGACAACATTCCGCAATACATCGAAGTCGACGTCGGCAGCCTCGAGATCAGCTACTCGCTGCATCTCTCCGAGGTCACGCTGCCCAAGGGCGTGAAGTCGCTGACCCGTGAGGACGCGACGCTGGTCACCATCGTGCCGCCGTCCGGCTACGCCGAAGAGCAGAAGGCCGCAGCTGCGGCGGCTGCCGGTGGCGCGGCTCCGGCCGCGGGTGCTGCAGCTCCGGCCGCTGCGGCGGCTCCGGCTGCGGGTGCTGCGGCTCCGGCCGCGGGTGCCAAGGCTCCCGCCGGCGGTGGCGACAAGAAGAAGTAATCGATCAGGTCGGCGCGCGATCGTCTGATGGCGCGCCGACGCGGGATGCCGCGCCATGCGCCTTTTTGTCGGTCTCGGTAATCCTGGCGCGAAATACGCCAGCAATCGGCACAATATCGGTTTTCTGGCGGTCGACGAGATTGCACGGCGTCATGGTTTCGCACCATGGCGCCGTCGCTTTCAGGGCGAGGCGTCCGAAGGCGTGGTCGATCGTGAGAAGGTCGTGCTGCTGAAGCCGGCCACCTACATGAACGAGTCCGGGCGCGCGGTGCAGGAAGCGGCGAACTTCTTCAAGCTCGCCCCCGCCGACATCACCGTGTTCCAGGACGAGCTCGAACTGCCGCCCGGCAAGGTGCGGGTCAAGATCGGCGGCGGGATCGCCGGCCATAACGGGCTGCGCTCGATCTCCGCGCATATCGGCAACGAATATCGGCGGGTGCGGCTCGGGATCGGTCATCCCGGCGTCAAGGAGCTCGTGCACAGCCACGTGTTGTCGGACTTCGCCAAGAGCGACCGGGCGTGGGTGGAGGCCTTGTGCCAGGCCGTCGCCGACAATGCCGGCCTGCTGGCTGCGGGGCACGACGCCTCGTTCGCCAACAAGGTGCATCTGACGATGCAGGCCAAGGGATTTTTCGACAAGGGTGAGAACGGCGGCGAGAAGCCGTGATCTCCCTTGTCGTCATGCCGGGCGCGAGGCCGGACATGACGAAGATGGACAGAGGAAGACATGGGATTCAAATGCGGGATCGTCGGGCTGCCTAACGTCGGCAAGTCGACGCTATTCAATGCGCTGACCGAGACGGCCGCCGCGCAGGCGGCGAACTATCCGTTCTGCACCATCGAGCCGAATGTCGGCGAGGTGGCGGTGCCCGATCCGCGGCTGGAGAAGCTCGCGACGGTCGCGAAATCCGGGCAGATCATTCCGACCCGGCTGACCTTCGTCGACATCGCGGGCCTGGTCCGCGGCGCTTCGCAAGGCGAGGGCCTCGGCAACCAGTTCCTCGCCAACATCCGCGAGGTCGACGCGATCGCCCATGTGGTGCGCTGCTTCGAAGACTCCGACATCACCCATGTCGAAGGCAAGATCGCGCCGCTCGCCGACATCGAGACCATCGAGACCGAGCTGATGCTCTCCGACCTCGACAGCCTCGAGAAGCGCGTCGACAATTTGTCGAAAAAGGCCAAGGGCAACGACAAGGAAGCCAAGGAGCAGCTCGAGCTCGTCAACCGCGCGCTGGTGCTGCTGCGCGACGGCAAGCCGGCGCGTGCGCTCGAGCGCAAGCCGGAAGAGGAGCGCGCCTTCCGCATGCTCGGGCTTCTGACCTCGAAGCCCGTGCTCTATGTCTGCAACGTCGAGGAAGGCTCGGCCAAGGACGGCAACAATTTCTCCAAGGCGGTGTTCGAGCAAGCCCAGAAGGAAGGCGCGGTCGCGGTGGTGATCTCGGCCAAGATCGAATCCGAGATCGCGACGCTGTCGCGCGCCGAGCGCGCCGAGTTCCTGGAAACGCTGGGCCTTGAAGAGGCCGGTCTCGACCGCTTGATCCGCGCCGGCTACCAGCTGCTCGACCTCATCACCTATTTCACGGTCGGCCCGAAGGAAGCCCGCGCCTGGACCATCGACCGCGGCACCAAGGCGCCCGCCGCCGCCGGCGTGATCCATACCGATTTCGAGAAGGGCTTCATCCGCGCCGAGACCATCGCCTATGAGGATTACATCGCCGGCAACGGCGAAGCCGGCGCGCGCGACGCCGGCAAGCTGCGGCTCGAAGGCAAGGACTACGTCGTTGCCGACGGCGACGTCATGCACTTCCGCTTCAATACCTGAGCGCGCTGTTCAGCCGTGCGCGCAGCAGCAGCGAATTAAGCACCGCTCTATCCCCACGTCGTCCCGGGCAAGCGACTTGTCCGCCGTAGCTCAACGAGCGAAGGCGGAAGCGCGACCCGGGACCCATAACCACAGGGCACTGTTGTTGCGCGACGCTGTGGCCCCAGCTCGCTTCATCCCCACGTCCTGTGGTTGTGGGTCCCTGCTTTCGCAGGGACGACACCGAGTGTGCGGACGGGGCACAGCGAAACAGCTCTCACCGGTCCGCGCGGCCGATCACATCCATCAGCTCGGCGATCTTGCGCCGCTGGTCGGCCTTGTCGCCGGACGAAATCGCATGTTCGACGCAATGGGCGACATGATCGCGCAGGACCTCTTCCTCGACGCGGCGCAGCGCCGCGCGCGCGGCCGCGATCTGCGTCACCACGTCGATGCAATAGCGGTCTTCCTCGACCATGGCGGCCAACCCGCGGATCTGACCCTCGATCCGTTTGAGCCGTTTTAAACAGGATGTCTTGACCTCGTCTCTCATAGGTCTCATATACCCCCCTAGGGTATACAAATCAAGAGGCCGGGATAGCGGCCGGGAAGAGTCTCGTGGCACACGCAGAGCACGATCGTTCGCACGCGGATCATCACCATCATGGCGCAGCCGCGCATTCCTGCTGCGGCGGCAAGCATGATCACGACGCCGTGCCGGCGGAAGCAGCGTTCGCGATCGATCCGGTCTGCGGCATGAAGGTCAATCCGGCGACCGCCAAGCACCGTTTCAGCTACCGGGGCGAGGAATATCTGTTCTGCAGCAGCCGCTGCCGCGAGCGCTTCGAGGCCGAGCCGGACAAGTACCTCAGGCCGCACGCGCCCGAGCCGCCAATGCCGGCCGGCACGATCTACACTTGCCCGATGCATCCCGAGGTGCGCCAGGTCGGCCCCGGCAGCTGCCCGATCTGCGGCATGGCGCTGGAGCCGGAGCAGATCTCGCTCGACGACGGGCCGGATCCTGAACTGATCGACATGACGCGGCGGTTATGGATCGCGCTGGCGCTCACGCTGCCGGTGTTCGTGCTCGAGATGGGCAGCCATCTCGGGCTGATGCATCTGGTGCCGCAGCCCTGGTCGAACTGGATTTCGTTCGTGTTGGCGACGCCGGTCGTGCTGTGGGCCGGCGCGCCGTTCTTCGTGCGCGGCTGGCAGTCGGTGGTCACGCGTAACCTCAACATGTTCACGCTGATCGCCATGGGTGTCGGCGTCGCCTATCTCTACAGCGTGGTCGCGACGCTGGCGCCGCAGCTGTTCCCGCCGGCGTTCCGCGACATGCATGGTGCGGTCGCGGTCTATTTCGAGGCGGCGGCCGTGATCACGGTGCTGGTGCTGCTCGGCCAGGTGCTGGAATTGCGCGCCCGCGCGCAGACCTCGGGCGCGATCCGCGCGTTGCTTGGTCTCGCGCCCAAGACCGCGCGGCGCATTACCGATCATGGCGACGAGGACATCGACATCGACGCGATCAAGGTCGGCGACCGCCTGCGCGTGCGCCCGGGCGAGAAGGTACCGGTCGACGGCGTCGTCATCGAGGGCCGCGCGGTCATCGACGAATCCATGGTCACGGGTGAATCGATGTCGGTCACGAAGGCCGAAGGCGACAGCGTGATCGGCGGCACCGTCAACCAGAGCGGCGGCCTCGTGATGCGTGCCGAGAAGGTCGGTCGCGACACCATGCTGTCGCGGATCGTCGACATGGTGGCGAAGGCGCAGCGCTCGCGCGCGCCGATCCAGCGGCTTGCCGACCGCGTCGCCGGCTGGTTCGTGCCGGCGGTGATCGCCGCGGCCGTGCTCGCCTTCATCGCCTGGACGATGTTCGGCCCCGAGCCGCGCCTGACTTTTGCGCTGGTCGCCGCGGTCACGGTGCTGATCATCGCCTGCCCCTGCGCGCTGGGGCTCGCAACGCCGATGTCGATCATGGTCGGCGTCGGCCGCGGCGCGCATTCCGGCATCCTGATCCGCGACGCCCAGGCGCTTGAGCGGATGGAGGCGATCGACACGCTGGTCATCGACAAGACCGGTACGCTCACCGAAGGCAAGCCGAAGGTCGTGCGCATCATTGCGGCCGAAGGGTTCGACGAGAACGGCGTGCTGCGCCTAGCCGCCAGTGTCGAACAGGGCAGCGAGCATCCGCTGGCGCAGGCGATCATCGCGTCCGCCAAAGAGCGCAAGCTGGCATCGGTGGCCGTCAGCAATTTTGCCTCGCCCTCCGGCAAGGGCGCGACCGGCACGGTCGAAGGCAAGCAGGTTGCACTCGGCAATGCGGTGCTGATGGCCGAACTGAAGATCGCGACGGCTGCGCTGGACCAGGCGGCCGAAGCTGCACGGCGCGATGGCGCGACGGCGATCTACGTCGCGGTCGATGGCCGCGTCGCCGGCGTGATCGCGATCGCCGATCCGGTCAAGACGTCGGCGGCCAGCGCGCTGCAGGCGCTGCGTGCCGAGGGCCTGCGCATCGTGATGCTGACCGGCGACAATGAGACCACCGCGCGCGCGGTGGCGAAGACGCTCGGCATCGACGAGGTCGAGGCCGGCGTGCTGCCGGAGCGCAAGAGCGAGGTCGTGCAGCGGCTGCGCGGCGAGGGCCGCACCGTCGCGATGGTAGGCGATGGCGTCAATGACGCGCCGGCACTGGCGGCTGCCGACGTCGGCATTGCGATGGGCGGCGGCACCGATGTCGCGATCGAGAGCGCCGGCATCACGCTGCTCACCGGCGACCTGATGGGCCTCGTCCGGGCGCGGCGATTGTCGGTCGCAACCATGCGCAACATCCGCCAGAACCTGGCGTTCGCCTTCGTCTACAATGCCGCCGGAGTGCCGATCGCGGCCGGCGTGCTGTATCCGCTGTTCGGCATCCTGCTGTCGCCGATGGTCGGCGCCGCCGCGATGGCGCTGTCTTCGGTCAGCGTGATCGGCAACGCGCTGCGATTGGCGAGGGTGAAGCTGGATTAGGCGTCTCTTACCTCGCCCCGCTTGCGGGGAGAGGTCGGATCGCATCGTAAGATGCGATCCGGGTGAGGGGGACTCTCAGCGAATCCATCTCCCTCCGATATTGCGGAAGCGGCCCCTCACCCCAACCCTCTTCACGCCGGCAGCAGAAGCTGCGCACGCCGCTCCATCTCGGCATCGAGCCAGGTCGCGAGATCCTCGCTCACCTCCACCATCGGCAGCCGCACCTCGGGGCTATCGATCAGCCCCTGCCGCCACAGCCAGTGCTTGGCCGGCGCCGGGCTCGGTTCCGCGAACAGCAGCCGGGTCAGGCCGACGACGCTCTGCCAGGCCGCCAGCGCCGCGTCGCGCTTGCCCTGCTTCAGCAATGTGCGGATCGAAGCGAACGTGTCTGTTTGCAGATGCGCTGAGAGCAGGATCGCGCCGTCGGCGCCGTCCGAGAGCGCGTCGAAGGTCTGCGCGTCTTCGCCGGTCAGCACGCGGAAGCCGGCGGGCCGGCGGTTGAGGAAGTCGATCGACTGCGCGCGGTCGGCGCAGCAATCCTTCATGCCGGCGATGTTGGGATGTTCCGCGAGCGCCAGCAGCGTCTCATTGGTCAGGTTCACCGCCGTGCGATAGGGAATGTTGTAGAGCACCACCGGCCACGACGCGTGATCGGCCAGCGCGTTGAAGTGCTGCACAAGCCCGCGTTGCGAGGGTCTGATGTAATAGGGGCTCGCGATCAGGTAGCCGTTGATCGGCCAGTCGGCCGTATCGTCAAGCGCATCCTTCATCCTGGCCGTCGAGGCGCCGGAGAGCCCGAGGCAGACCGGCAAATGGCGGGAGTTGGCACTGAGCTCGTCGAGCACGACGCTGACCAGACCCTCCCACTCATCGGTGCTGAGCGCCATGCCTTCACCGGAGGTTGCACCGAGGATGAAGCCGTCGACGGGGCCGCTGGCATAGTGCCGCACCAGGCGACGCAGCGAGGTGACGTCGAGTTCGCCGTCGCGGAACGGCGTGATCAGGGGCAGCCAGAGGCCCTGCAATTGCTGGTGTAGCTCAGTCATGTTCCATCTCCTAAGGGGGCAAGGCCGGAGACGGGACCAACAAAAA
Source organism: Bradyrhizobium sp. USDA3010 (assembly GCF_056429065.1). NCBI lineage: Bacteria > Pseudomonadati > Pseudomonadota > Alphaproteobacteria > Hyphomicrobiales > Nitrobacteraceae > Bradyrhizobium > Bradyrhizobium sp. USDA3010. The sequence goes on from NZ_JBWJZD010000039.1 coordinate 49,121, forward strand.
ACCCCGTCCAGGCGGCGGGGTTTCGGGATCGGTTGAATGCGAAGGTGATCTTATCGCGCGCGATCTCGTGTCCCCGGGAGGGGAGCTTTTTTCGACGACAGAACGGCGCACGAAGTCGTGATCATTGGATAATGATGCTGCGCTGCGAGGTTGTTGTCAATCCACATGCTGACCGTGACGTGCGGCACGTTCGGGCGTGACATCAAGGCGAAAGACCTGAAGGTGAAAGACTTGGAGGTGAAAGACATGGAGGTGAAAGACATGGAGATGAAAAAAAGCCGGGCTCGAGTGAGCCCGGCTTAAGGTATTGGCCACGTGAGGCCGACACAATCACCTTCCAAGAGGGATTACTGAACTTCCGCGCCACTGGAGGAGGGGGACATATGCGCGACGCGACCGCTCAGCGTGTAAGCACTATGATCCCCATCGATGCCCTGCAGCAACTATCCAGGTCGCATGTCAGTCATGCGGAGATTCAGGGGCCTCTTGGGGCAGCGCGGAAAGCCTATAAACCAGCCCTATAAGGGCAGCTTAATCAGGACGGCCAGCGCTGCGCCTTGCTGACCACGAAGTCGCGGAACACCTGCACCCGGGCCACTGTCTTCAGCTCTTCCGGATAGACGAAGTAGGTGTCGAGCGCGATCGAGTCGGACTCGCCGAACAGCTGCACGAGGTTGTTCTGTTCGACCAGATAGTCCGGCAACGCGGCGATGCCGAGGCCCTGCTGGCAGGCGCGCACCAGGCCAAGGATGTTGTTGACCTTGAAGTAGGGTTCGCGCGGACCGGAGCCGTTGCGGCCGGCATCGATCAGCCAGCTGCGGTTCTGCAGATGCGGCGGCACCTGCGAGTCGCCGAGCATGATGATGCGGTGCGAGTCGAGATCATCCAGCGTCCGCGGCGTGCCGAAGCGCTTGATGTATTCCGGCGAGCAATAGGCATGGAAGCCGATCGAGAACAGCTTGCGCTGGATCAGGTCGGGCTGGGTCGGCTTGCGGGTGCGGATCGCGACGTCGGCCTCGCGCATCGACAGGTCGAGGTCCTCGTCGGTGACGATCAGCGAGATCCGGATGTCCGGATAGAGCGCGACGAACTCGTCGAGCCGCGGGATCAGCCAGTTGATGCCGAGCGCCGGCGGCGTCGTGATCTTGAGATCGCCGCTCGGCCGCTCGCGGCTGTCGGTGAGCTTTGCGCGCGCCGCTTGCAGCTGCATGAACACGTCATGCGCGGTACGGAACAGCAGGTCGCCCTGCTCGGTGAGGATCAGGCCGCGGGCATGGCGGTGAAACAGCGACACCGAGAGCTCCTGCTCCAGTGCGCTGACCTGGCGGGAGACCGCCGATTGCGACAGGCCGAGCTGCTCGCCGGCATGCGTGAAGCTGCCCGCTTCCGCCGCAGCGTGAAAGACCTTCAGCTTGTCCCAATCCATATCCGTAAATCCGTCGCGAGAGCGTGCCATGATTATTCCGCCGCTGCGCGATCGCTCGCGCGAAGAGCAATGAAGCGTTCCGCCTCGAGCGCTGCCATGCAGCCGAGGCCGGCGGCGGTGACCGCCTGCCGAAAGGTTTCGTCCGCCACGTCGCCCGCGGCGAACAGGCCGGGCATCGAGGTCGCCGTGGAGTTCGGCGCCACCTCGACATAGCCCGACGGTTTCAGCTTGATCTGGCCTTTGACGAGCTCCGTCGCCGGCGCATGGCCGATCGCAACGAAGACGCCGTCGGTCTTGAGGTTGGTCAGTGCGCCGGTCTTGACGTTCTTCAGCCGCACATGGGTGACCTTGTTCGGGTTCTCCGTGCCGCAAATCTCGTCGATCGCGGAATCCCATACCACCTTGATCTTGGGATGCTTGAACAGCCGCTCCTGCAGGATGCGCTCGGCGCGGAAATGATCGCGGCGATGCACGATGGTGACTTGCGAGGCATGATTGGTCAGGTACAGCGCTTCCTCGACCGCGGTGTTGCCGCCGCCGACCACCACGACGTCCTTGCCGCGGTAGAAGAAGCCGTCGCAGGTCGCGCAGGCCGACACGCCGCCGCCCTGGAATTTCTCTTCCGAGGGCAGTCCGAGCCAGCGCGCCTGGGCGCCGGTGGCGAGGATGACCGTCTCGGCGAGATAGACGTCGCCGGAATCGCAGGTCAGACGAAACGGGCGTTGGCCGAGTTCCAGCTTGTTGACAAGATCGGTGACGATCTTGGTGCCGACATGGGCCGCCTGCTTCTCCATCTGCTCCATCAGCCAGGGGCCCTGGATCACATCGGCGAAGCCGGGATAGTTCTCGACGTCAGTGGTGATGGTGAGCTGCCCGCCCGGCTGAATGCCCTGGATCAGGATCGGTTCGAGCATCGCGCGCGCCGCGTAGATCGCTGCGGTGTAACCGGCGGGGCCGGACCCGATGATGACGACCTTGGCATGGGTAGGCGCGGGCATTGTGAGATCCCTCTGTTTTGGGGATTTTGATCAAGGACTTGTGCGGGAAGCGCCCCGGAAACGCGTCACGGCGGCGCCAAAAGTGTCAAATCCAAGTCTAGGATATCTGGGAAGCTATGCAAGATTTGCAATCCATGGCAGCGATTTTTCCCCGGAACTGAAGTCACATTCGCGAAATCGTGCGCTGCACGCGCAATAAAATTGCGCAATGCAGTCCGGCTGCGCTATGAGAGTTGCCGGCAGACCTGCCAAGCCGTCCAAACTCTGAGGGAACCCAAGTCGCGTGTCGAAGAACCTTGACGAGATCGACCTCAAAATCCTCGCCGAGATCCAGGCCGATGGCCGAATCACCAATGTGGAACTCGCCAAACGCGTCGGGATCTCGCCGCCGCCCTGCCTGCGCAGGGTCCGGGCGCTGGAGGAGGAGGGCTACATCCAGGGCTACCGCGGCCTGCTCGATCCGCGCCGCCTCGGCTACGACGTCACGGTGTTCGCCTCGGTGCATCTGTCGAGCCAGGCCGATGCCGATCTCCGCGCCTTCGAGAATTTCGTGCGCGCCGAGCCGTTGGTGCGGGAATGCTGGATGCTGTCCGGCGAGGTCGATTTCATCCTCAAATGCGTTGCCCCCGACATGGCGACCTTCCAGGACTTCGTCACCCACCTGACGGCCGCGCCGCATGTGCGCAACGTCAGGACGTCGCTGGTGCTGCACAATTCGAAATATGAGGCCGCGGTGCCGCTGGATCTCAAAGCTGCCGGATAGCGCGCGGCGGCGCGTCATTTCGGGGCGATGCGCCGGCATCGAACCGGGGTGCGCAACCACGCGTCTGACGTCCGGTGCCAACGCGCCATGTTTGAGCTTGGTGAAGGGTCTTCTCAGCAACCTCGGGCTGTCATCACCGAACCGTTTGCCTCGAATAGTCCAACAGCCCCGGACGGTGAAGTCGCGACGTTGAACGCGAGCGGGCCGCAAGTAATCACGCAATAGTCGTAAACCGAGCGCTGATCGTTTCCCATTAGAAACTGATAGTGAATTTGCATGAAGTTGAATCGATGACGTCTGAAGCGGACCGGATCGATCATTGAATGTATTTGGACGCGCCGAATCTTCGGGTGCTCTCCTGAATAGTCTCGACTGGTGCGTTTCAGCGTGACGGGATCGAAGCGATAGAAGCTGATTGCGTCATCTCGTGCCTGGTACTCGACCCAGTCGATGGCAGACGTTCCGGCCACAAGTTGTGCCGCTTCCCGTATCTGGCCGCCCATCGGATGCAATGAGAATTTGGGAATCGTGGCGCCCACTGTGAGAATGCATAGCTTCGGTCCGTGCGTTGCAAGCAGAGGATCCAGCTTCAGCGCGCGCGCGACAGCCGCTATCGAGAGCGCGGCGCCAAGGGAATGGCCAACAATCAGAATTTCATCAACATCTGCGGCCCGAGCTGTTCTCAATATCAAGGCCGCAAAATCGCCGAGGCGCTTATCAAGCTCGCCTTTTTGCCCGTAAAGAAACTGGTAGGAGAAAATGGCATCATCAAGGATGTGGTTTATCCGACGCTTGGGTCCAATCCAGAGCATCGAGCTGATGAAGATGGCAAGCGATAGGAAAATACCAAGCAGCAATTCTTCAACCCAGAATGTAGCGGGTATGAGCCTGACAAGCAGATATGACAGCCCAATGCCGCAGCATGCAATCAACAGCAAACAGCAATATGGAAAGACAAAGAAGAGAGCATATTTCCAGCTTGCGACCGCATATCTGAATAGTGTTCCGGTAAGGATGAAGTTGAATAGCGCTTTCAGGGACTGAACGAGGCGAGGCACCAGCCTAACTCCCGAATCGCGCCGGATGAGATCGTCCCAGCGCAGCATCTCGAAGGTGGTGTCGGTTTTCCAGTTTGGTCCCCATGCTTCCAGGTCGCACGAAGCATTGATTGCAGATGTGTTCGAGATTTCCGACAGCCGTGAAGAGGCGCCCCAAACCTTTTCGAAGCTCGACAGCGAGCGGCGCAACCGTTCGACCTGCTCTTCTGGGGTGATTGGATCATAACCGCCAATGTGGAAGACGTGCCGTCGTTGAATCATCTAGCCCGTCCTATTCGTGAGAGTGCGGCTTTTGGGCCCGATTGATGCGGCCGTACATCTGCTCTGACGAGGCGCACAGGATTGCCTTCGGCTTTTCACCGCCTGACGACCGGTACTTTGCAACG